>CALWMV010000021.1 GCA_944382125.1 uncultured Lachnospiraceae bacterium
TATGCTCCGCTGCTTCAAGCTGTTTATCATTAAGTCCCTTAAGTATATCCTTCAAATCCTTTTCTCCGTTCATAACTATTTATATCCGTCTGTACATATCAGCCTGCCTATATCAGTCTGTATATGGTTCAGCCCTTATAGCCTGTAAATGCCCTGAGCCTTACTTAACGGCATACTCTGATTGATGATATGGCTTACTTATAGCCTATAAATGCCTTGAGCTTTGCTATGTCAGTATTGAGTATCAGCTCCCTGTCAAAACCCAGTTCTTCAGCATATGCTCCAGCCAGATCGACCGCCCCTACTGCACTGGGATCATGGGCATCAGAGCTCAGGATCACCGGCACTCTCTTCTTTTCGCAGAGCTCCAGCATCCTTTTATAATTTTCAAGGCAGTTGAGCCTCTTTTCCTTCTTGATGAATGAACTGTTATTGACCTCCAGGGCCACATGATATCTGGCTGCTGCATCCGTGAGCAGCTCATAATCCAGGGGCGTATGGTCATCGTCAGGATGAGACACGAAAAATACTTTTTCATGCTTCATGCACTCGATGAGATTTTCAGTGTTCCTGAGCCTTCCCTCATCCTCGTAACAGATCCCATGAATGCCCACTATGGCATAATCCAGACACTTAAGATACTTCTCCTCAAGATCCAGTATCCCGCCATTCATGACATTGATCTCGCAGCCATGGAGTATCTCCACACCCTGTATGAACCTTGGCACTACCTTGAGATTGAGGAAATACAGAGGATCTATGGCTCCGGGAGTAGAAGGGGAATGCTCAGCATGTCCGTAAAGCTGAAGCCCCCTCTCCCTTGCCTCCGTGACCATCTCCCTGATAGTACCGTAGGCATGGCCGCTTGCTATCGTATGGGTATGTATATCCGCTTTTATCCTTATACTCATGATCTTCGTATATAAGCCCGAAGGCCCCGTATCCGTACTGCAAATATCTCTGCGGGCGTCATTGCACGCCTGCAGCCATAGGGCCGGCGGCCCTATTGGTCCGTACTGCAAATAACCCTGCGGACGTCATCTCGCGCCCGTCCCGGTATTTTATCATATTTTCAAGGCTACTTACAAGAGAATGTTTATGTATGCCCTCCAAGTGTGCTATACTTATCTTCGTATCATAGATCTGCCCGCAGTGATAATGGATCGAGGATCATATGGATATGGTTTATTTTGGGTCCCGGCTTCCTTTAACTTAATCGGCATATGAAACGGAGCATTTATGGATAATAAAGAGATCTACAATGACATCATCCGCTTTCTGGATACCATAAGCTATGTAAAGCCCGAGAAGGTGCCCTACATAGACATATATATGGATCAGGTCACGGGATTCATGGAGCAGCACTTAAAGAGCGTAAAGCGTCATGAAGACGACAAGGTGCTCACAAAGACCATGATCAATAATTACACCAAAGCCAGGCTGCTGCCGCCCCCGAAAAAGAAGAAGTATAACCGGGAGCATATCTTCATGCTGCTGTTTATATATTATTATAAGGGGCTTCTCTCCCTCGATGACCTGAGGGTGCTTCTTGAAGACATAAAGACCAAATACTTCGGAGATAAGAATCTCTCTGTGGAGGATATTTATAAAGAGGTATTTTCCCTCGAAGCTTCCCAGATGGAAGTGCTCAAGCAGGATATAAGGCAGAAATTTGAGCTTGCGGAAAAGACCTTTGAAAAATATGAAAGCCGGGGCAAGGCCCGCGGAGAAGCATCCTCCGATGAAGCTGCTTCCAGTGTCAGTGCATCAAAAAAGGACTCTGACCCCAGAACTTCAGGAGTAAACGGCACTGATTTCATGGCCTCAGGCGGAAAGACAGCCGATCAGCAGACTGCAGCCTCAGCGGATCCCGACGTCGAAATGCTCAGGCTCTTCTCCTTTGCCTGCGAGCTCGGCTTTGACATCTATCTCAAGCAGCTCATGCTGGAAAATATATGTGACAGGTTAAGGGAACATGAAGGACATAGATAACGGACTTTCAAAAGATATGGATAAAGAACTTTCAAGGGGTACAGACAGCAGACTTTCAAAGAGCATAGATAACAGGCTTTCAGCGGAGGATATCTCCTCCGCTCTTTCAGGAGCAGGAATAACAGACTGCACTATCCAGGTATATGACACAGTGGGCTCCACCCAGGATATAGGAAAGGAATTTGCAAGATCACAGTGGTCGGATCCGGAAGGGACCTCACCTCTTGCCCTGATCACGGCTGACAGCCAGACAAAAGGCCGAGGCAGATACGGAAAGCACTTCTACTCCCCTTCCGACACCGGCATATATATGAGCCTTGTCATAAAAGTCGGAAAGCCGGTGGAAAACTTCCTTTCCATAACCACGGCCACGGCTGTCGCTGTCTGCCATGTGATAGAGCGGCATTCCCATATGAAGCCCGAGATCAAGTGGGTCAATGACGTCTGGTTCGGAGGCAGGAAGGCCTGCGGTATACTTACCGAAGCAGTAACTGATCCGAAAAGCGGCATCCTGGGCTCCGTGATCATAGGCATAGGCATGAATCTGACTACGGAAAGCTTCCCTGATGAGCTTCGGGACATAGCATTTTCCATAGACGATATGGACATCGGCCGCAGCAGACTAATAGCAGAGATAGCCTCAGAGATCTTTAAAGCTTCCGAAGATCCCGATTCAGACGAGCTTTTTGAAGAATACAAAAGCCGCTCTCTCATACTCGGAAAGGAAGTCTGGTGGATGGAGCGGGATCAGCGGCGTACCGGCCTTGCAGTTGACATCAACCGGGCCGGAAACCTGATCGTAAAGACCGAGGCGGGCCTTGTCACGCTCAATTCCGGCGATGTGTCAATAAGGCCGGTCTGAAAGCTCCTTAAAATCCACATCAACAAGGGTGACCAGAGAATCGGGAGCCTGTTTCAGAACCTCATCTGTCTCTCGATGTCTTACAATACTTTCACGTTCACCATCTTTTATAATAAATCTTCATAGGATCATCTTTTGTTGCCTCTCCTGCCAATAAGCTAGATGATGCTTCCGGCCTTTATCTCTGTATCCTCATCACGAAGATACCAGTCAACTTCAAGCTCAAGCTCCTCTCCGCTCATGGTCGTTACAGTAAGGAACTCAGGGAAGTTGATTACTTCATATATGTCCTCGTCCTCAGTCATAGTCTGAGACCTGAGGCTGCTCTTAATGGGCTCGACCTTTTTTATCGTATAGTACTTATCGAAGTCGTCCTCCTCAGTCTTTTCGCTATTACCATTTTCTTTGTCTGTTTCTTCAGTTTCTGAAGCCAGATCATCATTATCATCCGCATTGCTGTCTGATACCTCTGAAAAATCAGCCTTTTCAGGAACCAACTCTGTTGCATAAGAAACCAGAGCATCCATGTTTAGATTTGCATCTCAATCATCATAGTGACCTTTACACTGAATGATTTCTATATACTCCTAAGTGACTCGATAGACTATCCTGTTTGTATCGTCTATCCTCCGGCTCCAATATCCTCTCAGATCTCCTTTTAGCGGTTCCGGCCTTCCCAGCCCGCTAAAAGGACTCCTTGAAATATCCTTAAACAATGTATTGATCTTGCCGGATATCTTTTTATCTATCTTCTGCCACTCAGAATATTCCTCAAATGCCTGTTCTGAAAAAAGAAACTTCATCTGTTCACCCTTCCAGGTCCTCAAGAGACATTTCGACCGTTTTTCCTGATTTTATCTGCTCTATGCTTTTCTTGAGAGCCTTAATATTTGTTTCGCTGTAAAAAGGATCCACGGAAACTTCAAAGGGTATCCTTTTTTCTCTCACGACCTTCTTTGCAAAGATATTTATCGCAGTAGACATAGGCATGCCAAGATCAGCACAGACTTTATCAAAATCCCTTTTCAGTCCGTCATCTATTCTGATCGTCATAGTTGTCTGACTCATACACCTTAACTCCCTTCCCATGCAGCTAATCCCTCTATTGTCCTTTATATGTTACTACAACATAATAACAACGTCAATACGGTCTCTAGTCTCTTTTGTAGACAAGGTAAATTGCAACTCAAGAGTCCCATTTGTAAAGCAAAATTCACGCTTTGTAAGTGAGTTCCATGCTTTTAGCTGAAAACCTCGTAGATAATAAAATCAGCGGCTGCTTCCTTACAGCCGCACTTTCCTGTTTGCGAAGGCTCTGTTACCGCTATTTACCGAGGACTGTCTGAGAAAGAAGGGCAAAGCCCTTTCTTTCGAGTTCCGCAGGTAAATATAAGCGGCAAAGAGACTGAGAAAACAGGTTTGGCTGTGGAAGACAGCTGCTGATTTTATTATTTGAAGGTTTGGCTTCGAAAAGCGGCCACTTATCTTATTATTTACAGGTTAAGCTGCCGCTTACTTCAGCGACACAAGGAAAACTCTCTTTTTCTCCAGCACCTCATCTATCCTTTCCAGATAGATACTGATGTTCTTCATGTTTTCATGGCGCTCCACCCTGTGGAGATTTCCGCCGTAAAGCGACGGATCGCTGTTATCCACTATGAGCTTTGTGGAAGCTCCGGCTCCTATGCCTGCAACGCCGTGTTTTTCCTCCATCATCAGGATATTATAGAGGTTCTCCTTTCCGGGAAGGCAGTATCCCACATTTTCCTGATTGCCGGCCATGTTTTTCTGCCGGTAGAGATAATAGGGCTTCATGCCGAGTCTCTCTGCACATTCCGCACCCAGGCGTATCATCTCTGAGGCCTCCTCTGCTCCGGCCCTGGGAAGTCCCGCATAGGCCAGGCCCTCGGTGGTGAGCCTTGCAGCCCTCTTTACCGCCAGTGCATGTACGGTCAGGCTCTCAGGCCTCAGCTCCTCGATCTTTGAGAGGGTATAGCGCACGTCCGCTATATCTTCCTTCGGAAGGCCCATTATCACATCCATATTGATGTTATCAAAGCCTTCTTCCCTGGCCATGAGGAAAGCCCGCTCCACATCCGCCGCCGAATGTCTGCGGCCAATGAGCTCCAGGGTCCTGTCATTCATGGTCTGGGGATTGATGCTTATCCTGTCTATGTGATGCTTTTTAAGCACCCGCAGCTTGTCTCTGTTTATGCTGTCCGGACGTCCCGCCTCCACGGTATACTCAAAGAGCCCGCCAAGATCAGCCTCCTCCTCTATCATGGTAAGGAGCTTATCCAGATCCTCAGCGCAGAGGGCCGTGGGAGTACCCCCTCCTATATATATGGTCTGGAGCTGCTTTCCGGATATGGGAGAATAAAACTCCTCTCCCGGCAAAGCCTTCCTGGAAGCCTCCAGTATCTGAAGCTCTCTCCTCATACCATCTATATATTCATCTATCCTGTCGCTGAAGCGGTCTATGGGATTGGAGGTGAAGCTGCAGTAAAGGCAGGTGCTGGGACAGAAGGGGATATTGACATAGAGGCTGAAGCCCCCTTCTATATCCCTGCCTGAGAGGGCTGCCCTCTCCCTTTTTGCAGTCTCCGTAAGGAGCCTGAGCTTCTCCGTGGAGATATAGTAGTCCCTTATCATATGCTCCTCGGTCTCCGCTATAAGCTTCTGTTCCGGAGCGTCCTTTTCATGGGACTTCCTTACCTTGTTGAATTCATTTTCATAAAGCTTTAACGGCCTTATGCCGGTGAGGGTGCCCCAGGGCAGCTTTTCCCCGGTTATGTCAGAGAGCATGAGATAAAAGGCCCTCTTGAAGACGGACTTATCACTGCTTCGGTCTCCGCAGAAATGAAGCTCAGCCCCACGGAGAGTCTCTCCCTCTTTTCTTATCTCAAGGCTTCCGCCTCTTACATACACTGAAAGGAGCGAGGCCTCATCCTCCTCATAGGTGAAGCTCTCGCCCGGATAAAACGCCATCAGAAGCTCTCTCAGATCCTGTTCAAACTTAAAATCACTGTCCATCAATATAGAGATCATATATTCTCCTTAAAAACCCGGAGCTCAGATGGCTCCGGGATTGTGCTTTCTTTCAAAACCTATTGAAGTCGGGGCATCATGCCCGGGATATACCTTTACATCCTCAGGGAGAGTAAAAAGCTTCTCATTGAGGCTCTTCCCCATCTCCTCCTCAGACCCTGTGGGCAGGTCAGTCCTTCCATAGGAGCTGCGGAACAGGGTATCCCCTGAGTAAAGGAGCTTCTCCTTTTCCTCATAATAACAGCAGCTTCCCGCCGTGTGGCCAGGAGTCTCTATGACTTTGAAGCCGTGCCCCAGGAGCTCTATATCCTCTCCGTCGGAAAGGGGTTCTATATCCGTGAGCTCCACAGGCCTCAGAAAATGCTCCGAAAGGTTGATTCCCGCATCCCCGAGCATACCGATCTCATCTTTGCAGGCATAGACCTTTACGTCCTTATATGTCTCAAGGAGCTCAGGCACCGCAGTTATGTGGTCGAAGTGTCCATGAGTCAGGAGTATGGCCATGGGTCTAAGCCCCTGCTCCCTCAAAAAGGAGCTTATCTTTCCTGCATCATCTCCGGGATCTATGAGTACACAGTCCCCGGGAGCCAGCTCTCTGTCTGAAAGTATATAGCAGTTTTCCTTCATCATGCCCGTGATCAGGCAGGCTGTTTCAAGACTCATCCCGCTGTCCTTCCTATATCTATGACTCCTTCCACGCTTCTGATCTTGTCAGTGAGCTTCATGAGCTCATCCTTTCCGTGAATGTCGAAGGTCAGTATGAGCGTGGCCGTACCGTTCTTTGCGGTCTTAAGGTTTATGCTCGTTATGTCTATCTTGGCTTCCGTGAAGATCTTGGAGATATCCACGATCAGTCCGAGCCTGTTGTTGCAGTAGATCTTGATCTCTGTGGAATAGGTCTCCTTGACTCCCTCGGTCTGCTGCCACTCCGCCTCTATGAGTCTGTTCCGCTCATCCTCGGGGAGGTTCATCATATTTACGCAGTCAGTCCTGTGGATGGTAATTCCTCTGCCCCTGGTGACGAAGCCTACTATCTCATCTCCCGGCACGGGATTGCAGCAGTGGGCATAGCGGACAGCCACATCGTGTATGCCCTTTACCACTATGCCGCCCTTGGAGTTCTTCTTGACCGTGGGATTAGTGATATCCTGATTCTCCGCCAGATTGGCCTTTAAGACATCTGCATCGGTCAGATTCTTCTTATAGGCCTTCTGCTTGGTCTCAAGGAGTTTATTGACCACCTGGGACTCCTTGAGTCCTCCGTGTCCCACCGAGGCCAGGGCTGCGTTCCAGTCCTTCAGGGCATAGCGCCTCAATACTCCCTCCACATACTCGGGCTTCGTGAGCTCATTGTAATTGAGGGCCTTCTGCTTGCAGTATTTCTCAAGCATCTCCTTGCCTCGGACGATGTTGTCTTCCTTCCTCTCGGTCTTGAACCAGGCGTTGATCTTGTTCTTGGCCTGGGTGGACTTGACGAGGGAGAGCCAGTCGCGGCTGGGACCTTTCGAGTTCTGGGAGGTGATGACCTCTATCTGGTCTCCGTTATGTATCTCATAGTCTATGGGCACCAGTCTGCCGTTGACCCTGGCGCCTACCATCTTGTTTCCGACTGCTGAGTGTATGTTGTAGGCAAAATCTATGGGCGTGGAGCCCTTGGGCAGATGCTTCACGTCTCCGGTGGGAGTAAAGCAGTAGACCTCATCCGTGAAAAGATCGAAGTCCGACTTTACCATCTTAAGGAATTCCTTGGAATCGTCGGTATCCCTCTGCCACTCCAGCACCTGGCGGAGCCAGCTCATCTTCTCGTCCTCTGCGCTGGAGGCCTTTTGTCCGGAGCCTACTTCCTTATATTTCCAGTGAGCTGCGATACCGTATTCAGCTATACGGTGCATCTCATAGGTCCTGATCTGCACCTCGAAAGGTGTTCCCTTCCTGCCGATCAGGGTGGTATGCAGGGACTGATACATGTTGGGCTTTGGCATGGCTATATAGTCCTTGAACCTGCCCGGTATGGGCTTATAGAGCTCATGGATCACTCCCAGGGCCGCATAGCAGTCCTTGACATTGTCCACCAGTATGCGGACCGCAAAGAGATCGTATATCTGATCCAGGGTCTTCTGCTGGTTGACCATCTTTTTATATATGCTGAAGAAGTGCTTGACCCTGCCCACGACCTGGGCCTTGATGTCCGCATCCGCCATGTTCTGGGAGACCTCATTTACGATGGAGGAGATGAACTCCTCCCTCTCGTCCTTCTTGAGGGAGATCTTCTCGGCAAGGTCATAGTATACATCGGGCTTCAGGTACTTCAGGGACAGGTCATCAAGCTCTATCTTGAGCTTGCTGATACCAAGTCTGTCAGCTATGGGAGAATATATATCCAGGGTCTCCCTGGCCTTCTCTATCTGCTTCTCATGGGACTGGTACTGGAGGGTACGCAGGTTATGGAGCCTGTCCGCCAGCTTGATGATGATGACGCGGATATCCTTGGCCATGGCGAGGAACATCTTTCTTAGGTTCTCCGCCTGCATCTCTATCTTATCCTTGTCATAATTGAGCTGGGTCAGCTTCGTTACGCCGTCCACCAGGTTGGCGATCTCGGTGCCGAACTCTGCATCCACCTCAGAGAGCTCCATGCCCGTATCCTCCACCACGTCATGGAGGAGGGCTGCCGCTATGGTCTCCTTATCCATCTCCAGGTCTGCAAGGATGATGCCCACGCAGAGAGGGTGGATGATATAGGGCTCGCCTGAACGGCGCTTCTGGCCTGCATGCTGCTTATCTGCCACGTCATAAGCCTTCTTTATGAGGCTGGTATCCTCCGAAGGATGGTATGAGCGTATGGTCTTTATAAGATCCGCATAAAGCTCCTCCGGCGGCGTGAAGGGAGCGGGATCCTCTATGTCCCTTTCCCCGAGAGCCGTGCCCTGCTTATCATCCGTGGTCATGTTCCGGGCAACATAAGTACCGATATCCGTCTGGATACCGGCCTTACGATGCTCCATGGCCATATCTATCATCTGGCCCGAGGTCCCCTCGGAAGCTATGGTGTTTATATCCTTTTCCTTTTCTGACATCTGATACGCTTACTCTGCCTTGGGCAGCTTGAATGAGGACTTCAGTCCCACTATCCTGTTGAATACGGCCTCTCCATCCTTTGAGTCATGGGAATCAACGGTAAAATATCCGTTCCTTACGAACTGGAAGCTGTCATAGGGCTTTGCATCCCTGAGCATGGGCTCCATATAGCAGTCCGTCAGCACTGTAAGAGAGTTGGGATTAAGGTTCAGGGCTCCGCTCTCATCGAACATGCCCTTCTCCGTATCTATGAGGCTCTCGTAAAGTCTTACGGTCGCCTTATAGGCCGTCTTTGCATCCACCCAGTGGATCGTTCCCTTTACCTTCCTTCCGTCAGGAGCATTGCCGCCCCTGGTAGCAGGATCATATTCTGCATGGACGCAGATCACATTGCCGTTCTCGTCCTTGTCGCAGCCCGTGCATCTTACAAGATAGGCTCCCATGAGCCTTACCTCATTGCCGGGGAAAAGTCTGAAATACTTGTGGGGAGGCTCCTCCATGAAGTCCTCCTGCTCTATCCAGAGCTCCCTTGAGAAGCTTACCTTCCTTGAGCCCATCTCAGGCACCTCAAGGTTGTTGGGGATCTCTATCTCCTCGCTCTGTCCCTCGGGATAATTGTCTATTATCAGCTTCAGGGGATGGAGCACGGCCATGATGCGGGCTTTCTTGAGCTTCAGATCATCCCTCACGCAGTACTCCAGCATGTCCATGTCACAGGAGGAATCCGCCTTGGAGATGCCTGCCAGCTTCACGAACTTGGCTATGGACTCAGGTGTGTAGCCTCTCCTCCTGAGGGCAGCTATGGTAACAAGCCTGGGATCATCCCAGCCGTCAACTATGCCGTCATCCACCAGCTTCTTTATATATCTCTTGCCGGTGACCACATTGGTCAGGTACATCTTGGCAAACTCTATCTGGCGGGGAGGATGGGGATATTCACATTCCCTTACCACCCAGTCATAGAGGGGCCTGTGGTCCTCAAACTCCAGGGTACAGATACTGTGGGTTATGCCCTCTATGGCATCCTCTATGGGATGGGCAAAGTCATACATCGGGTAGATGCACCACTTGTCTCCGGTATTGTGATGGGAAAGCCTTGCGATACGATAGATGACGGGATCACGCATGTTGATATTGCCTGCTGCCATATCTATCTTTGCACGGAGCACCTTCTCTCCGTCGGCGTACTTTCCATCCTTCATCTCGGTGAAGAGCCTTAAGTTCTCCTCTATGCTCCTGTTCCTTGAAGGATCCTCCTTGCCGGGGGTATTGAAATCTCCTCTGTAAGCCTTGATCTCATCTGCGGAAAGGTCGGAGACATAGGCCTTGCCCTTCTTTATCAGGAAGACCGCCTTGTCATACATCTCTCCGAAATAATCCGAGGCAAAGAACAGCCTGTCCTCAAAATCAGCGCCCAGCCACTTCACATCCTCGATGATGGCATTGACGTACTCTGTCTTCTCCTTCGTCGGGTTGGTATCATCAAAACGGAGATTGAACTTTCCGCCATATTCCTGAGCGAGGCCGTAATTAAGGAGTATGGACTTCGCATGTCCCACATGGAGATATCCGTTGGGCTCCGGCGGGAATCTGGTCTGCACATGATCGTACACGCCCTCCGTAAGATCCTTGTCGATCTCCCTTTCTATGAAATTCTTGGAAATAACTTCCTTCTTTTCTTCGTTATCATTAAGATTTTTTAAGCTTTCGTCTGCCATAGTGCATCTCCCCTTTATAATATGAAAGAAAGTATATCACAGAAATCCGGCTTTGACTATATCAGCGTTGTTTTACGCGGGTATAAAGGCAAAAAAAGCCGCCGTTCCGGGAGATCTCCCTGATATGTACCCCTCTGCCGGACATCCGGTAAAGTCAGTACATAGCAGGCTCCCTCATACGGCAGCTTAACATAAAGTAAATATGATCAGATCTTCTTAAGCTCGTACTCCCTTGTTCCAAGGCCTATCTTCTCTCCCTGCTCCAAGGTGGCCTTCCACTCTATGTTGGGATTGGAGTCCTTGAAATGGTCGTGGTGGCAGTGCCATCCCTCCTTTGCCAGGTTTTCTCCGAGCTGGCTGTTTGCAATGGGAGTCGCCGCAAGGCAGGCATCCGCACAGGCCTGATCCAGGGCCACGGGATCGAAGCTTGCGAACATTCCGATATCAGGAAGGATCGGGGCATCATTTTCACCGTGACAGTCACAGTTGGGGCTTATATCCTGTACCAGAGCTATATGGAAGCAGGGACGGTCGTGACATACAGCCAGGGCATACTCCGCCATCTTGCGGTCCAGAAGCTCATTGGCACTGTCGTTATCATTGTAAATAGCATCGAAGTTGCAGGCTCCTATACATCTTCCGCAGCCCACACACTTATCATAATCTATGACTGCCTTTCCCTCAGGATAGCTTATGGCGCTGCTTCCGCACTCCTTTGCACAGCGTCTGCAGCTGCGGCACAGCTCCTCATTGACTGCGGGCTTTCCGCTCTTATGCTGATCCATCTTTCCTGCACGGCTTCCGCAGCCCATGCCTATGTTCTTGATGGCTCCGCCGAAGCCCGTAGCCTCATGACCCTTAAAATGAGTCAGGCTTATAAATACATCCGCATCCATGACGGCACGGCCGATCTTGGCAGTCTTGCAGTACTCCCCTCCGGGCACCGGCACATCCACGTCATCCGTTCCCCTAAGTCCGTCGCCGATGATGATCTGGCAGCCTGTGGATATGGGGTTGAAGCCGTTTAAGTTGGCGCAGTCCATATGCTCCAGGGCATTCTTCCTGCTTCCGGGATAAAGGGTATTGCAGTCCGTAAGGAAGGGCATACCGCCCTGCTCCTTGCAGAGATCAGCCACAGCCTTTGCGTAGTTGGGACGAAGGAAGGCCAGATTGCCCAGCTCTCCGAAATGCATCTTGATGGCAACGAACTTTCCGTCCATGTCGATGTTCTTTATACCGGCCGCTATGCAGAGCCTTCTGAGCTTATCCAGCTGACTCGTGCCGACCTGGCACCTGAAATCCGTAAAATATACCGTTGACTTTCCCATATGTACCTCTCTTGCTCATTGATGTGAAACTATATTGATGTGAATAATGAAGTATAAAAATATTTTACACCCATGGACCTGTTTTTGTATACCAATAATTTTATCTCCTTGCTCTTTATCTGAATTTTTTGTAAACAATCCCATCCTTTCCTTTACAGCCTCAAAGGCTCCATGTTAAGCTTTTTACATGAATGATAAGCTGAAGGAAAAGATACTTGAATCACTTAAGAGCGTTCTGCCCATCACCTGTATAGTGCTGCTGCTCTGCTTTACTCTGGTGCCCATGGATATAGGCACACTGTCACTGTTCATCTGCGGAGCCCTGCTGCTCATTATAGGCATGGGCTTTTTTCAGCTGGGAGCAGAGACAGCCATGACTCCCCTGGGTCAGGGCATAGGAGGCAGTCTCTTTGAGATGAAGAGCCTTTCCCTTACCATATTTATCTGCTTCCTTGTAGGGACCGTCATTACCATTTCTGAGCCTGATCTTCAGGTACTGGCCGAGCAGGTGGCTTCCATACCGAACAGCGTGCTCATATGGGCCGTGGCAGTCGGAGTAGGCGTATTTATGGCGGCAGCAGTTCTGAGGATCATATTTCACCTGCCTCTGAACCGTTTCCTGAGCCTTCTTTATCTTCTTTTGTTCCTGCTGGCAGCATTTGCTCCCAGGGAATTCATAGCAGTGGCCTTTGATGCCGGAGGCGTGACCACGGGCCCCATGACCGTGCCCTTCATCATGGCCATAGGCGTCGGCCTCTCTGCTACAAGAAGCGACAAAGAAGGCTCCAGTGACAGCTTCGGGCTGGTGGCCCTGTGCAGCGTAGGCCCCATACTGATGGTCATGCTGCTGGGCATCTTCTATAACCCCTCCGAGGCTCTTTACGAGACTTCGGAGCTTGCCAGCGTCAGCACCACCCATGACGTGGCCCTTTATTTCATAAAGGCCCTGCCCCACTATGCCAGGGAGGTCGTTATAAGCCTGATCCCCGTCATCGGAGCCTTTGTCATATTCCAGCTGATCTCCCGCAGATACCGCAAAAGACAGCTCCTCAGGATCAGCATCGGCTTTATATACACCATCATAGGCCTGATCCTCTTCCTTACGGGAGTCAATATAGGCTTTGCTCCGGTGGGCAGTCTCCTCGGCAGCGAGCTGGCCTCCAGGACCTTCCGCTGGTTCCTCATACCGGTGGGGCTTGTCATAGGCTACTATATCGTAAAGGCTGAGCCTGCAGTCCAGGTCCTCAACGAACAGGTCGAGGAGATCACCGGAGGGACCATTTCACGCCATATGATGAATATGGGACTTTCCGCAGGTGTTGCCATAGCCGTTGCGATCTCCATGCTAAGGGTACTTACCGGCATAAGTATCTTCTGGATCATCATCCCGGGTTATGCCATCGCCCTGATACTGAGCTTCATAGTACCGCCGATATTCGTGGGCGTGGCCTTTGACTCAGGCGGCGTGGCCAGCGGTCCCATGACCTCCACCTTCCTGCTGCCCCTCTCCATGGGGGCCTGCATGGCAGTCGGAGGCAATGTGGTCACTGATGCCTTCGGAGTCGTGGCTCTGGTGGCCATGACGCCGCTGCTTGCGATACAGATCATGGGGCTTCTGTACTCCATAAAGAGCCGCAGACGTCCTGCCGCCCTCTATATGCTGTCAGATGATATCATCCTGGAAGATCCGGAAAGTGAGGTCTGATATATGAATGTAAAAAAAGAAAAAGACCTTCAGAAATATATGTTGATGCTTATAAACAAGCCTGAGGATGAAAAGGTGGTGGATAAGGCCTTTTCAAGGCTGGGGCTGCCCATAGTGCTCCAGTTCCGTGGGCACGGCACTGCAAATTCAGAGCTTCTGGATATCTGCGGTCTGGACGGCACCCTGAGGCTCATAAGCCTCTGTCTCGTGGACCGGGAGGCCCTGCCAAATGTGCTTTCAAAGCTGAACAGCAGTCTCAGGCTCCGCAGACGGGGCCAGGGCATAGCAGCCGCGCTTAGGATCACGGGACTTCAGGAGACCATAAAGCGCATACTTGATGAGGAAGAAAGACAGCTTTCAGCTGAAAAAGGAGATCCTGCCATGACTTCAAAGGAAACCAATACCCATTCAATGATATTCGTAGCCGCAGATCAGGGTTACAGTGAAGACATAATAGAAGCTGCCAGATCTGCCGGAGCCAGAGGCGGCACTGTCATAAAGGGCCGCAGACGGGGCACCGAAAGTGCCATGACCCTCCTTGGCATGTCCACCCAGGAGGAGCAGGAATTTACCATGATCATAGTGGATCAGAACATAAGAGCTGCAGTCATGCAGGCCATATCAGAGGCCTGCGGGCTCAGGACACCTGCCCACGGCATAGTGCTGAGCCTTCCCGTTGAGGCAGCAATAGGCCTTGAATAAACCTCTGTCCCCGGACATCGTGAAACGGCAGTCCGGGGACAGAGGTTTTTTTATAGTATTATAAAGTGGTCTCAGATGAACATAAGGGCGATCAGATGCACGATGAATGCGGCTATCCAGGCTATGACGCACTGCCCTATTACCACAAATACTGCCCATCTGCCGCCAAGCTCCCTCTTTACCGAGCTTACTGCTGCCACACAGGGAGTATAGAGCAGGCAGAATACCAGAAGCGACAGGGCCTCAGGGGTACTTATGGCCGCAAGGAGCTTCTCTGTGCTTCCGAAGAGCACATTAAGCGTGGATACCACGCTTTCCTTGGCCATGAAGCCTGTTATGAGGGCCGTGGATATGCGCCAGTCTCCGAAACCAAGGGGTGCAAAGATCGGGGCGATGATCCCTGCAGCCATGGCAAGTATGCTGTCTCCCGCATCGGTCACCATATTGAAATGGATATCGAAGCTCTGAAGGAACCATACGACTATCGTCGCCACGAATATGATGGTGAAGGCCCTCTCCAGAAAGTCCTTGGCCTTGTCCCAGAGCAGGTGTCCCACGTTCTTTGCTCCCGGCATACGATAATTGGGAAGCTCCATGACAAAGGGCACGGGCTCTCCCTTGAACAGCGTGCCTCTGAATATGAAGGCCGCAAGGATGGCGGCAAGTATGCCGAGAAGGTACAGTCCTATCATCACAAGGGCTCCTGCCTGCGGGAAAAATACTGCCGTAAAGAAGGCATATATCGGCAGCTTGGCCGAGCAGCTCATAAAGGGTGTCAGAAGTATGGTCATCTTCCTGTCCCTTTCAGAGGGAAGGGTCCTTGAGGCCATGACTCCCGGCACGGTACAGCCGAAGCCTATGAGCAGAGGCACTATGCTTCTTCCTGAAAGTCCCAGCTTGCGGAGCAGCTTATCCATGATAAAGGCCACCCTCGCCATATATCCGCTGTCCTCCAGCATGGAAAGGAAGAAGAACAGCGTAACTATGATGGGGAGGAAGCTCAGCACGCTTCCTATGCCATTGAATATACCGTCTATTATGAGAGAATGAAGGGCTGCATTGACATGGGCAGAAATAAGGGCCTGGTCCACAGCAAGGGTCAGCATGCCTATGAGTTCCTCCAGCACTGTCTGAAGGGCCGCTCCTATCACACCGAAGGTAAGCCAGAACACCACCGCCATTATGCCTATGAAGGCAGGGATGCCCGTGTATCTGCCTGTAAGGATGCTGTCTATCTTCTTGCTCCTTATGCTCTCCAGGCTCTCATGGGGCTTGATGACCGTGCTTTCACAGATCCTGAGTATGAAGTCAAAGCGCATCTTTGCTATGGCCGAGGAGCGGTCAAGGCCGGTCTCCTCCTCCATCTGACTCACTATATGCTCCAGCATCTCCTTTTCATTCTGGCTCAGATCCAGGGCATTGAGCACAGTCATATCATTTTCAGCGATCTTTGAAGCTGCGAAGCGGACAGGGATGCCTGCCCTTTTGGCATGATCCTCTATGAGGTGCATGATCGCATGGATGGAACGATGTATACCTCCGCTTTCATCCTCACTGTCTATGCAGTAATCCGTCCTTCCGGGACATTCCTGATATTTGGCCACATGGACAGCATGCTTCACCAGCTCGTCTATGCCCTGTCCCTTGGCCGCCGAGATGGGTATGACCGGCACGCCAAGATAGGACTCCAGCTCATTTATGCGTATGGAGCCTCCGTTCCTGCTCACCTCATCCATCATATTGAGGGCAACTACCATGGGCATATTGAGTTCCATGAGCTGCATGGTAAGGTAGAGATTCCTCTCTATATTGGTGGCATCCACTATATTTATGATGCCCTTGGGTCTCTCCTCCATGAGGAACTGTCTTGTTACTATCTCCTCACTGGTATAGGGAGACATGGAATAAATCCCCGGCAGATCAGTGATCCTTGTGTCAGGATAGCCCTTTATGACTCCATCCTTCCTGTCCACCGTTACGCCCGGGAAATTGCCCACATGCTGGTTAGATCCCGTGAGCTGGTTGAAAAGGGTGGTCTTGCCGCAGTTCTGGTTTCCGATCAGGGCAAAGGTCAGAAGGGTCCCCTCCGGAAGGGGATGCTCATCCGTCCTGTCGTGGTATTTTCCACCCTCACCGTAGCCCGGGTGCTCCATGGTCCGAGGCTCAGGGCTCAGATGCTTCTCTGCCTCGACTCTTACATTGCTTATGCCTATCTTTGCAGCATCATCGAGCCTTATAGTCAGTTCATAGCCATGTATCTTAAGCTCGATGGGGTCTCCCATGGGGGCATACTTGACCACTGTCACATCAGCCCCTTCTATGAGCCCCATGTCAAGAAGGTGCTGTCTTAAAGCACCTTCTCCTCCTACTGACAATATGGTAGCTGTTTTTCCTATCTCCAGGTCTCTTAATGTCATCTCGCTCATATCATTTCAGCTCCTGAGTATGTACAAGCTTTGCATACTCTCCATTTTCCTTCATTAGCTCCTCATGGGTACCGAGTTCCAGTATCCTGCCTTCCTCTATGACGGCTATGCGGTCTGCATTTTTGACCGTTGAAAGCCTGTGGGCTATGACTATGGTGGTCCTGCCCTCGGACAGCTTTTCAAAGGTCTCCTGTATCCTTGCCTCAGTCACGCTGTCCAGGGCCGAGGTCGCCTCATCAAGTATAAGTATCGGAGGATTCTTTAAGAATATCCTGGCTATGGATATCCTCTGCTTCTGTCCTCCGGAGAGCCTGGTACCCCTCTCTCCCACATTGGTCTCAAATCCGTCAGGCATGGCAATGATATCATCATATATCTCAGCCATCCTGGCAGCCTCCATGACCTCATCCATCGAAGCCTCAGGCCTTCCATAGCGTATGTTTTCAGCTATGCTTCCGGCAAAAAGGAATACATCCTGCTGTACTATGCCTATGGCCCGATGAAGGCTTTCCTGGGTCACGTCCCTTACATCCCTGCCGTCTATGCATACAGCTCCCTCAGTCACATCATAAAATCTCGGTATCAGCTGACTCAGGGTAGTCTTTCCTCCTCCTGAGGAGCCTACAAAAGCCACAGTCTCTCCCGCAGCTATGGTAAGATCCACATCATGGAGTACATCCTTCCTGCTGCTGTAGGCAAAGGACACATCTCTTATATCTATGTCTCCCTTTACATCCGTAAGCTCTGCTGCGCCCTCCCTGTCCTTAAGCAGGGGCTCGGTCCGCATGATCTCAAGGAAACGCTTGAAGCCTGCGCTTCCGTTTGCCAGCATCTCCGCATCCGTGGAAAGGTTCCTTATAGGGGTCACAAAGGTAGTCACATAAAGTGTAAATGTCACCAGATCCACCACATCCATACTGCCCTGCATGATAAGTGCTCCGCCGACGGCTATGACCGCCACTGAAAGCAGACACATGAAGAGCTCCATGGAAGCCTTGAATATGCCCATGGCCTTATGATAGGCGGCCTTGGAATCCCTGAAAGACAGATTTGCCCTGTTGAATTTCCCCAGCTCCACCTCTTCATTTGCAAAGGCCTTGGCTGTCTTTATACCCGATATGTTTGACTCAAATTCGGCATTTATCGAAGCCTGGGTCTGCTTTACCCTGATCGAGGTGATGGCCATGGATCGTCTGCATCTCCATACCACGATCAGAAATACCGGTATCATGACAGCTATCACAAGGGCCAGCCTCCACTCGATGGTAAACATGATGATGACGGCTCCGATGATCGTAAGCACCGAACACACCACATCCTCAGGGCCGTGGTGGGCAAGCTCCGTTATATCAAAAAGATCCGTGGTCAGCCTGCTCATGAGCTGGCCTACCCTGTTCTGGTCAAAATATCCGAAGCTCAGCTCCTGTATATGCTGAAACAGGTCCTTCCTTATGTCAGTCTCCACCAGTATTCCGAAGCGATGTCCCTGGTAGCACATGAAATAGGTAAATACCGATCTGAGCACATATACCAGTACCATTATCCCCATGATAGCCCAGAAGGTCAGCCATGCGCTTTCAGGTATCAGCGTATTGAGGCACCATCTGGAAACAAAAGGAAAGGTCAGGTCTATGGCTGATATCGCCAGGGCACAGCCCATGTCCAGCATGAAGGTCTTTTTATGAGGTCGGAAATATGAGAAAAAAATGCTTATGCCATTTTTATTCCTGAAGTCTTTTTTGTCCATCGATATCAAGCTCCCTTACAGATTTTTCCGGAAATCCCAACATGTATCTGACTTTGGGGCAGTCCCATATTATTTCAGGTTCTTTTCGTAATCGGCAAAATCAGCTGCGCATTTCCTGAGCATCTCCCTAATGGGAAGATGGTAGGGGCATCTGGTCTCGCAGAGACCGCAGTCAACGCAGGCCTCGGGCTTAACCGGCAGGGCCATATATCTGTCATATCCCCAGGCTCCCAGGTCATAACGCTGCAGGTAGCCTGCAAAGAGGAATACATTGGCTATGTTTATGCCTGCTGAGCAGGGCTGGCAGTAATTGCATCTGCGGCAGAAGTTTTCTCCCAGTTCTCCTCTTACCTTATCAAATCCGGCTTTTTCTTCCTCGGTAAGGGGCGATTCATCCAGCACTGCCTCTATGTTCTGCTTTGCCTCCTCAACGCTGTACATACCCGGGATGACTATGGTCACATCAGGATTGGCACAGATATATCTGAGAGCCAGCCTGCCATCCTCTATGGCTCCTCCTGCCAGAGGCTTCATGTCTATGAAGCCCACATTCTTCTCTGCAGCCTTCCTGATGAGCTCGGTTCCCTGGAATTCCACTATGTTGTAGGGGAACATGATAGTCTCTATCTCATCAAGGGAAAGGGCCTTTTCAAAGACCTCGGTGGAATGGGCAGTAAGTCCTATATGTCCTATCTTTCCTTCAGCCTTTGCCTCCCTGAGGGCCTCCATGGCTCCTCCCTCTGATAGTATCTTCTCAAGATTCTCCATGCTGGGGTTATGTATCTGATAGAGGTCTATATAGTCTGTTCTGAAATTCTTAAGGCTGATGTCTATGTCCCTTGCCATGTCCTCCTTTGTCACGGACATGCTCTTTGTGGCTATGATGAAGCGATCTCTGTGGCCCTCCATAGCCTCTCCCAGCAGAGCCTCACTTACGGTATATCCTCTGGCGCTGTCCACATAGTTGACTCCCTGCTCCATCAGGTACATCAGAAGCTCCTTTACCTCCTCAGCACTGTTCTTCTGGATGGGGATGCCTCCAAGGCCTATCTTTGATACCTTAAGTCCTGTCTTTCCCAAAGTAACATACTTCATACAGTCACATACCTCCAACATTTATTTCTCGATCCCTTTTGCGGGCCTATCTGCCCATGGGACAGATACGCTTCTTTATACATATCTCATCATCTATCCCGTAAATCAAAAAACCGCCGGCATACTCTATAAATAGTACGCCAAGCGGCTTTTTACGT
>CALWMV010000022.1 GCA_944382125.1 uncultured Lachnospiraceae bacterium
CTCTATGCCGAGGTGCTCCGCATACCGGGGCTTTCCGATGAGGTAAGGCAGAAACAGCATATAGTGATCACCGGGCCCTCCACCCTCAGTGCCCTCTTAAGCTCCCTCAACATAGGCTTCAGGTACATGGCCGTAAACAGGGATTCCAAAAACATACTTAAGCTCCTGTCAGCCATCAAGACCCAGTATGCCACCCTTTCAAAGCTCATCCATACTGCCAGCAACCGTATAGAGCTGGCAGGGAGGGCTACTCAGGATCTTCAGAAGAGGGCCGACATGATAAATAAAAAGCTCTCCCGGGTGGAAGAGCTTGAACCTTCGGAAGCAAAGAAGCTTCTTGGTATGGATCCCCTCCCGGAGGAGGAAGATGAAGCAGACGGGGGGTCACTTATCCCCTGATCTTTCTTTTTTGGGGGCCTCGGTGATGCCAAGCCTTTCAAAGGCAAGGCGGTATCCGTCCTCTCCATAGGTCAGGGATCTGTTGACTCTGCTTATGGTCGCAGTTGAAGCACCTGTCTTCTCTGCTATATCCAGATAGGTCATCTTCTGATTCAGCATAAGAGCTACCTCGTAGCGCTGTGACATGGCCATCAGCTCCTTGATGGTACAGACATCAGAAAAGAACTTGTAACATTCCTCAACGCTTTCCAGCTTAAGGACTGCTTCAAAAAGATGATCTAATGCTTCTGTGTGGGTCTTGGGATTCATGCTTCTACCTCTGCCGATCGATAATTATGCGATAATGATATAGTGCAATACTTTAATTTACTAAATCAATATGACTTTAACATTTTAATCAGTATAAGTCAACCATTTAAGATGAAGGACATAAAGACCCAAAAGCTGAAAAAAATATCCATACTGCTGTTCTGGCTCCTTTTGTGGGAGCTGGCAGCCCGCATCACTGATAACAGGATCATCCTCGTGGGCCCCATTGAAAGTCTTTCAGTGCTGTTTTCCATGCTGCCTGATCCCCTCTTCTGGAGATCGGTCCTTAACACCCTCGTTAAGATCATGTCCGGCTTCCTGCTCTCTGCCATTTCGGCCCTGCTGCTCGGAGCCCTCGCATATTTTCATCCCCTCATAAGGGATCTCCTTGATCCGGTGATATCACTGATGCGATCCATCCCTGTGGCCTCCTTCGTGATCCTTGCCCTTATCTGGCTTGGAGGAAGCAGCGAGCTCAGTATAGTAGTCTCCTTCATAGTAGTGTTCCCTATGATCTGGGAAACAGCCATCGGAGGCCTCATGTCCTCTGACCCCAGGCTCCTGGAGCTTTCAAAGGTATACGGAATGGGCCTCATGCCCCGGCTCAGATACATATACATCCCGGCCCTGCTGCCCTATCTCCTTTCAGCCCTGCCCTCTGTCATAGGCATGGCCTGGAAATCCGGCGTGGCTGCAGAGCTCATCGGACAGCCGAAGGACACCATAGGCTTTTATCTCTACCAGTCCAAGATCTTTCTGGATACGGCAGGACTCTTTGCCTGGACCTTTACGGTCATAGTTCTCTCATACCTGAGTGAAAAGCTGATAAAGCTGCTTATAGAGCGTATAGAAAGGCGGCTCTGACGATATATGCTGGATAAGATCATTCTGAAAAATATAAATAAAAGCTTCGGAGATCAGCGGGTCCTCAGAGATTTCTCGGCTGAGCTTTACGGCAGCGGGCGCTATGCCCTGATGGGTCGGAGCGGCATAGGAAAGACCACCCTCCTTCGCATCATCCTGGGCCTAGAAGTCCCTGACAGCGGAGAGCTCCACTTTGAGATGAATGATGTCCCCGATAAGATCAGAGGCCCTGTCAGAAAGGAAAAGCCTTCATTTTCAGCAGTATTTCAGGATGACAGACTGTTTCCCGGGGCCGATGCCGTAAGCAATATATGCGCAGTGACCAGGGGACTTGAAAAAAGGCAGGTCCTTGAGGAGCTTTCCATCATAGCCCCTGACATAGACCTGCATACCGCTGCGGATGAACTCAGCGGAGGACAGCGGCGAAGGACAGCCGTGCTGCGGGCCTTGCTTCACCCCTCGGACGCCCTCATCATGGATGAGCCCTTTTCAGGCCTTGATGAGGCCGCAAAGGAGCGGCTCATGGACTATATAAGCACCCATATGGATGGACGCATCCTCATCATATCCGCCCACGAAAGGGAGGATGCCCTGAGGCTTGGCTGTGAGATCATAAAACTTGACAAGGAGCAGATATGAATAACAAAGCAGATTCTAAACAGGTATGGAAGCCCGGCACCCTCTTAAGTCCCGTTCCCGCAGCCCTGGTGAGCTGTGCCGATAAAGAAGGAAGGACCAATATCATAACCATAGCCTGGACCGGCATCGTATGCTCGGATCCCGCCATGGTCTATATCTCTGTCATGCCCAGGCGCTTCAGCCATCACATGATAGAAGAGACCGGTGAATATGTCATAAATCTTACCACAAAGGAGCTCTGCTTCGCCACCGATTACTGCGGGGTGACCTCAGGAGAAAAGGTGGATAAATGGCAAAAATGCGGTCTTACAAAGGGTCCCGCATCAATGGTCTCCGCTCCCCTCATAGCGGAGTCCCCGGTCAATATAGAATGTAAGGTGGAAAAAAAGCTGTCCCTCGGCTCCCATGACATGTTTATAGCAAAAGTCCTCGCAGTAGATGTGGATGAATGTCTGATAGACGATAAGGGCCGGTTGGAACTGGATAAGGCAGGACTCATAGCCTATAACCACGGAGAGTACTTCCTCCTCGGTGAAAAGCTCGGAAAATTCGGATACTCCGTAAGAAAGAAAAAATGATCATGGGATTCCGGATCCGTGAAGCTGCATACAGCAGCCATATACCTGCACCATAAAAAAGAATAAATAGTGCCCTGGATCCATGAGGCTGCATACAGCAGCCCCACACCGGCTCCTCAGAAAAGAAAAAATGCCATGGCGCCGGCCATGGCATTTCATATGCGTAAGTTTTGGATTATGGAGTTATGGGACAAACGGAGGTTATAAGATAAAACTCGTTGTGGTCAGTCCCAATAAACCTGGTATCCTGAATGGATCACTCTGCCTCCATATAATAGAAGTCATCTCCCGGAAGCTCGCCTCCCACTGACTGGGCATTGGCAGCCTCAAGTACCTCCAGATATCCGCTTAAGGCCCCCTTCATCTCCTCTCCGGTGATGCAGGCTATGCCGCACTTGGGTATGGCCTTCTCGGCTATCGGTGCCTTCTCTATGATGCCTGCCGCAGCCACCAGCTCAGCCGTATGGGCCGTATCCAGCTCCACTGCCTCTGTGGACAGTCTCTGGGTGCTTATGAAGGCATCTATAAGGCCATCCTCTGCATGGGCACTAAGGAAGTCCCTGCTGGCTATGGTAACTCCGGTAAGGAGCATAGAATCTCCGCTGTCAGCACACTTATCCCATTCCTCATTGAGATCCATGAATTCCTTCACGCCCTCATTCTGGACCTGACATACAGTGGCAAAGGGCTGGGGAAGAACCGCTATGATGGTCGGATCCTCGGCAAACATGGCTGCGATCTCCGTGGCCTCTGACCTGTATTCTATGGTTACCTTGTCTGTCATGCCGTTCTGGGCAAGGATATAGTCCATCGCATACTGGGGCGTTGTGCCCTGACCGGTCATGTATATGGTCTTTCCTTCAAGATCGGAAAGTCCCGTCACGCTCTCATCTCCGGTAACTCCGTAAAGCACTCCCAAGGTATTGATATCTATGACGCTTACTCCGCCCTCGGTCTTGTTATAAAGCACCGAAGCAAGGTTTGCAGGCACCAAAGCGATGTCAAGCTCTCCCTGTACCAGCTTCGCAGTTATCTCATCTGCCGCAGTGGCCATGGTGAATTCTGCACCAAAGGGAAGCTCTCCTTCCTCAGCCCACTCCATCATATTGACAAGGCCCATGGTGGTGGGGCCCTTGAGGGAACCTACACGTACCGTCACATCGCCGTACTGAAGCTCTGCCGGGGTATTTTCGGAGCTGACTCCTATATAGCCCTCTCCCTCTGTGACCTCAATCTCCATATCCTCAGCTTCTGCTTCTTCCGAAGCGGCTTTTGTCTCTGCAGCCTCGGTCTCTGTCTGTGCGGACTCCTCGGTCTCTGCCGCAGCTGCTGCAGCTGTGGTCACCGGCTCCTCTGCCTTCTGAGAGCAGGCGCAAAGTCCAAGTGAAAGCAGCAGGGCTGCCGCAAGTATAGATCTTTTCATGATCCTCCTCCTTATTTAAACCCCGTCCTTTTAGGACGGGGTATTGTCTTATTTTTAACATTATAGCTCTGAAAGCCCGGCTTGTCCATCACTCTCTTCCGGGACTCATCTCTCCGGGATCTTAGCCTCCTGCTTTTCAGGCGGATCCGGCGGCAGGTCCCAAAGTCCATGCCTCAGGGCAGGTCTTATCTCTCCACATATGCCTGATGAAAATGCAGCTTCCCGTTGTCCTCTTCCTCTATGATCATATAGGAGGGCTTGCGGTTCATCTGTCTCGGGAAGCTCAGGCTTCCGGGATTTATGACAAATATCCCTTCCTTCTTTTCTTCCACCGGTCTGTGGGTATGTCCGTAAAAGCATATGCCGCAGCCCCTGGATCTGGCCTCCTCAAGTATGCGTCCCTCGGATACGCTTACCCCGTACATGTGTCCATGGGTAAGAAAGGCCTTCAGTCCTCCCAGTTCAAATTCTATATCCCAGGGAAGCTGTGAAAAATAATCATTGTTGCCCCTTACCATATAAAGCTCACACTCATCTCCGATCATTTCCCTTATGATCTTCTCCAGTCCCTCCCCGTCTCCGCAGAATATAAATTTATCTATGGGACGGTTCTTGAGGATCACATTTTTCAGATTTTCATTCCTTCCGTGGGTATCGCTTGCAACAAGTATCTTTTTCATGACGGCAAATATTTACCTCTCCTCTTTTTCTATCAGCTCTTCCATCTTTTCCAGGGCCCTGGCCCTGTGGGACACGCTGTTCTTGAACTCCGTTCCCAGCTCAGCAGTGGTCTTTCCGTACTGAGGAAGATAAAAGATCGGATCATATCCGAAGCCGCCTTCTCCTGAAGGCTCCATGGCTACTCTTCCGCAGAGCTCCCCCTCAGTAAATTCCGCATGCCCGTCGGGGAATACGGCACAGATCACACAGACGAATCTGGCTCCTCTGTCCTCCTCCTTGACATCCTTCATAAGCCTGAGTATCTCCGCATGCTTTACGGAGTAAGGAGTATCATGTCCCATGAACCTTGCGGAGTGAACTCCGGGATCTCCTCCCAGATGGTCTATGCAGAAGCCGGAATCATCAGCCATCACTATGCAGTCTGAAAGCTCCGCATCATCCTTTATCCTGTCATGGATCTCCCTCGCCTTGATCTCTGCATTTTCCGAAAAGGTCTCTCCCGTCTCCTCAGCCTCAGCCTTCATGCCAAGCTCTCCAATGGATATGACCTCCCGGCCTGATCTCCCGAGTATATCCCTTATCTCTCTCATCTTACCCTGATTTTCAGTGGCAAATATGATCCTTTTCATATCATCAACCTCATTGCTCCCAGAGCTTTCCGGGACTCAGTTCCCGGCCCATGGGCCTGTTTCCCGCCAGGGCCCTCATCCCTCCGTTATCTTCAGACCTCTCCCTGCCTCTTTTGCGGGCGTCTGCCCATATAGCTGTAAAAATAGGTCTTCATCATGCCGTTATATATCTTGCGGTTCCTGTCAGCCTTTCTGCCTATGCACTGCTCTGTCCTGTCATAGCCTGAAAGTATGTACATGCTCCAGTCCGAAAGAGCGGCATACCTCTCTCCCAGGGCCCTGTAAAGCTCCGGGATCTCATCCTTCTCCCCTATACGCTCTCCATAGGGAGGGTTGGTTATTATGAAGCCATAGCTTCCGCTGTGGCTCAGCTCCCTTACATCCCTGCGCTGGAAATGTATCAGCTCTGATACCCCGCAAAGCTCCGCATTGTTCCTTGCTGCCCTCAGAGCCTCCTCATCTATGTCAAAGCCCTGCAGGTCCAGTCTGTCCCTGAGCTCTGCCCTGTTTACCGCATCTGCCCTGTCCCTTGCCTCATCATAGGCATCCATCCAGTATCTCCTGTCTATAAGAGAAGTCCAGGAGGTGGCAGTAAAATCCCTTTCCATGCCGGGAGCGATATCCGCTGCCATCATGGCTGCCTCTATAAGGAAGGTCCCTGAGCCGCAGAAGGGATCCACGAGTATCCTGTCCCTATGCCAAGGCGTAAGCATGATAAGGGCAGAGGCCAGGGTCTCCGTCACGGGAGCCTTGACCGTGAATCTCCTGTAGCCTCTCTTATGCAGGCTCTCTCCGCTGCTGTCTATGCCTATCAGTATCCTGTCCTTATAGGCCGATACCCTGAGGGGAAATTCCGGACCGTCCATGGGCAGTCTCTGTCCCTCCCTGTGCCAGGCCTTCTGAAGTCTGGATACGACGGCCTTCTGCACTATGGTCTGAAAATCCCTCGGTGAAAACAGCTTTGACTTTATGGAATTGGCCTTTGTCACCCAGACTCTGGCGTCATAGGGGAGGAATTCCTCCCAGGCTATCTCCCTTGTCTTCTCAAAAAGCTCATCCCAGGTCACTGCCTCAAATTCAGCGGCCTTTATCAGCACCCTTTCTGCTGTACGAAGCTGTATGTTTGCACGGCAGAGGGCTCTCTCATCTCCAAGGAAGGTCACTCTTCCGTCCCTCACCTCGCTTATCTCATAACCGAGCTGGGTTATCTCTTTTTTTGTACAGGCCTCAAGCCCAAAATGGCACGGGGCCACAAGCTCTAATCTCATGGTCCTATGCCCTCTTAAGTGATATGCTCTTTACTGTTCCGAAATCCATATCGTATATGGTAAATGTGTCCCCGTCCAGAAGTCCGAAGCTATGGGCGCTTCCCTCCTTGGGGAGGCTCACCGAACCGGGATTGAGCACGAAGATGTCTTTGCCGCAAAGCTTCATCCTCTCTGCCACAGGCACATGGGTATGTCCGTGTATCAGCACATCCCCGTCATTCATCGGAGGCAGATTCCTGCCCTCTTCCAGTTCATTATATATATGTCCGTGAGTCGCATAAAAGCAGATATCGTTGAGATACAGAAGTCCGTAATCCGCCATGCAGGGAAAATCAAGGACCATCTGATCCACCTCAGCCTCACAGTTTCCCCTCACACAGAGTATCCTGTCCCTGAAGGGAGCAAGCTGTGCTATGACCTCCTTCGGAGCATAAGCCTCCGGCAGGTCATTTCTGGGGCCATGATAAAGTATGTCTCCCAGAAGGATCAGCCTTTCAGCTCCGCTTTTTTCATATGCGGAAAGCATACGTCCGCACCAGTGGGCAGACCCATGTATATCCGAAGCAAACATATATCTCATCCTATTGATCTCCCCTCATGTTCGTAAATATCCATATGATTATCATTACTATGATAAGGGGGCCCAATATCGGCAGCAGCACGGAAAGGGCTGTCCCTATAAATGAAAAGATGAGCATTATGATCAGCATGGTCACAAGGAAGCCAAGGCAGCCGAAATTATGGTAGACATATATGTTCCTGTGATGCCTCGGCATGTCTCCCCTGCTTCCGCCGCTTCCGTAAGAGCCGCTGTCTCCGAAGCTTCCGTCTCTGCTGTCGCTTCCGTAAGCGCTGTCAGCCTCCTCCCGGTATCCGGCTCCGTCCTGGCCAGAGCTGCGGCTGCCTCCGTATATCTGGTCCGTAAAATCCCTGTCATCAGGCGTATTCGGGATCCCGTCAGAGCCGCTCTTAGCCGCATCTATTATGGTTCTGGCTATGAGCCTCGGGTCGCCAAGGTCAGAGAGGATCTCATCTTCTCCTCTTCCCTTCTGCCTTTCCCCGTCTATATATGAGGAATAATAGTCAAGATTGCTCCGCACCAGCGTGGAGGGAAGCTCATATCCCAGTTCTTCCTCAAGTTCTTTCAAAAACTGTCTTTTATTCATCTTCCTTCTTAAGGGAAGCCTTTATGGCCTCCTCATCAACCTTGATCCCGAGCTCATGGAGCTGAGAATCCTCTACCTTTGCAGGGGCTCCCATCATGGCATCAGAAGCATCCTTAAGCTTGGGGAATGCCATGACATCCCTTATGCTCTCTGCTCCTGCCATCCACATGGCCACACGATCCATGCCGTAGGCAAGTCCGGCATGGGGAGGTACTCCGTACTTGAAGGCCTCCAGCAGGAATCCGAACTGTTCCTTTGCTCTCTCCTCGGTAAATCCAAGCTTCTCCAGCATCTTCTCCTGGACATCTGCCTGGTGTATCCTGACAGAGCCTCCTCCGAGCTCTGTTCCATTGAGGACTATGTCATAGGCCTTGGCCCTTACCCTTCCCGGGTCGCTGTCTATATACTGCCAGTCCTCCTCCATAGGAGCGGTGAAGGGATGATGCATGGCCATGAACCGGCCCTCCTCCTCTGACCACTCGAACAGAGGGAACTCAGTGATCCACACGAACTTCCAGTCTCCATCCTTTATAAGGCCCAGCTCCTTTCCAAGAGTAAGTCTTACATTGCAGAGGACTGTCCTCACAAGCTCTGTCTTTCCTGCTGCAAATACCAGCAGATCTCCCTTTTCTCCGCCCATGCGCTCTATAAGGGCTGAAAGCTCAGCCTCAGTCATGAACTTGGCAAAGGAGCTCTTATGGCTGCCGTCCTCTGCCGCATTGACGCAGAGATAAGCTATGCCCTTTCCGCCGTAATACTTTGCCACTTCAGTAAGGGCATCTATCTTCTTTCTGGGCATATGTCCCTGTCCGGGCACTCTTATGCCTCTTACCGTACCTCCCTCAGCCACTGCATCATGGAATACGGAGAATCCGCAGTCCTTTACGCAGCTGCTCACATCCTCGATCTCAAGTCCGAAGCGGAGATCCGGCTTATCGCAGCCGTACCTGTCCATGGCGGTCTGCCAGGTCATGCGTCTGATGGGAAGCTCCACATCCACGTCGATGACCTCCTTGAATATACGCTTAAGCAGGCCTTCATTTACGGCAATGACATCGTCTATGTCCGCAAAGGAAAGCTCCATATCTATCTGGGTGAACTCAGGCTGACGGTCTGCCCTCAGGTCCTCATCCCTGTAGCAGCGGGCCAGCTGGAAATATCTGTCAAAGCCCGATACCATCAGAAGCTGCTTTAAAAGCTGCGGTGACTGGGGAAGGGCATAAAATTCTCCCTGATGTACCCTTGAAGGCACAAGATAATCCCTGGCTCCCTCGGGAGTGGACTTTATGAAAGTAGGTGTCTCTATCTCCAGGAAACCGTTCTCAGCCATATAGTTCCTGACACTGATGGCCAGCTTGGAGCGGAGGGCTATGTTCCTCTGAAGGGGAGGACGTCTCAGATCCAGATATCTGTACTTGAGCCTGAGCTCCTCTCTGGTCTTTGTCTCCGCCTCTATGGGGAAGGGGAGCACTGCAGACTCGCTGAGTATACGGAGCTCCTTTGCCTCCACCTCTATATCTCCGGTGGCCAGGTCCTTATTGACATCCTTGCCGCGGCTTCGGATGGTTCCGACAACGGCTATGCAGTACTCTGACTTAAGGCTTCCTGCCTTTTCAAATACCTCTGTGCCGCAGATCTCCTCCTCGAAGATGACCTGCAGTATACCGCTTCTGTCCCTTACATCGGTGAATACAAGTCCGCCCTTATTCCTGGACTTCTGTACCCATCCCATGACTGTTACTGTTTTTCCAATGTCAGCTGAAGAAAACTCTCCGCATCTTGCGGTCCTCTTCAGCCCCTTCATGCTCTCTGCCATATCAGCTCTCCTGCATCCTTTATCTTTCCCTTACGGGTATTGACTCTGACTGTTTATCTCTGTCGTAAGCCTGTCAGTTGTTGAAAAATTCCCTGATCTCTCCGTAGCCCTCGTTCGCAAGGCCCTCTTTCTGGAACTTCTTGTTCTTGGCCATCCAGGCCACAAACACCCTGCGGCCCTTTCTTCTCTCCTCCTCGCAGAGCTCGAAGATCTCTCCGACCTTTTCCGGAGACATGCCCTTTTCCATCAGGACTGCCAGCTTTTCCTTCTGCTTAGGAAGCTCACAGCCTCCCTCCAGCAGTATGGTCACTATACGTTCAAAACCTATGGAAAATCCCACCGCAGGCACATCCTGACCGGTGAACCTTCCTATCATCTTATCGTAGCGGCCGCCTCCGCATACGGAGGACCCGAAGCTTTCAACCTTGGCCTCGAATATGGTTCCGGTATAATAGCCCATGCCCCTTACCAGTTTAGGATCGAAGCAGAGGCTGATATTGCGGGACTTCATGGCAGCTATGGACTCCATGATATCGGCAACATTTTCACAGGCTGCCTTTATCTCCTCATTATCTATGTCCCTGCCCATGGCTCTTACAGAATCTGCACTGCCCTTATAACTGTCCAGGATCGAACGGAGCTTTGAGATGGATTCCTCAGCGTATCCCATGGAGCGGAGCTCCTCATCCACTCCCTCAGCGCCGATCTTGTCGGCCTTATCAAGGACGATCAGTATCTTTTCCGCATCCTCCGCAGGGAAGCCTGCAAAGCTCACCATGCCGAAGAGTATGCGTCTGTCATTGATATATACCTTGAGTCCGTACTTATCTATCCCTATCCTGGAAAGGGCCTCGGTGGTAGCCAGTATCAGCTCCTTTTCCGCCAGGTTCGTAGGATCTCCGAATATATCTATATCGCACTGCACGAACTGACGGAAGCGTCCCTTCTGAGGCCTGTCCGCCCTAAACACGGGGCCAATCTGGAGGGCCTTGAAGGGCTTCTGGAGCTTGGCCTGATTGTTGGAGTAATACCTTGAAAGGGGAACGGTCAGGTCATAGCGCAGTCCCGAATCCGTAAGAGCATCGAAATCACCGTTCTTAAGGGCCTCTCCTGACTCTGCAAGTTTCTCTCCCCTCTTCATGATGCGGAAGATCAGCTTCTCATTGTCCCCTCCCTGCTTGGAGGTAAGGTTTTCTATATGCTCCACCACCGGAGCCTCCATCTGGGAAAATCCATAGGATTCATAGACCTCCCTTATGGTATCCATCAGATAGTTGCGGAGCTCCATCTCCTCCGGGAGTATGTCCCGCATGCCTGTAACAGGCTTTTTTATGAATGACATCGTGCTATCTCCTAAGTTTTAATCTGACTGATTCTAAAATATAACACAAACAAAGAGACTTTAAAAGGGCTTTATAAAGGCTCCGGGACAGTTTCGGTCTCCTGTGCCCCGTGATCATCCTCCCTTACGTTCCCTTTCCGGCATTCAGGCCATGGAAGCCATCTCCGAGGCTATATCATCCTCCGAAGCCTTCATGGCATCCAGGGTGATCTGCATGAGATCTGAAAGCTCGATGCCCATACGCTCCGCACCATCCCTAATGCAGTCCCTTGAGCAGCCTGCCGCAAATCTCTTGTCCTTGAACTTCTTTTTTAAGGAGCTTAATTCCATGTCCTTGCAGCTCTTTGAGGGGCGCATAAGAGCAGCGGCTCCTATGAGACCTGTAAGCTCATCGGAGGCAAAGAGGAACTTTTCCATCTCATGCTCAGGCTCCACATCGGAGCAGATGCCGTAGCCATGGGAACATACCGCATGTATCAGCTCGGGTTCAGCTCCTGCTGCCTCAAGGATCTCAGGTGCCTTCTTGCAGTGCTCCTCAGGATATTCCTCAAAATCCACGTCATGAAGTATTCCGCAGATCTCCCAGAAATCAGCGTCATCTCCGTATCCATGTCCCTCGGCATAATGCCTCATCACCTTGCCCACCGTGATACCGTGCTGGATATGGAAATGTTCCTTATTATGCTCCTTAAGAAGTGCCAGTGCCTCATCTCTGGTAAATTTTGTTTTCATCCTGTTCCTCCATTCCTCCGCAGCTGCTGCGGTACAAAGATATATACCAAATATCTATGATAAGTTTATGTATGGTTTTATGATATATCCGTCAGTTATCATGATATATCCAGGTCGCTGCTGACCTTCGTCCGCAGGCAGCCTGTCCCTGATTTCCTGACTCAGAGTTCTTTTAAAAGCTCATCTATGGCAGCTTTAAGCATATTGTCAGTCTCCGGATCCGGAGCATCCATATCGGCTCCGTTTTCCAGAAGCTCCTCGGAAGGTTCTGCCTCCACATCAGGAGCTATGCCTGCGCCATTGAGCCTGTAGCCGCCCGGAAGCAGGTATTCCGCCGTGGTGAATTCCACTGCTGATCCGTCCGAAAGCTGTATCAGGCTCTGTATGATACCCTTGCCGTAGGTGTTCATGCCCACGACCTTATAACCGTAGTCCTTGAGACATCCCGTCACTATCTCCGATGCGGAGGCGGAATTTTCATTGACAAGGACAACTATCGGAAGCTCACAGCTCTTTCCATCCACTGCATAATAATATCGTCTGCTGCCCTTCTTATCCTGCTGATAGAAAAGCAGGCTGCCCTTTTCCGCCGCCTGATTATCCTCATCGGCATATCTCAGGTCATCATCCGCTATGATGCGGTCCAGTATGTTGGTGGCTGCATTTACCGAGCCTCCGAGGTCATCCCGAAGATCCAGGACTATGCCTTCGGCTCCTGCATCCGTAAGCTCCGTAAGGGCCTCATCGAACTGCTCATCGGTATTATTTTCAAAGCTGGCTATGCAGATATAGCCTATGTCTCCCTCAGGAAGCTCCAGCATGGAATGATGAACACTGATATTTTCAATGATCCTTCGCTCACAGGTAAAGGAAAGCTCTTCACCGTCCCTGAGGATCCCTATCTCCACAGTGCTGCCCTCAGGTCCCTTTATGAGTCCCGTGGTCACATCATTCATATCCATGCCCCTGATGTCCGTATCATCTACCCTTATGATCCTGTCTCCGGGCTTAAGGCCGGCCTCCTCCGAGGGGCTTTCGGGCTGTACCTGCAGGATCAGAAGGCCTCCGCCCTCTTCATCCTCCATGACCGTGACTCCTATACCGCAGTAGTTGCCCTCTATGCTTTCTATCTCGGACTCAAAGTCCTCCATGGTATAATAACCCACATAGGGATCATCCTCATAAAGTCCGTATACCATGCCAGCCACGGCACCGTCCTCCATGAGCTCGGGATCCTTGTCGTAAAGATAGTACTCATCCAGATAGCGGTCTATCTCCTTCATCTTCCGCTCCACATCCCGGTAATTCATGTCTCCCGTATCCAGGAGCTCATTGATGTAATAGGTCGGAAGGAATATGGTAAAGGTATAGCCTCCGAAGAAGGGTATGGTTATATATCCTCTGTAAAGGCAGAAAAGGAGCAGGCTTATGAGAAGTCCCGTTATCATGCCTCCAAGGAATGGGTGCTTCTTTTTCCTTTTTGCGGTCTTTCTTTCCTCAGGCCTTTCCTCCTGAGGCTCCGGGGCCTTTGATCCCTCTGAAGCTTCTTCTGAAGCTGTTCCTTCATCGGCTGATGCTTCACCCGTCTCTGCGGTCTTCGCCTCGCCAGGCTCTGCGGCTATTTCTTCAGTCTCCTCCAAAACAGCTGCTGAAGCCTTCTCTCCAGGGCCTTCCTTTTCTTCTTTTATTATATTTTCATCGTCTCTCTTAGTATCTGTCATATCCTGTCTTATTCATTTATGGACTTACATAGCTGAGCGGATTTACATAGCTTCCGTTTATCCTGATTCCGAAATGCAGATGGGGCCCGGTGGAATTGCCGGTGGATCCGCAGAGTCCTATGGTCTCTCCTTTGCTCACCTCATCTCCCACGGAGGCTGAAAGGGAGGACATATGCATATATACCGTATATACTCCGCCGCCGTGGTTGATCATTATGTAATTTCCGGCGGATGCGGAATATGTGGATATCACTACCGTTCCGGAGGCTGCAGCCACTATGGGCGTGCCTGTGGGAGCCCCTATATCCACTCCCTTATGGCTGGTAGAAGCTCCTTCAAGAGGTGCTTCCCTTCCTCCGAACTCAGAAGTTATGCGGGATGCTCCCGGTATGGGCCAGGTGAAGCTTATGTCCCCTGCGGATATGGTCTCATAGGTCTCTCCCGAGGCCTCTGCCTTGGCCCTGGCTTCTGCCTCACGGCGCTTCATCTCAGCCTCTATGGCGGCTATGTTATTCTCCTCTGCCGCCATGGCTGCCTGGATCGCAGCTATGTTTTCCTGCATGGATCCAAGCTCGGCTCCCGCCTCGTCTATACGCTCATTGTAGGCCGTAAGCTCTGCCTGCTTATCTGCCTGCAGCTTTTCTATGTCGGTCTTTGCCTTTTCATTTTCCGCTGCTATCTCCTCAAGGCTCTCATATTCCTCAGAGAGCTCGGCTTCCTTATCGGCCACGTATCTTACCGTCTCCTTATACTCCTCCAGCTTCTGCCTGTCGTACTCGGAGACCTTTCTTATATACTCGGCCCGGTTGAGAAGATCCGCAAAGGAGCCGGAATCCAGCAGCACATCCAGACTTCCGGCGGTGCCGTTCTCATACATATATTTGATACGGGTCTTCATGGAGGAATACTGCTCCGCCTCCGTATCCTTTGCCCTTGCAAGCTCCTCTTCAGTGGCCTTTATGGCCTCCTCGGTATCAGCCATCATGCCCGTAATCTCTTCGATCTGGGCATTTATCCCGGCCATCTTCGTATCCAGCTCTTCAATATAGGAAATGGCATCATCCTTAAGGGAATTGAGGGCGGAAAGGGTATCCTCTATGGAGCCCCTTTCACTCTGAAGCTCTTCCAGTCGTTCCTTATTCTCCGCTATCTTCTGCCTTGAATCCGCTATCTCCTCAAGATCCTTCCGGTTCTGACTGTCATCGGAGGAGCTTCCCGAACCCGAACTCTGGGTCGTCTGCTGAGTCTTTCCCTCCTGTCCGGGGGCCTCCACCACCGTAAGGCCCCCTGCAAGGGATGAGCCCGCAAAGGGCTGCATAAGCAGCGGGAATACCATGAGAAGGGCCGTTATCCTTGCGGCTCCTCCCCTGATCTTATGAAGCTTTCCATCAAAAAAATCTCTGATTTTCATCTGATTTATTAAATAGTTCCTGTAATATCTGAAACAGGTGAATGTCCGTAACACTGTCCCCAGGTATATCAGACTCTCAGATGCTTCCTGATCGTAAAGAAGGAAACGATGAATCCTATGCCTGCTCCGAATAGGAGTCCGCAGCCTGCAAGATAGGGGAATATGATATCCAGGGGCACCAGTCCCATGAGCTCAAAGCCTGTGCCCAGGCCTGAAAGCCAGGCGGTAAAATACTCCATGACCCTTCCGTAGATATAATATACGGCTGCAAGGGGTATCAGGGCTCCCAGCAGGCCTATCAGAAGACCCTCCACCACAAAGGGTGCCCGGATCATGAAATCCGTGGCTCCTATCAGCCTCATGATCTCATTTTCCCTCTTTCTGAAGGCAGCTGCCACCGATATGGTATTGCTTATCAGGAAGACCGATACCGCCACAAGGACTCCGATTATGACTATCGAAAGTATGGATACCACCTTGTTGAGGCTCTTCAGTACGGATACCACCGTATTGGCATAATTGACCTGCCTTACCCCCGGAAGGCCGGCTATATACTCCGCCATGGCCTCCTGATCCTCTATATCATTGAGGAAGATCTCATAGCTGTCGCTGTCCGCAAGGGGATTATCATCCGCGTAGGCTTCGGAAAGCTCCTCCGCATCCTCGCCAAAATACTCGGTCTTGAATTCCTCCCAGGCCTCCTCAGCGGAGGTATATACTATCTTCTTTACTCCGCCCCGGTCCATGATGGCCTGTTTTACGCTCTCCTTTGCCGCATCATCCGCCGATTCATCAAAGAATACGGTTATGCCCACAGTGGTTTCAGCAGTATAGACTATGCTTCTTACATTGGCTATGATCGAAAAGAACATGCAGAAAAGGAAGATGCAGGCTGAAACAGTGGCCACTGAAGCTATGGAAAATAATATGTTGCGCCTTGTATTGGCAAGGCCCTGGCCTATGCAGTAAAAGAAGGTCCTCATATGCTGCGCCTCCTTCTGCGTATGACCCCTGCCCTTGATCCGGAGGTGCTTTCGGTCCCGGCTGCGGCCCCTGCGCCTTTGTTTTTCCTTTCAGATCCTGTATCTGAAACGATGCGCCCCTTTTCCATGCTTATGACGCGTTTTTTCATGGATTCCAGCATGCTCATGGAATGGGTGATCACTATGACCGTGGTGCCCATCCTGTTGATGTCCTCCAGGAGCTTCATGATCTCCATGGTATTCGTCTCATCCAGATTGCCGGTAGGCTCATCCGCCAGTATGATCCTGGGCTGATTCACCAGGGCCCTGGCTATGGCCACCCTCTGCTGCTCTCCTCCAGAAAGCTCATAGGGCATGTTCTTATATTTATGCGAAAGCCCCGTAAGCTGAAGCATACGGGGAACATTGCTCTTTATCTCATTGGGAGATGCTCCGATCACCCTCTGGGCAAAGGCGACATTTTCATATACATTCCTGTCATTAAGAAGGCGGAAATCCTGGAATACCACTCCGATGCTCCTTCTGAATCTGGGGATCTGTCTCCTTCTGATACTGTCCAGATCAAAGTCATTGACCATGATGCTGCCCTCGGTGGGCTTAAGCTCCCTGGTAAGGAGCCTGAACAAGGTAGACTTGCCTGATCCGGACTTGCCGGTGATGAATACGAATTCGCCGTCCTCCACCATAAGGTTAAGGTCCTTCACGGCCCTGACGCCGGTCTGATAGGTTTTGCTGACATTTTCTAAGATTATCATAAGCTGACTCAATAATTGTTTTTCTCGATATGATCCATATATTTTACCACCATAAGGGCTATTTTGAAAGTGATGGCATCCTCAAAGACCCTGAGATCCAGGCCAGTGGCCTTCTGAAGTTTATCCAGCCTGTAGACCAGTGTGTTGCGGTGGATGAAAAGCTGTCTTGAGGTCTCTGATACATTGAGATTGTTTTCAAAAAACTTGTCTATGGTGATAAGGGTCTCCTCATCCAGCTCCTCCGGTGTCTTTCCGCCGAATATCTCGGTTATAAACATCCGGCAGAGATTTATGGGCAGCTGATATATCAGTCTGCCGATGCCAAGGTTGGAATAGGGTATAAGCTTCTTGTCCTCGTAGAAGATCCGGCCCACATCCAGGGCAAGCCTTGCCTCCTTATAGGATTTGGAAACTTCCTTTATATCATTTATGACCGTGCCCCAGGCCACTCTGGCATCTGCATCTCCGTAGGAAATTAGTTCCTCCAGTTCAAGGGCCGTGGCCTTAAGATCTGCTGCCGTATCCTCTTCCTCACTCTCTATGAGCTTTACCAGCACGGTGTTGTTTTCATCCACCGTGGTAACGAAGTTCTCTTCGTTTTCAAAGCTCTTCCTTATGATGTCCTGGGGATTATTTTCCGCTCCGCTGCTCTCCACTATAAATACCGCCCGTCTGGCATTGATATCTATATGGAGCTTTCTTGCCCTGTTGTATATATCTATCAGCAGGAGATTGTCCAGAAGCAGGTTCTTTACGAAATTGTCCTTATCGAACTTTTCCTTATAGGCTATGTTGAGGCTTTCCAGCTGAAAGGCCGCAAGCCTGATCGTCATCCTGGAATTGGGATCGGCCGTATTGGCCACAAGTATATATTCAGGATCATGCTCATTGAAGACCTTATAAAACAGAAACTCTCCCGAGGACTGCTCTATGGCCTCTGAAGCGGCAAATGCCCCCACCAGGCTGGGGCTCACGTCTCTTATCTCTCCGGTACGGCTGAGCACGCTTCCTCCCGTATCGCAGACAGCAAGGGATGCATGGGTTATGGCCCTGATGCCATCTATGGTATTCTGGATCACCTGTCCTGTAAGCATAGCTTTATACCCTCTCTTTTTGCCTAAGATCTCCGTGAAAATGCACAAAATCTACTAAATATTTTATAATGAAAGTATAAGAAATTCAATATACCCGCAACAGTATCTACAAAATTGAAAAGATTTTTTTGTGCATAATTAAGGTTTCAGACACATATATCATCCTTTATCTTTTCAAAGGAGGCCTCCTTTATGCCGCTGACGTTCATGATCTCCTCTATGTAAGCAAAATCCCCGTAGGTCTCCCGGTATTCTATTATGGCCCTGGCCCTGGTCTCTCCTACGCCCTTCAGCTCCATGAGTTCCTCCATGGAGGCAGTATTGATATTGATCCTGCCATGTCCGGAGAGCTCCGGTCCTGCCGGGTCATTTCCACCGGAGCCTTCCTTTAAAAGCCCGGTGTCGGGGGCTGCTTCAGCTTTATCCTCCTGCTCCCCGGCTGCGGTCCCCTCTCCGCTTTCGATCCCCGCCCTTTCAGGCTTCCCGGCTCCTTCGGAAAGCTCCTCCCGAAGGATGGCAGCCTTGCTTTCTATAAGCTCCAGCACCTCCCGCCTCTGTCTTTCGCTGAGTCCCTGAAGCTCTGAAAGGCTCAGGCTTTCATCCTCCCGGTATCCACCTGCCGCAGACTCACTATCGTCTCCATCGCTTTCCGCTTCGTCCGGAGAGCTGTCTCCCTTATCATCGTCAAAGACCGAAGCAGACTCATCCCCATAAAGCAGCTCTCCTCCCCCTC
>CALWMV010000023.1 GCA_944382125.1 uncultured Lachnospiraceae bacterium
TGGGCCATCATGGCTGCGCAGACTGCGGAAGATGCGGGTCTCATGAACCTTAGTCTATACAATCCTCAGAATAATTTTCATTGCTAAAAGCTAAGACCCGCCAGGGCTGCTGACAAAGGACATCGCGAAGCGGAAGTCCGGGTCAGCAGAACTGCGGGCCTTTTTTGAAAAATTAAGCTATCTGAATCACTTTGACTTTATGAGCGTAAATGCCTCCCATGGACGAAGCTCTGCTTTGCCGTCCTTTATGACGGGATCGCCGCAGTTTGAGATAAGCAGCTTTGCATCCTCAAAGTCTTCAGGAAGCTTATAGCTCCTTTCGTTGCCGGAGAAATTATTGACGGAGATAAGCATCTCATCATCAGATCCTCTCTTATACACCATCAGCTCCGGATCCTCCATCTCAAGAAATTCAGTATCGCCATAGATAACTGAAGAGAGCCCTTTCCTTACCTTTAGCAGTCTTCTGTAGAAGTTGAGTACGGAATCGGGATCCTTATCCTCGGCTTCTGCATTGATATCCTTAAAATTAGCACAGGGATCCATCCAGGGCGTTCCCTTGGTAAAGCCTGCATTGTCTTCTGAGGACCAGGAGAAGGGGGCTCTTCCGCCGTCTCTTGAACGGTCGTTGAGAAGCCTGAGCCAGTGCTCCTCGGACTCACCTCTTGCGAGGCCTTCGTTAAGGGCATTTATGGCCTCCACATCCCTGAACCGGGAAAGGGAATCGTAGTGAGGGTTGGTCATGCCAAGCTCATCTCCCTGATAGATATAGGGAGTACCCTGAAGGAAATACATGGCATTGGCCAGAAGCTTTGCGGAACGTGCGGGATAATGCTCCTCATCACCGAAGCGGCTCAGGGCCCTGGGCTGATCGTGGTTGCCTATGAAGAGGGCCAGCCAGCCGTGATCGTGCATCACGCCCTGCCAGTGTGAAAGGGCCTTTTTGAGCTTCGGAAGATCCAGGGGCAGGGGAGAGAACTTGTCGTATCCGTCCTGATCCACATTGAGGAGATCAAAGGGATAGAGGGCATCCAGCTCGCCCCGGGCAGGATCGGCATAGCCCCTTGCAGTTTCTTCATTGAGATATGCGACTTCAGCCACGGTGGTAAGCCCTCTGGGGGCCATGACCTTGTCGTGTAAGGTACGGAAATGCTCGTGGACCTTCGGTTTATTGGCATAATGCTCAGTGGCAAAGCCGTAGATGCTTCCCGGCATGGGCTCCACATCAGGGAAATCCGGCTCCTTATAAAGATAATTTATGGCATCCAGACGGTATCCGTCCACGCCTTTGTCAGCCCAGAAATGGAGTATGTCAAGGACTTCCTTTACAACTGCGGGATTTTCCCAGTTGAGATCCGGCTGCTTCTTAGCAAAGAGATGGAGATAATATTCGTCAAGCTCCGGGACATACTCCCAGGCACTGCCGCCGAAGATGCTGGCCCAGTTGGAAGGCTCCTTTCCGTCCTTTCCCTTTCTGAAGATATAGTAGTCATGATAGGGGCTGTTTTTGTCGGAAAGGGCGGCCTGGAACCAGGCGTGCTCATCCGAGGTATGGTTTCCGACAAAGTCCATCATGAATTTCATGCCCCTCTTATGGATGCCGGCGATCATCTCCTCAAAGTCCTCCATGGTGCCGAAGGCCGGATCGATATTGCGGTAATCCGCCACGTCATAGCCTCCGTCTGCCCAAGGGCTTACAAAGAAGGGAGAGGACCAAATGACATCCACCCCGAGGGAGGCGATATAATCAAGCTTCTCGGTGATGCCTCTGAGGTCTCCGGTGCCGTCTCCGTTTGAATCATAAAAGCTGCGGGGATAGATCTGATACACCGCTGCATCCTGCCACCATTTTGCCTTTTCCATGTAACCTTCTCCTTATCTGCATTTCCTGCAATATTAAAACCAGCCTTATAATATCTGCAAATGCTTCCGTCCCGGGCTGCCGCTTTGCGATGCCCATGGCCGGAATCTTTGCAGTTTCCCAAGCCTGACTTTTTAATATCTGTTTTTTTGCTACATTAAATATAATATATTTTCCTGTTGAAAAAAAGAGGATAAACGGTAAGATAATATAGAGACCGGTCAGGGCGGATCAATTTGTGGAGGAAAGTATGAAAAATAAGGATCTTCTTATCGTCATAGATATGCAGAACGTATACAGGGAGGGAGAGGCCTGGGGCTGCTGCAGGGCAGGCGAGGCCCTTCGCAATATCATAAAGCTTCTGGAAAGCGGAGTTTTTGAAGACGTGGTATTTACGCGCTTTGATGCTCCCGCAGATCCGGAAGGCAGCTGGAAGGAATATAACAGGGTCAATAAGGCCATAAATGAGGACCAGCGGCTCAACGAGATGATGGAGGAGCTGAAGCCCTATGCCGGGAGATATCCCATGTTTTCAAAGAGCACCTATTCATCCTTTGAGATACCAGAGCTCTGCAATATGGCAAAGAAGGCTGACCATGTGGTACTTACCGGAGTGGTGGCGGAATGCTGCGTGCTTGCCACAGCCATGTCAGCCATAGATAAGGGCTTTCCTGTCATATACCTGAGTGATGCGGTGAGCGGCCTGAGCCCTGAGACCGAGAAGGAGGCTGAGCACGTGGTATCTTATCTTGCTCCGGTGCAGACGGAGGTCATGAGCACCGAAGAGTACATAAGGAGACATGCTCATTTGCATTCATGCGGGACCGGAGAAAATGTACATCCTTCGGATAATACGGCCTGCGGCGGAGCAGCAGAGCATAATAAAAATGTCAATATAGCCATAGACGGTCCATCAGGTGTGGGTAAATCCACCACGGCCAAGGAGCTTGCGAGAAAACTTGGATTCACTTACATAGATACAGGTGCGATGTTCAGGACCCTGGCCGTATATTTCATAAGGAAGGGACTTGATATAAATGATGAGGAAAGCATAGTTGCCTCCCTGCCGGAGTGCAGCGTGGATATAAGCTATGAGGACGGAAAACAGCACATGATCCTTAACGGTGAGGATGTGACGGGACTTATACGCACCGAGGAGGTGTCCCATGCAGCCTCGGTGACCTCAAGCTATGCAGGGGTGAGGAAAAAGCTTCTGGAGATGCAGAGGGACATGGCAAGGAGCCATGATGTCATCATGGACGGAAGGGACATAGGCACGGTGGTGCTTCCCGAGGCTCAGCTGAAGCTCTTTATATCGGCAAGGCCGGAGGTCAGGGCAAAGCGCCGCTATGATCAGCTCAGGGCCAGCGGCAGGCTCGGTGATGCTACCCTGGAGAGCATACTGAAGGACATGGAGGAGAGGGACTACAGGGATTCCCACAGAGCCAATGCTCCTCTTATGAAGGCGGAGGACGCAGTGCTCCTGGATAATTCCGACATGACCGAGGAAGAGGTACTGGAAGCAATAATCTCCATGCTCAGGGACAGAAAGCTTATAGATTAAGGAGAATACATTTTGACAGAGGTAAGACTTGCAAAGACAGCCGGTTTCTGCTATGGAGTGCAGAGGGCTGTGGACATGGTCAATAAAGCTGCCGATGAGGGCGGAAGGAAGATATATACCTATGGCCCCATAGTCCATAATGAGACTGTGGTGGAGGAGCTTTCAAAAAAAGGAGTAAAGGTCATATCCGATGACAGGGAATTGAAGTCCCTGCTTGAAAGCGGAGAGCTTAAGGATGCCGCCGTAGTCATAAGGGCCCACGGGGCTCCCAGGGAGATATTTGAGCTGATAGAGAAAAGCGGCCTCAGCATAGAGATCATAGACGCCACCTGTCCCCATGTGAAGCGCATACATGACATAGTGGTGGAGCGCAGGGCGGCGGGAGACAGGATAGCGGTGAGCGGAGACCCCTCCCATCCGGAGGTCATAGGCATACTGGGACAGATAGACGGAGATGCGGCGGTCCTTCCCGACGGGGACGCGGCAGAGGTATTTTCCCTGCCTCCCGGAGAGAAGCTTACGCTGGTTTCCCAGACCACCCAGAGCGTCACAAAATTTCAAGATATAGTTGATATTTTGCATAAAAAGCGGTATTATACAACTGTTATAGACACGATTTGCAATGCTACACAAAGAAGACAGTCTGAAGCATATGAGCTTGCGCGCACCTGCGACGCCATGCTCGTTATCGGGGGACGCAATTCTTCCAACACGAGAAAGCTGTATGACATCTGTCATTCTGAATGTAAGAGGACGTATCTCATTCAGTCCATAACAGATATTAAGGGAACTATTGATCATTCTGTGCGTTGCGTTGGTATAACGGCTGGGGCATCGACCCCGAGATCCATTATTGAGGAGGTTTTAGAATATGTCAGAAATGAGTTTTGAAGATATGCTCAATGAATCTTTCAAAACAATACGTACAGGAGAGGTAGTTACCGGCAAGGTCATCGATGTTAAGCCCGAGTACATCATCGTCAATATCGGCTATAAGTCAGATGGCATCATCACAAGGAACGATTATTCGGCAGACAGCTCGCTGGATCTTACCACTGTAGTAAAGCCCGGCGATGAGCTGGAGGCTAAGGTCAGAAAGGTCAACGACGGAGAGGGACTCGTATCCCTGAGCCACAGAGACGTAATGAGCGAGAAGGTCAACCAGAGGATAAAGGAAGCCTTCGAGAACAAGGAGCTCATCACAGGCAAGGTTGACAAGGTCGTTAACGGAGGCCTTTCAGTTATATTCGAGGGCGCAAGGATCTTCATCCCTGCAAGCCTTGTATCAGACGTATTTGAGAGAGATCTTTCCAAGTATGCAGGAACAGATATAGAGTTCGTCATCACCGAGTTCAATCCTCAGAAGCGCAGGATCATCGGTGACCGCAAGCATCTGATCCTTGAGCGCAAGGCAGCTGCCAAGGAGGCTCTGCTGGCAACCATCAAGGAGGGAGATGTTATCGACGGAGTAGTCAAGAACATCACCGACTTCGGTGCATTCGTTGATCTTGGAGGAGCTGACGGACTTCTGCACATCTCTGAGATGAGCTGGGGCAGGACCGAGAACCCCAAGAAGGTTTATAAGCCCGGCCAGGAGCTCAGGGTCATGATCAAGGAGATCAACGGAGACAAGATAGCTCTTACCCGCAAGTTCCCCGATGAGAACCCTTGGGTACTTGCGCTTACCAAGTATGCAGTAGGCAATATAGTAAGAGGCCGTGTTGCAAGGCTTGCTGATTTCGGTGCATTCATCAATCTTGAGCCCGGTATCGATGCTCTGCTTCATGTATCCCAGATCTCCAATGAGAGAGTTGAGAAGCCCGCTGATGTACTTAAGGTAGGAGATGAGATCGTGGCCAAGGTCACAGAGCTCAATGCTGCTGATAAGAAGATATCCCTTTCCATCAAGGCTCTTAATGCTCCCGAGCATAAGGAAGCTCCCAAGGAGGAGGATGTAGTTTCAGTCTACACCGATACCGAGGACGAGGCAGCTGAGGAGGTTGCCGCTGAGACAGTCGAGGAGACTGCTGACGCAGAGTGATATCTGCCAGCATGAAGTTTATGGCCGCTTTCCGGATATTTCCGGAGAGCGGTTTTTTGTTTTCGGAGATCTGATCCGGGAAAGGATTTAACGTCATGGGATTTGAGATAGAACGCAAATGGCTTGTAAGGGAGCTTCCGGAGGATATCGAGAGCTTTCCCCATAAGGAATACATACAGGGCTATCTCTGCACGGAGCCTACGGTCAGGGTGCGAAGGGAAGGGGATGAATATGTTCTGACCTATAAGGGTGCAGGCTTACTCAAAAGGGAGGAGTATAATCTGCCTCTTACGAAGGAGGCCTTCGATCATCTTGTTTCAAAGTGTGATGGAAAGCTGATACATAAGACCAGATACTTCATACCGGTGGCAGCCTTTGCGAAGCCTGCTTCAGAGGAGATGCCTGTCTCAGAGGAGATGAACCGGCATGCCGTGAGTCATTGTCAGGAAGGGGCACGAAGCAAAAGAGCAGATCATGGCGCTCCCGATGCAGCCGCGGATCAGAAAGGAAAGCTTACGATCGAGCTCGACATCTATAAGGGAGAACTTTCAGGTCTCATCACGGCTGAGATAGAGTTTCCCTCAGAGGAGGAAGCCCTTTTATTTACGCCGCCGAAGTGGTTTTTGGAGGATGTGACCTATGCTCCGGAATATAAGAATTCTTACCTTGCCCTGCATTGAATTATTGATTTTTATTCTAAAAGAGTATATAATACCCTTATCAGTTGTGAAAACTGACTAATTTTTTCATGGGAGGAACTTTAAAATGAGACTGTTCAAAAAAGTATTGGCTGTAGCCCTTGCTTCAGCTATGGTACTTTCAATGGCAGCCTGCGGAGGATCCGCAGAGGAGACCACCGCAGCAGCTACCGAGGCAGCAACTGAGGCGGCAGCAGAGGAAGAGGCTGAGGCCGTTACAGAGGCTGTTGAGGAAGCAGCAGCAGAGGCAGTTGACCTCAACGTTGCAGTATTCTATTACACCTATGCTGATACCTACATTTCATCCGTTCGTACAGCACTTGACGCTGCATTCGATGCAGCAGGAATCAAGTATCAGGACTATGATTCCAACTCCAGCCAGACTACTCAGAACGAGCAGATCAACACGGCTATAACCACCGGAGCTAACCTTCTTATCGTTAACATCGTTACTTCCGGTTCCGTAGACGCTTCTTCAGCAGTAGTTGAGATGGCTAAGAACGCTGATATCCCCGTTATCTTCTTCAACAGAGCAGTTGAGGATGATGCTAACGAGGGCGTTGTACTTGGCAGCTATGACAAGTGCGCATTCGTTGGAACTGACGCTCCCGAGGCAGGTCACATGCAGGGCCAGATGATCGGTAACTACCTTGTTGAGAACTACGATGCAGTAGATCTTAACGGTGACGGACAGATCTCCTACGCTATGTTCATGGGACAGCTTGGCAACGCAGAGGCTATCTACCGTACACAGTATGCTGTAGAGGATGCTAACGCAGTCCTTACAGAGGCTGGCAAGCCCGAGCTTGTTTACTTCGACGCTTCCAACACTGATAAGTATCAGGTTGATGCCAACGGTAACTGGTCCGCACAGGCAGCAAGCGAGTACATGACCACCAACCTTTCTCAGTACAATGAGGATAACGGCAACATGATCGAGCTCGTTATCTGCAACAACGATGGTATGGCAGAGGGCGCTATCTCCGCTCTTAACGACAAGGGCTACAACCTCGGCACAGAGGCAGAGGACAGCACCATGATCCCCGTATTCGGAGTTGATGCTACTGACGCTGCTAAGGATCTCATAGCTAAAGGCAAGATGGTTGGCACCATCATGCAGGATGCACAGGGTATGGCTGACTGCATCGCATTCCTTACTCAGAATGTAGGCGCAGGCAAGGCCCTTATGGATGGAACTGACAGCTATGTAATCTCTGAGAATGTAGCTAACAAGATCTACATCCCTTACGGCGAGTACAACGGCTGATAAGTAAGATCACATTGCAAAGCATATAGCTGCTGCGCAAGCAGCAGCTATATTTTTAAGTAGTTTTAAGGGGGAAACGTATGGCACAGGATGATGTTTTATTAAGAATGGTCGACATCACAAAAGAATTTCCCGGCGTCAAGGCCCTCGATAAGGTACATCTCGAAGTAAAGAGAGGAACTGTTCATGCCCTGATGGGAGAGAACGGAGCCGGAAAATCTACCCTCATGAAGTGCCTTTTCGGTGTCTATAAGAAAGACAGCGGCCATATTTTTCTGGAGGGGAAGGAAGTAAACTTCAAGACCTCCAAGGAAGCGCTGGAAAATGGAGTTGCGATGGTGCATCAGGAGCTCAATCAGGCTCTTAAGCGCAATGTCATGGATAACCTTTGGCTTGGGCGCTTTCCAAAAAAAGGCGGATTGATAGACGAACACAAGATGTATGTCGATACCAAGGCTCTCTTTGAGAAATTGGGCATTGACGTGGATCCGCTCAGGACCATGAGCACCCTGCCCGTATCACAGAGGCAGATGCTTGAGATCGCAAAGGCGGTATCCTACAATTCCAAGGTCATCGTATTCGATGAGCCCACCTCTTCCCTTACAGAGAAAGAGGTAGATCATCTTTTCGAGATCATCAACATGCTCAGGGATCAGGGCTGCGGTATCATCTACATTTCACATAAGATGGCAGAGATACTTCGTATATCCGATGAGATCACGGTCATGCGTGATGGTACATGGATAGCTACGGAGCCTGCAAAAGAGATGACTATGGAGCGTATCATCAAGCTCATGGTAGGACGTGAGCTTGGCAATCAGTTCCCTCCTAAGGACAACAAGCCCGGAGAGGTGGCCCTCGAGGTCAATGATCTTACGGCTCAGTATTCACTCCTTAAGGATGTGTCATTTACCGCAAGAAAGGGCGAGATACTTGGTATCGCCGGATTGGACGGTTCAGGAAGGACCGAGACCCTCGAGAATATATTTGGTGTTGCCACGAGAAAGTCGGGCACTATCAAGCTCAACGGCAAGGAGTGCAAGAACCGCAATTCCGGAGAGTCCATCAAGAATGGATTTGCACTGCTGACCGAGGAGAGGCGTGCGACAGGTATATTCAGCATACTGAATATTCGTGAGAACACGGTCATCTCCAACCTTAAAAAGTATAAGAACAAGTTCCACCTGCTTGTAAGCAAGGATATGGCGAAGGATACTCAGGATTATATCGATAAGCTTCGCACCAAGACCCCTTCCCAGGAGACCCAGATCAGGTCCCTGTCAGGAGGTAACCAGCAGAAGGTCATCCTTGCAAGATGGCTCCTTACAGAGCCCGAGGTACTGCTCCTTGACGAGCCCACCAGAGGTATCGACGTAGGAGCAAAGTATGAGATATATCAGCTCATCATCGACCTTGCAAAGCAGGATAAGGTGGTCATCATGGTATCCTCGGAGATGCCTGAGCTTTTGGGCGTATGTGACAGGATACTCGTTATGTCAGGCGGAAGGCTTGCCGGAGAGGTAGACGCCAAGAACACGACTCAGGAAGAGATCATGACGCTTGCCGCCAAATATGTATAAGGGGGACTCGAAATGAAAGGACTACAGTCAAAGATAGCTCATTATCAGTCGCTTGATGCCAAGGAAAAGAAGGCATACATCAAGGACTCACTTATAAATAATGCGCTGTATATATTGCTTGTAATAGCAGTTATCTATACTTACACTCAGAACCCGATGTTCATATCATCAGGCTCCATCATCAATATCTTAAGCCTGTCGGCAGCTAACCTGCCCATAGCACTTGGTATTGCAGGATGTATCGTACTTACCGGTACGGACCTTTCAGCAGGACGTATCGTTGGACTTACCGCATGTATCACAGGAGCTCTTGAGCAGTCAGTTGATTATGCTTCCAAGATGTTCCCCAACATCGGACCCGTTCCCGTTCCTCTGGTTATACTGCTCGTACTTCTTGTCGGCGGTATCGTAGGATTTGTAAACGGATTCTTCGTAGCAAAGTTCAGCCTGCATCCCTTCATCGTTACGCTGGCTACACAGCTTATCGTTTACGGACTGCTGCTGATATTCCTTACCATCAACGGCAACAACGGACAGCCTCTGTCAGGACTTGATGAGGGCTTCAACAACTTCGTAAAGGGAACCGTACTTCCCAAGATCGGCAATGCCACCATACCTAACTACATCATATTTGCACTGGTAGTAACAGTCATCATGTGGGTAGTATGGAACAAGACCTCCTTCGGTAAGAATATGTTCGCCGTAGGTTCCAACCCTGAGGCAGCCAATGTATCAGGTGTCAACGTTATGAAGACCATCATCGGCGTTCATACACTGGCAGGTGCCATGTACGGACTTACAGGATTCATCGAGTCCTCCCGTATCGGTTCCAACTCAGCTTCTACCGGACAGAACTACGAGTCAGATGCCATCGCAGCCTGCGTTATCGGCGGTGTATCCTTCGTAGGTGGTACCGGAAAGATATCAGGCATAGTGCTTGGAGTATTCCTGCTGAGGATCATCTTCGTTGCACTTCAGTTCCTGGCTATCAACCAGAACATGCAGTACATCATCAAGGGCTGCATCATCCTTATCGCATGCTCCATCGATATGCGTAAGTATCTGGTTCGTAAGTAATAAACAATTCATACAGCATTTAAAGATACGGTGGGAAGTGCAACAGCTTCCCATCGTTTTATGAGGAGACATTTTTGGAAGATAAGGATCTTAACAACATAGACCTGAGCTCTGCAGAAGAGCCGAAGACGGATGAAGATATCCAGAAGAGCAAGAGAGACTTCGGGCTTGGCATATACGGCTCCAAGAAGAACATAAGCCTCAAACTCCTGGATGGCTTTATAGTCCTTTTGATCATTGCGATAGCGGCAGTGCTTGTGTTCTTCTCAAGGAACGGATATACGGTAAGCTTTGAAAGCAATGTTCCGGGTTATACCATCGAAGACCAGAATGTGGGCTACGGCAAGACGGTGAAGGAGCCGGAGGAGCCGGTGCTTCCGGGATACAGCTTTGACGGCTGGTATCTGGAAAATGGATACAGATGGAACTTTGATTCCGATACGGTCGGAGCCGATATGGAGCTTGAGGCCAGATTTTCCCTGGCTCCTGAGGAGCAATAGGCTTGCAAGGCTTATATTTTTGTGATAAAATCTATGATTGATTTTGACTACATATCTGAAAAAGGAAGTTAGGAGCAGGTACAATGAACGTACAGGTAGAGAAGCTTGAGAAGAATATGGCCAAGATGACCGTCACGGTTCCCGCAGAGGAGTTCGAGAAGGCTACAGTCGAGGCTTATAACAGACAGAAGAACAGGATATCCATTCCCGGTTTCCGTAAGGGACATGCCCCCAAGGCCATGATCGAGAAGATGTATGGAGCAGCTATCTTCTATGAAGAGGCTGTGGACATCATCCTTGACCGCACTTATCCCGAGGCATGCAGGGAGTCAGGACTTGAGATAGCAAGCCGTCCCGAGATATCAGTAGATAAGATAGAGAAGGGACAGGACCTTGTTTATACCGCAACCGTTGCCGTTAAGCCTGAGGTAGAGCTTGGCGAGTACAAGGGAGTTGAGGTAGTCAAGGCAGACAGCGAGGTAACTGACGAAGAGGTCGATGCCGAGATCAAGAGAGAGCAGGAGAAGAATGCCCGCGTGGTATCCATAGAGGATCCTGAGCGCACCGTCAAGGCAGAGGACATAGTCAACATCGACTTTGACGGCTTCGTTGACGGCAAGGAATTTGCAGGAGGAAAGGGAGAGGATTATCCTCTTACCATAGGATCCCATTCCTTCATAGATAACTTTGAGGATCAGCTCATCGGCCACAAGGTCGGCGAGGAAGTAGATGTCAATGTCACCTTCCCCGAGCAGTATCATGCAGAGGAGCTTAAGGGCAAGCCCGCCCTCTTCAAGGTAAAGATCAAGTTCATCAAGGAGAAGCAGTATCCTGCCCTTGATGATGATTTTGCCAGCGAGGTATCTGAGTTCGATACCCTTGCAGAGTATAAGGAGTCCGTAAAGAAGCAGCTCAAGGAGCGCAAGGACAAGTGGGCAGCTCAGGAGAATGAGAACAAGGTAGTTGCAGCCGTAGTTGCAAATGCCAAGATCGACGTTCCCGATGCCATGGTTGATACCGAGGCTGAGCAGCTTGCAGCTAACTTCAGAAGAAGGATAGAGTCCCAGGGCATGAAGTTTGAGCAGTATCTGCAGTTCACCGGCATGACTCCTGAGAGCGTAAAGGACAACATGAAGCCCCAGGCTGAGACCACCATCAGGACCAGACTTACCCTTGAGGCCATAGTTGACAAGGAGAAGATCGAGGCTCCCGAGGAGAGGGTACAGGCTGAGATAGAGCGTGCCGCAAAGCAGTACGGCATGGAGGCTGACGCATTCAGGGAGGCCATCGGAGATCAGATCGATGCCCTCAAGAGAGACCTCAATGTTCAGGAGGCCATAGATTTCCTTGTTGCCGAGGCTAAGCTTGTGGATGCTCCCAAGGAGGAGAAGCCCGAGAAGAAAAAGAGGGCTCCCAGAGCCAAGAAGGCTGAGGCCGCAGCTTCCGAGGAGAAGAAGACCGAGGAGACAGCAGCTTCCGAGGAATAATAAAGATACCGGAGTCATAAGACCGGATAAGTGCTGCCTTCCATAAGGCAGCACTTCTTGGATTTTTGAAAGGAGATCATTATGCCGTTTACTATACCCTATGTCATAGAGCAGACCTCCAGGGGAGAGCGCTCTTATGATATATTTTCAAGGCTTCTCAAGGAGAGGATCATCTTCCTTGGCGAAGAGGTGACGGATGCTTCCGCATCCCTTACCGTGGCTCAGCTCCTTTTCCTGGAGTCTGAGGATCCCGGAAAGGACATAAGCCTTTATATCAACAGCCCCGGCGGATCAGTCACCGCAGGCATGGCCATATATGATACCATGCGTTATATCAAGTGTGACGTATCCACCATATGCATAGGCATGGCTGCCAGCATGGGAGCCTTCCTGCTTGCAGGAGGAACCAAGGGAAAGCGTATAGCCCTTCCCAATGCGGAGATCATGATACACCAGCCCAGCGGCGGAGCCCAGGGCCAGGCTACGGAGATACAGATCGTGGCTGAGCAGATCCTGAAGACCAAGGAGAAGCTGAACCGCATGCTTGCTGAAAATACAGGCAAGCCCTATGAAGAGGTATGTCGTGATACCGAGAGGGACAACTGGCTCACAGCCCAGGAGGCCCTTGATTACGGCATCATAGATAAGATATTGGATAAACACTGATAACAGGAGAGGTAGATGTCAATGCCTTCAAACATGGCGGGCAAGATCCGCTGCAGCTTCTGCGGCAAGTCCCAGGGACAGGTAAGGAAGCTCATAGCCGGATCCAATAATACTTACATATGCGATGAATGTGTGGAGCTCTGCAACGAGATCCTGGAGGAGGAATTTGCCTCCGAGGATCATGGACAGACAGATGAGCTTCAGAGCATCAATCTCTCAAAGCCCAGGGAGATAAAGGAATTCCTTGATACCTATGTCATCGGACAGGAGGCAGCCAAGAAGGTGCTGGCCGTGGCCGTATATAACCATTATAAGCGTATAATGGGCAAGGTGCAGGATATCGAGGTCCAGAAATCCAACATACTCATGATAGGCCCCACCGGATCAGGAAAGACCTATCTGGCTCAGTCCCTCGCCAAGATGCTTGGCGTACCCTTTGCCATAGCCGACGCCACCTCCCTTACGGAGGCCGGATATGTGGGAGAGGATGTGGAAAATATCCTCCTCAAGCTGATCCAGGCTGCGGATATGGATATCAAGAGAGCTGAACTCGGCATCATCTATATAGATGAGATAGATAAGATAACGAAGAAGTCTGAAAATGTCTCCATCACCAGGGACGTTTCCGGTGAGGGAGTACAGCAGGCTCTCCTCAAGATCATGGAGGGTACCGTGGCCTCAGTGCCTCCTCAGGGAGGAAGGAAGCATCCCCATCAGGAGATGATGGAGATAGATACCACCAACATACTCTTCATCTGCGGCGGAGCCTTCGACGGCCTTGAGAAGATCGTGGATCAGCGAGTATCCAACGGAAGCATGGGCTTCGGAGCGAAGCTGGTGGAGAAGAATGAGAGGGACATAGATGAGCTCCTGAGTCTTGTGGAGCCCCAGGATCTGATCAAATTCGGACTGATCCCGGAGTTCATAGGACGTGTGCCCATAAATGTCACCCTCAAGTCCCTGGATGAGGATTCCCTTGTGCGCATACTCACGGAGCCGAAGAATGCCCTCATAAAGCAGTACCAGAAGCTCTTTGAGATAGATGAGGTACAGCTCACATTTACGGATGACGCCATCAGGGAGGTGGCTCATCAGGCTGCCCTGAGAAAGACCGGAGCAAGGGGACTGAGAAGCATCATGGAATCCGTCATGAACGAGATCATGTATGAGATACCTTCCCATCCGGAGATCGAAGAGGTAACCATCACGAAGGAATGTGTGGAGGGAAAGAAGGATCCCGAGATACGCATAAAGGACAATGTCATAAAACCTGCAGGAAAGGTCGAGGAGGCTCCCGGAGCAGCCCCTGAGATAGCCTGAGAAAGGACAAGATATGCCGCAGAAAAATACCCAGGAGGCTCCCAGCCTCAGGATAAAAAAGGCGGAGCTTGAGACCGTATGCGGCATAAGCTCTGTATTTCCCAAAAACTCACTGCCGGAGTTCGCATTTGCAGGAAAATCCAATGTGGGTAAGTCCTCGCTGATAAATGCGCTGATGCAGAGAAAGTCCCTGGCCCGCACTTCCCAGACACCGGGCAAGACCCAGACCGTGAATTTCTACAATGTCAACGACGAGTTTTATTTTGTGGATCTTCCGGGCTACGGGTTCACCAAAGCGGCGGAGAGCGTGAAGGCCAAATGGGGCAAGATGGTGGAAAGATACTTAAGGAGCTCGGATGTCCTGAGGGCAGTCTTCCTGCTGGTGGACATGCGCCATAAGCCCACCGCAGATGATGTGCTCATGTATGAATGGGTGCTTTCAAACGGATTTCATCCCATAGTCATAGCCACAAAAAGGGACAAGCTCAAGAAAAATGAGATCCCCAAGGCCATAAAGCTGATAAGGGAGACCCTTCAGATGGAGGATGAGGACATACTCATACCTTTTTCCGCAGAGACCAAGGTGGGCAGGGAGGAGATATATAAGCTGATCGAGGAGCTGAGAGGCCCTGGCATGACAGCCTAGCTCAGGCTCAGCTTCGGTGCTTCGGAGGAAGCGTCAGGCGGACTGAAGCCCGGAACGAAGGATGAACAGAACAGCTGTCATCTGCTTGACAACTCCTGCTTATTTGCTATAATTGGCAATGTATCAATATATAAAGCGTTGATGAGGACAGTAGCACTGCGGAAGCTATAGAGAGAGGCGTCATCGGCTGGAAGCGCCTTAGGGGAAGCAGCTGTGAAGACCACCTCGGAGCGTCCCTTAATCGGGAACGGTGATTCCGTTATAATCATTAAATGAGAGGCGAAGGCCAGGTCTTCGCAATAAGGGTGGAACCGCGATCATATCGTCCCTTACTACTATATCGTAGTAAGGGATTTTTTATATGGCAAAGCTCCCGGATCCGAGGACAGCAACGAAAAAGCCAGGATCAGAAGGGCACTTCCCCGGAGGATCGGGCCATATGAAAGATCCCTTGAGGAAAATGGAGGACATCAATATGGAAACTGTAAAGATCACACTTCATGACGGAAGCGTTGAGGAGATCTCAAAGGAGGATGAGAGGTATCTCAGCACTCTGCGCCACAGCTGCTCCCATGTGCTGGCCCAGGCCATAAAGAGGCTTTACCCTGAGGCAAAGCTTGCCATCGGACCCAGCATAGCAGACGGCTTTTATTATGACATCGATTTTGCAGAGCCCATCTCTGAGTCTGATTTTGAGAAGATCGAGACCGAGATGCGCAAGATCATCAAGGAAAATGAAAAGATAGAGTATTTCTCCCTTCCCAGGGAGGAGGCCATAAAGCTCATGCAGGAGAAGGATGAGCCCTATAAGGTTGAGCTTATAGAGGACCTTCCCGAGGGAGAGCTGATCTCCTTCTTCAGGCAGGGCGAGTTCACTGACCTCTGTGCAGGCCCCCATCTGCAGTATACGAAGCAGGTAGGAAAGGCCTTCAAGCTTCAGAATATCGCCGGAGCCTACTGGAGGGGATCAGAGAAGAACAAGATGCTGACTCGTATCTACGGCACTGCCTTTGATACGAAGGAGGACCTTGAGAATTATCTCCAGATGATGGAGGAGGCAAAGAAGAGGGACCACAGAAAGATAGGCAAGGAATTAAAGCTCTTCATGTTCAATGAGGCCGGCCCCGGATTTCCCTTCTTCCTTCCCAACGGCATGACGGTAAAGAATACGCTGATCGACTACTGGAGAGAGCTGCACCATAAGGCAGGCTATGTGGAGGTAAGCACCCCCATCATCCTTAACCGCAAGCTCTGGGAGACCTCAGGTCACTGGGATCATTATAAGGAAAATATGTATACCACCGTCATCGATGACGAGGATTATGCGGTAAAGCCCATGAACTGCCCCGGCGGAGTGCTCATCTACCAGTCAGAGCCCCGCTCATACCGTGACCTGCCCTTAAGGGTCGGTGAGCTTGGCATAGTTCACAGACATGAGAAGTCAGGACAGCTCCACGGACTCTTCAGGGTACGCTGCTTCACCCAGGATGATGCCCATATCTTCATGACTCCGGATCAGATCACGGATGAGATACTGGGCGTTATAAAGCTCATAGATCAGGTTTATTCCCTGTTCGGCTTCAGGTATTTCGTTGAGCTCTCCACAAGGCCCGAGGATTCCATGGGATCCGATGAGGACTGGGAGATGGCTGAAAACGGCCTTAAGGCAGCCCTTGACAAGGCCGGCATAGATTATAAGATCAATGAGGGCGACGGCGCATTTTACGGTCCCAAGATCGATTTCCATCTGATAGATGCCATAGGACGTGAGTGGCAGTGCGGAACGATACAGCTTGACTTCCAGCTTCCTCAGAGATTTGAACTTGAGTACATGGGAGCCGACGGCGAGAAGCACAGGCCCATCATGATACACAGAGTGCTCTATGGATCCATCGAGAGATTCATCGGCATACTTACCGAGCACTATGCGGGAGCTTTCCCCACCTGGGTGGCTCCTGTACAGGTAAAGATTCTTCCCGTATCCGACAAGTTCCTGGACTATGCAAAGGAGGTTGCGGAGAAGCTGGATAACGAGCATATCAGGGTCGAGGTGGATACCCGTTCCGAGAAGCTGGGCTGGAAGATCAGAGAGGCCCAGAAGGAAAAGGTGCCTTACATGCTGGTAGTCGGCGAGAAGGATATGAACGATAAGACCGTATCCGTCCGCTCCAGGAAGCAGGGCGATGAGGGCGCAGTGACTCTTTGCGAGTTCATGGACCGCATAAAGAAGGAGATAGCAGATAAGGCAAACTAAGACATGGCCCTTATGACTTGGCGTATTCAGGTCTTTATATTTTAATACCTTTAAGGCTTCATGACCTTATACCTTTTATATCAGGGATCAGCCCCGGTACAGTGAGCCGCAGCTCTCTGTGCCGGGGCATTTTCAGCTTTATTACAGAGGATTTACAAAAATAGGTGGCAAAAAATCGGCTCAGATGGTATCATCCAGAAAAATGACAGGGAGGATATGGATGCGTATACTTATAGCAAATGATGATGGTATAGATTCACCGGGGATCACTGCCCTGGCAGAGATGGCCAGGGAGTTCGGAGAAGTGACCGTTGTGGCTCCTATGACTCAGTGCAGCGGCATGTCCCAGCATGTGACGGTATTCGGAAGTCTGGAGCTTCAGGAAAGGAAGGACTTTCCGGCAGGAGGAGTCAGGGCCTATGCCCTTTCAGGGACCCCTGCGGACTGCGTGAAGGCTGCCCTGGGCTATGTATGTGATGGGAGGCCTGATATAGTATTTACAGGGATCAATGAGGGCTACAATATAGGAAGGGACATACTTTATTCCGGAACGGTGGGTGCTGCCACCGAGGCCATGAGCCAGGGTATCAGGGCGGCGGCATTTTCAGCTGAGACGCTGAGGGATCTGAGGGCGGCAAAGGTCTTCATTCCCGGGATCATCGAGCATATACTGGGGACGGAGATAAAGCCCTATGAGCTCTGGAATATCAATATCCCGGCTCTTTCTCCTGAGGAGATAAAGGGGATAGACTATGACTGCCAGCCTTCAGCGGAGCCCTTCTATAAGACCAGGCTCCTTCCCTCTGAGACTGAGGATGCGGATGTAAGGACGCTGAAGCTTGAGTATATATGCTGTGATGAGCCGGAGCCCGGATCAGACATAGATATTATACTCAAGGGCCGTATAGCTGCAGGAAGGATAGAAAACGGCGTGATGAGAGCAGCCCTTGGGGTGGGCTGAGCGGGGAGA
>CALWMV010000024.1 GCA_944382125.1 uncultured Lachnospiraceae bacterium
CAATGCGGAGATATCCTGGAGAAGCTGCCCCAGGGCATGGACACGATGATCGGCACCGAGGGCACCTACCTCTCCGGCGGAGAACAGCAGCGCATCGCCCTGGCCAGGGCTATTTTGAAAGACGCCCCCATCGTGGTGCTGGACGAGGCTACCGCCTTTGCCGACCCGGAGAACGAGGCCCTGATCCAAAAAGCCTTCGCCCAGCTGACGAAGGACCGCACCGTTATCATGATCGCGCACCGTCTGTCCACGGTGGTGGGGGCGGATAAGCTCCTCGTCCTGGACCAGGGGCGCGTGGTGGAACAGGGCACGCACGAAGAGCTGACCGCCGCCGGCGGGCTGTATGCCAGGATGTGGGCGGACTACAACCAGGCGATCCAGTGGAAGATCACCAGTGAACCGTGAGAAAGGGGGAAGGGAAATGTTCAGCAAAAAGTTTCAACGCAAATACGCCCTGACTGACCAGGGGCTGAAAAATACCAAAAGCGGCGCGTTCTGGACCGTCATCACCAACCTGGTGGTCATGGGCGGCATGGGCGTCCTGTATCTGCTGATGGGGGCATTCATGGATACCCTGACAGACGGTGCGCCTCTGCCGGGAGCGGCGCTGCCGGTGGCCCTGACGGCGGGGTTCATCCTGCTGTCCTTTGTGACCCATCTGCAGCAGTACCAAGCTACCTATGGTCTGGTATACGGCGAGGTCAAGGCCACCCGCCTGCACCTGGCGGAGCGGCTGCGGAAGCTGCCCCTGGGCTACTTTGGCAAGCGGGATCTGGCGGACTTGACTGAAACCATCATGGGGGACGTAAACCGGATGGAGCATGTATGGAGCCATGTGCTGGGATACCTGTACGGGGCCTACATCTCCACCGCTATCATCGCCGTGTGCCTGTTCTTCTACGACTGGCGGCTGATGCTCGCCTGCCTGTGGGGCGTGCCAGTGGCCTTCGGACTGCTGTTCGGAAGCCGGAAGATCGCGGCCCGGAGTTCCGAGGCAACAAAAAAAGCCGCTCTTCGGGTTTCCGACGGCATCCAGGAGGCACTGGAGAACGTCCGGGAGATCCGGGCCGCCAACCAGGAGGAGCGGTATCTGACCGGCCTCTATGAGAAGATCGACCAGCACGAAAAAGTCACCATCCGGGGTGAACTCACCACCGGACTGTTCGTAAACGCCGCCAGCGTGATCATGCGCCTGGGCGTAGCGACTACCATCCTGACAGGGGCAAACCTGATCTTGTCCGGGCAGATCGACTTCATGCTGTTGTTCCTGTTCCTGCTGGTCATTACTCGCGTGTACGCCCCCTTTGACCAGAGCCTGGCCCTCATCGCAGAGATGCTTGTATCCCAGGTGTCTGCCGACCGCATCAATGAGATCTATGAGACCCCCATCGCAGCGGGGGCTGATACTTTTCAGCCAAAGGGCCATGACATCGTATTTGAACATGTTGGCTTTGCCTATGACAAAAAACAGGTACTTCGGGATGTGAGCTTCACTGCGAAAGAGGGAGAAGTCACAGCTCTGGTGGGGCCCTCCGGCTCCGGCAAAAGCACCTGTGCGCGTCTGGCCGCCCGCCTGTGGGATATTACGGCCGGCCGTATTACCGTGGGCGGAGTGGATATATCAACGGTGGACCCGGAAGTGCTTCTTACCGACTACTCTATGGTGTTCCAGGATGTCGTTCTATTTGATGATACGGTTATGGAAAACATACGTCTTGGGAGGCGCGGCGCGAGAGACGATGAGGTGCTGGCTGCTGCAAGGGCTGCTAACTGTGACGAATTTGTGATTCGACTCCCCCAGGGGTATGACACGCCCATTGGCGAGAACGGCACTAAACTCTCCGGCGGAGAGCGGCAGCGGATCTCCATTGCCCGGGCTCTTTTGAAGAACGCCCCCATCGTCCTGCTGGATGAGGCCACCGCTTCCCTGGACGTGGAAAACGAGACAAAGGTACAGGGCGCCCTTTCCCGTCTGCTTCAGGGCAAGACGGTGCTGGTCATCGCCCACCGGATGCGTACCGTGGCAGGAGCTGACCATATCGTAGTGCTGGAGGACGGACATGTGGCCCAGCAGGGCACCCCGGCGGAGCTGATAGAGCAGGGCGGCCTCTACCGCCGTATGGTAGAGCTTCAGAGCGAGAGTGCCCGGTGGCGCCTGGGTTAATTTTACTCAAACATGTTCATCCTATCAAAAAAGCGGTCCTTCTGAGTGCCTGCAGACAGCAAACCGGAAGGCCGCTTTCTTCTCTAAGGATACTCCTCTTTTATTTCTTCTTTCAAATCTACAAGTTTATATTATGATCACTCCATCTTTCCAGGATTTTCAAAGTATATAATAAAAGAGAGAGACCGAAGCCTCTCTCAATGATCTTATGTCTTATGACGTCTGATCTTTTATCTCTTGATGTTGAATGCACCGAATCCGGGATACTGAGCAGCATCTCCAAGCTCTTCCTCGATGCGAAGCAGCTGGTTGTACTTAGCCACACGCTCGGATCTTGAAGGAGCACCGGTCTTGATCTGGCAGGTGTTAAGTGCAACTGCAAGGTCAGCGATGGTAACATCCTCGGTCTCACCTGAACGATGGGATGTGATAGCTGTATATCCTGCCTTGTGAGCCATCTTGATGGCCTCCATGGTCTCGGATACGGAACCGATCTGGTTAAGCTTTATAAGGATGGAGTTTCCGCAGCCAAGAGAGATACCCTTTGAAAGTCTCTCTGTGTTGGTAACGAAGAGGTCATCACCAACGAGCTGAACCTTTCCGCCAAGCTCCTTGGTAAGGATCTGCCATCCCTCCCAGTCTTCCTCATCAAGGCCATCCTCGATGGAGTAGATGGGATACTTCTCAACAAGCTCCTTCCAGTGCTGAACAAGCTCTGCAGAAGTGAACTTCTTTCCGCACTTGGGAAGTACGTACTCACCCTTCTTCTCGCCCTTCCACTCAGATGAAGCAGCGTCCATAGCAAGAACGAAATCCTTGCCGGGCTCATAGCCGGCCTTCTTTATAGCCTCAAGAATGCACTCGATAGCCTCCTCATCAGAAGCAAGGTCGGGAGCGAATCCGCCCTCGTCACCTACGGAAGTAGCAAGTCCTCTGCTCTTAAGAAGAGCCTGAAGAGCATGGAATACTTCTGTACACCATCTGAGACCTTCCTTGAATGAAGGAGCACCTGCAGGCATGATCATGAACTCCTGAACGTCTACGGTATTAGCTGCATGAGCACCGCCGTTGAGGATGTTCATCATGGGAACGGGCATACGATTGCCGTTTACGCCGCCGAGGAAACGATAAAGAGGGATATCAAGAGCGTCTGCTGCTGCCTTTGCTGCTGCGATGGATACAGCAAGGATAGCGTTAGCTCCGAGCTTTGACTTGTCCTTTGTGCCGTCAGCCTCGATCATAGCCTTATCTACGGCATATGTGTTGGAGGCATCCATGCCTACAAGTACGTCATTGATAACGGTGTTGATGTTCTCAACTGCCTTGGAAACACCCTTTCCTCCGAAACGGCTCTTGTCACCGTCACGAAGCTCAAGTGCCTCGAACTCACCTGTTGAAGCTCCGCTGGGAGCAGCTGCTCTGCCGATAGCTCCGCAGGTAAGATAAACCTCAGCCTCTACGGTAGGATTTCCTCTGGAGTCGATGATCTCTCTGCCTATGACCTTCTCTATCTCAAGGTAATTCATAAAAATAGCTCCTTTCTCACCGGCGTAGGGCTCGGTGAACTCATAGATCTTTTACCTTTTTCTGGTCATTACTAACCGCCTATATAATATCAGTTTAGCGAAGAAAATACAAGACAAAGTCCTAAGTAAATAGCATACTTAATGGCCGATCTGACTCATTCAGCTTATGGTTCCTGCGACTATCAGGATACTTATATCTTCTGCGCTCCCGTTCACATTTCGTTTACAATCCTTTCAAAATCTTTTAACCGGAAGATAATATTCAGGACATCTTTGATTTTTATACTCAAGATGTAACAGCGAAGGCTGCAATGCAATGCTAATAAGATTTTTTCATAATACTGCCCTGGTGATATGTCACCAGGGTTCCTCCCATTTATGGGGGATTTTTTATTATACGGATAGGTAAGACTCTCCCGTATATCCGCAGTGCTTTGTCAAAGCGGGACGAGCCGGTATATCCGCAGTATCTTCTCAAGCAGAGTGGCTATTGAGCAAAAAACAGGGCGGAGGTCGATCCTCCGCCCGATCATGTTTCCTGTGATAAGTTAAATCTTCTGTGATCCTTTATGCTTCTTCGGAAGCTCTGTAAAGCTTCTGCATGTCTGTCACATCGCCTATGGCTATATAGGTCTTTCCTTCCTTATATCCCTTCAGTATCTGTATCATCGTCTCCTCGGGTATGGCTATGCAGCCTCCGGTGTTGATCCCCATGGAGCAATGAAGGAAGAGGGCCGATCCTCTGTGAGGCGTACCCTCGGGATTATATCCCGTGTCTATACAATAGTTGTAATAACCGGCATAGTCTATCAGATGCTCTGACTTTGACTTATTGAAGTCATCATAAGTATTTGTGCTTACCAGTCTGTTATAGAGTTCTGAATCAGAATCTCCGTTCCAGTAAAGATCCGATGTGACCTTGATGTAGTTATCAGGGAAGCCTTCCAGTGCATCTTTTATGCCGAAGGGTGTGTTCATTTTAAATATGCCCATGGGGGTCTTTTCATCTCCCTCGACCTCCTTGCCAAGGCCCTTCCGTCCCAGCTTTCCCTCGGAAGTAAAGTCAAGAAGCTCCCAGGCTCCTGCTTCGGTATCCTTCGTATATGCGCTTACCGCTGCATCCAGACCTGAGCCCTCAACTATGACCAGGACCTCCGCGTCCTCAGGGATATCTATCCTTGATACATCAGTGCCGAAGGCAGTGACAGGACCTTCCGCCAAAGCTGTCTGTTCCGGAGTCTGGCTGTCCTTATCCGTAAGTTTCTCAGTGCTGTTTCCCTTCATGGTATCTGCTGTCTGCTCTGCCATATTCTCCTCCATCATGACTCCCGGTCCTCCGTTTATGCCCTCAACTGCGGCATATGCCGTTGCTGCCCCCAGTATGCTGAGCATCGCAGCAGCTGCTCCCAATATCAATCTTCTTTTCATAAATATCTATACCTCATAAAAGTTTTTATCTGATATAATAGCCTTGTAACTGTAGTCAATTATAACATACTGCACCAGCTTATTTTCACATCGTATAAAATCGTCAGATTTATTTAATATTTGAGTATATCAGGAAGCAGACATGCCAGGATTTACGACCCATTACATAATAGGCCAGGAGGGTTTTTATAATCTTCCCGACTGCAGACTTAAGGAGATCATAGGCAGGAACCCAAGCGTATATCATCTGGGAGCACAGGGACCGGACCTGTTTTTTTATAATGCTGTCCTGCTCCGTCACAGGGGCCATAAAAATATCGGCATCCAGATGCACGAATTCCATATAAGTGAATTTGTGGAATCCATGCTGCTCTTTGCCGATAAGACCGATGATAGTTCTTCAAGGGAGATGGCCATCGCCTACGCTGCCGGTTATATGAGCCACTGCATAGCTGATGCCATCATGCATCCCTATGTCTATGGCCGCATAGGCTATGACCCGAAAAAGAAGGGCAAGGTAAGGCGCACCGCCACCGGCCTTCATTGTCAGCTGGAAAATGATATCGATGCCATCCTGCTTCAGGGCTACCGCCAGCAGAAGCCTTCCGAATTTGATCAGGCGACGGCCTTTTCCCTGGATCAGAGGGAAAAGGCCTTCCTCTCGGTATTTCTCTGCGATACGATAAATGAGACCTATTATCCCGAGCGTTACGGCAACACCTTCAGCATAACCACAGGCGTGGTCAGCCGCTCCATCTATGCGATGAAGCTGGGTCTCAAAGCCCTCGCCGATCCAAAAGAGAAGAAAAAGAAAAAGATAGGCTTTTTTGAGTCTGCCCTCCGCATGCAGCCCCTGGCTTCCAGCAAGCTGGTCACCGACAATGTATCCGATCTTCGCTGGGCCCTCAATACGGATCATGAGATCTGGGTCAATCCCTGGGATAAGAGCATGCTTTCTGATGAGTCCTTTGAGGAGCTTCTGGAAAAGGTGGATATGAAGCTCCACGAATGCTATCTGCTACTGGACAGCTATCTTGAAAGCAAAAAAGATCAGAAGCAGGAAAGGCTCGAGCTTCTGATCCGCAATTTCGGAAACTATTCCATGCACAGCGGCCTTATGGCCGGGCTGATATGATGCTGTTTTTATCTGAATATCTGATATTCAGTTGGCTTGATTCTGCCTATTGCCCTCAACATCCAGACATTTATGCGCGTATGGCATAAAATCTTGTTCCGACATCCTTATTTTCTACTATATCATAAACATTCTTGAGTTTTTTGCCGTTGGTTATGACCATATCCACGCCGTTTTCCATGGCTATCTTGGCTGCATAGAGCTTCGTCACCATGCCTCCGGTACCTCTCCAGCTTCCTGCTGCTCCTGCCATCTCCATGATCTCAGGGGTGAGCTCATGTACCTTGTGGATGAGCTTTGCCTCGGGATGGGTCTTGGGATTGGCATCATAAAGTCCCTCTATATCGGATAAAAGTATAAGAAGATCCGCATGGCAGAACTTTGCAACTATGGCAGAAAGCCTGTCATTGTCGCCCAGGACCTTATGGGTCTCTGTCTCTATCTCCGCAGAGGAGATAGAGTCATTTTCATTGATGATGGGGATTATGCCCATCTCAAGCAGGGCTGACAGGGTATTGGAAAGATGTCTTGCCCTGGACTCATCCTCAACGTCATCTCCCGTAAGCAGTATCTGTCCCACCGACTGATTATACTCGGAAAAGAATCTGTCATACATGGCCATCATCTGGCACTGTCCCACTGAGGCTGCCGCCTGCTTCATACGAAGCTCCTTCGGTCTCTCCGGAAGATTCATCTTCTCGGTGCCCACGGCTATGGCTCCCGAGGATACAAGTATCACCTCATGTCCCATGCCCCGAAGATCCGAAAGCAGCCTTACAAGATGCTCCATGCTCCGAAGATCCACTGCCCCTGAATTGTGTGTCAGAGTGGATGTTCCTACCTTTACTACTATGCGCTGATGTTCCTTACTGTCCATATGAGTCTTATCTGACCTGTCCTTTTCCATATATTATGTATTTTATCGTCGTAAGCTCCTGGAGTCCCATGGGTCCCCTTGCATGGAGCTTCTGAGTGGATATGCCTATCTCGGCGCCAAGCCCGAACTCAAAGCCATCCGTGAATCTTGTGGAGGCATTGACATAGACTGCTGCTGCATCCACCCTCTCAAGGAATTCCTGAGCCTTGAAATAATTGTCAGTGATTATGGCCTCGGAATGGGAGGTGCCATGGCGATTTATGAAATCTATGGCTTCATCCATATCTTTCACCGTGCGGACTGCAAGTATGTAATCGTCATACTCCGCATCCCAGTCCTCCTCCGCTGCAGCCGTTCCCCTATTTCCCACTATCGCAAGGGCTTTTTCATCGCAGCGAAGCTCCACCTTATCCTTGTCAAGAAGGGGTACCGCCTTTTTAAGGAAGGCCTCCTCCACCCTTTCATTTATAAGCACACATTCTGCGGCATTGCACACCGAAGGCCTTGAGCATTTGGCATTATAAAGTATATCCGCCGCCATATCAAGGTCTGCCTCATCGTCCACATAGATGTGGCATACACCCTCTCCCGTGCGGATAACAGGCACGCTGGCCTCCTTTGCCACGGTCCTTATGAGCCCTGCTCCGCCTCTCGGGATAAGCACGTCCACGTATTCATCAAGGTGCATGAGGGCCTCGGCAGATGCCCTTGAGGTGTCCTCTATAAGGCTCACGCAGTCCTCGGGAAGTCCGGCTTTCTTAAGGGCCTCCCTCATCAGCCTAACCGCACACATATTGGAATGGATGGCTTCCTTTCCTCCCCTGAGTATGCATACATTTCCGGACTTAAGACAGAGCACCGCGGCATCCACTGTCACATTGGGCCTTGCCTCATATATGATGCCTATCACTCCGAGGGGCACTCTCTTCTTTCCGATTATAAGCCCGTTGGGCCTCTGGTCCATGCAGTCCACATGACCTATGGGATCAGGCAGTTCCCTGACCTGAAGCACGCCCTTAACTATCCCGTCTATGCGCTCCCTTGTGAGCCTGAGCCTGTCCAGCATGGAACTCCTCATACCGGAAGCCTCCGCTGCCTTCAGATCTTCGGCATTTGCAGAGAGCCACTCATCTGCCTTCTCCGTAAGTACGGCTGCTATCTCCGAAAGGGCCCTGTCCTTTTTTGCTGATCCTGCCATCCCAAGCTCATAGGCCGCCTTCTTCGCATGCCTTCCCTGTTCATTGAGATCCGTCATAAGTCCCTCCTATGCTCCGAACATCTCCCTGGAATCATAAATGATGGTAAAGGGGCCGTCATTAACCAGTGAGACCTTCATCTCAGCTCCGAATACTCCCTTTTCCACCTTGTCCACATATCTGCGTGCCTCTGAAAGCACGAACTCATATAAAGGCTCTGCCATGTCCGGTGTCCCGGCATGGACGAAGCTTGGCCTGTTGCCCTTATGGCAATCTGCATAAAGAGTAAACTGGGAAATGATCAGCAGCTCCCCACCCACGTCCGAAAGGGCAAGATTGGTCTTTCCCTCCTGATCACTGAAAATGCGCAGCCCGCAGAGCTTCTTTACCATGCGGGAGGCTATCTCCTCATTGTCGGTCTGGGATATGCCAAGCAGCACCAGAAAGCCCTTTCCGATGCTTCCCACTATATTGCCGTCCACGCTTACCGAGGCTTCATTGACCCTCTGTATGACCATCCTCATAGCATTACCTCTTAAAAATCATCATTGAAATTATATGATCCGCCGCTTATAAAAGCTGCGCCTCATTAGTGTAGCATATTTTTCAAGTTTAGGATATAATTGTCCGGAATAAGTCTTAAAAACAGGAAGGAAAAATATGAAATATATAGACAAGCTCAGGGATGGCATGCATGTCAGCGATGTCTATCTCTGTAAGCAGAAGACCATAGCTCTTACGAAGAATGGCAAGGAATACGGGAATCTGGTGCTTCAGGACAAGACCGGACAGATCGAATCCAAGATCTGGGATCTGCACAGCCCCGGCATCAGGGATTTTGACGCCATGGACTATGTGTATGTGGAAGGCAATGTCACAGTATTCAACAATGCCAATCAGCTCAATATCCAGCGCATACAGAAGGCCCCCGAGGGCAGCTATGACCAGGCGGATTATTTCCCCATAAGCTCCAAAAATATCGATGATATGTATAAGGAGCTTCGGGATCTGATCGCATCCGTAAAGAACCTTTACTTAAAGCAGCTCCTCATGAGCTTCTTTATCGATGACAAGGCCTTTGCAAGGCGCTTCAAATCCCACAGCGCAGCCAAATCCGTACACCACGGCTTCATCGGAGGGCTTCTGGAGCACACTCTCAGCGTAGCCCAGCTCTGCAGCATGATAGCAGGCCATTATCCCTTCATCGACAGGGATCTGCTCATCACAGGAGCTCTGCTCCACGATATAGGAAAGACCAGCGAGCTTTCTCCCTTTCCTCAGAATGATTATACCGATGAGGGCCAGCTCCTGGGCCATATCATCATAGGAGCCCGCATGGCGGAGGAACACATTGCTTCCATCGACGGCTTCCCTGAAAGGCTCCGCAATGAACTCGTCCACATGATACTCTCCCATCACGGGGAGCTTGAATACGGATCACCCAAAAAGCCCGCCCTTATCGAGGCCATGGTGCTCAGTCTGGCTGACAATATGGACGCCAAGGTGGAGACCATGTATGAGGCCCTCTCCACAAAGGTGCCCCAGAACGACAGCGGCTTCATAGGCTTCAATAAGCTGATAGACTCCAATCTGAGGAGGACTGACGGAGCATCCTATAACTGATAAAAAAGGACAAGGTGAAAATTTAAGCCTTGTCCTTTTTTATTTCTTTGTTCTGCCTGGTCCTGTTTTTTGATTGGATCCTTTATCGAGTCCTGTATATCCTGAGGCTTTTATTGTCCTGTCTCTTTATTTTCCGGCCCCAGATCTCTTCTCTCAATTTTCCTTTATGCGGCCCTCACGGTAGGCAGCAAGGAGCTCCTTGAGGTCCCGTATCTGGGCCTGAAGGACCTTTCCGTTATCCGTATCCTTCACCCTTACCCTGGGATCCATGTGCTCCACCACCTCAACCCTGGGAGTGGATTCCTCACCCTCCACAAAGGGCTTATGTTCGGCAAGGGCTATGGACTGGGAATTATATATGAGAGTGTATCCGGCTATGCCGGTCTTTTTCTGATAAGATTTGGACAGGCCGCCGTCTATCATGAACAGCTTGCCATCAGCCTTATAGGGCAGCTCCCCCTCCAGTCTCTTGACAGGCACATGTCCGTTTACTATATGGCCATGCTCTGTGCTGAGCCCGAATTCCCGCAGGATCTTATCCACTGTCTTTACGTCCCTGCTGAGGGGATAATAGGCATTCATCCTCTCCTTTTTCAGGTCTGCATCTCCTATAAAAATGGACTCAAAGGTGGCCATCTTATCCTTTCCGAAAAGGGGTGAGACCCTTCCGCACCACAGATACCACATCAGATCAACTACATCCTGCTTTCCGGGATCATCCTCAGAAAGGAAATAGGCATCCCTGATCCTGCCGTTCAGGAAGTCCATAAGGCTCTTCCCGAAAAGCTTCATGCCGTTGAACTCGGCACTCATGAACTCTCCGTCGTCGGTCATGGGGATGCAACCATGATAGAGCAGATTTCCGTTATGGCTCTTGTATATGGATCCATGGGAATAAAGAAAGCCTATGTGCTTCCTGAGCAGAGCACTGTGCATGAAGGAGGCCCTGAGGGTATCCATCAGCTTCTGCTCCTCTTCGGTCAGCTTATAGGGATCGGCACTGTCCACGGTAGGGAAGTTACTGTCCAGGAGAGGATATTCCTTTCCATAGGCCATGACCGTATTCCTTTCAAAGTCTATCTTATCCAGGAAAAGCCTGTCCTTCATGCGGTATTCAGGGTGACGCTTTATCAGCTTTCCCTCATACTTGAACTGGATGATGGTTATGGCCTTCTGCATCTTTGCGGCAAGCTCCGGCGTCACCTTGTCATAGACATTTTCATCCAGCAGATGGGGCATGAAGCGCTTGCAGGGATCATCCTTATAGACATTTTCAGCGAACATGGAAAGGGCTCTCAGATTTATGCCGTAACCGTCCTCCAGCACGTCAAAGCTGTTGTATCCCAGAGCTACTCGAAGCACGTTGCATATGCAGGCCTCATTGCCGCAGGCAGCTCCCATCCAGTCTATGTCATGATTTCCCCACTGGATATCCACATCGCCGTAGCGCATGAGCTCTTCCATGACCAGATCAGCCCTTGGGCCGCGGTCGAAAATATCGCCGATTATGTGCAGAGAATCTATCGTAAGATTATGAATGAGGTCGCAAAGCTCCTCTATAAAGGAATTTGCGGCCTCATTTTCAACGATGGTATCAATTATGCTCTCGAAATAAACCTGCTTATCCGTCTCTGCCTCGTCGGTATGCAGCATCTCATCAAGTATATAGGCATAGTCCGAGGGCATCTTCTTCCTGACCTTGGATCTGGTGTACTTTCTTGACACAAGACGGCACACCTTTATAAGCCTGTATATCTCTTTTTTCTGCCAGGCATAAAGGGCACCCCAGGAAAGTCCTTTGTTCTCCAGTTCTCGTCTGGGGTAGTAGATAAGATGAGCCAGCTCCCGTCTTTCCTCCTCGGAAAGCTCATCCTCGAAGATCTCATCGATCTTATCTCTTATGATACCTGAAGATGAACGCAGGAGATGTATGAAGGCGCGGTCTTCCCCATGGATGTCCGAAAAGAAGTATTCCGTCCCCTTCGGAAGTCCGAGTATGGCATTGAGGTTGATTATCTCGGAAAGACACTTTCTGCGATTCGGGAATTTCTCCGAAAGGAGTCTAAGGTAATCTATGTCTCTCATGGGCTCCTCCCTTCAATACATACATTTTAGGGCTTTAATCCATATTTCTGACTATCTTTCTGATGGGAAGTATGAATGAGGGTGATACCGAAAGCTCATCCACTCCCATCTTCACAAAGGTCTCGGTAAGGCTCGTGTCTGCACCAAGCTCTCCGCAGATACCGGTCCAGATCCCCGCCTTATGGGAATTATCAACTACCAGCTTTATAAGTCTCAGCACTGCCTCATGATGAGCGTCATAGAACTCATCCAGCTTTGCATTCTGCCTGTCGATGGCCAGAGTATACTGGGTCAGGTCATTGGTTCCTATGCTGAAGAAATCCACCTCCGGAGCCAGCAGATCTGAGATCACTGCTGCCGCAGGGGTCTCTATCATGATGCCCTGCTCCACATCCTCCCTGAAGGGAACTCCCTGATCCTTAAGCTCCTGCTTGACCTCTTCCACTATGGCCTTGATCCTCTTTATCTCTGAAAGAGATGTGATCATCGGATACATGATGGCTATATTGCCGTACATGGCTGCACGGAAAATGGCACGGAGCTGTGTCTTGAATATCTCAGGCCTGTCAAGGCAGATACGTATGGCCCTGTAGCCAAGGGCCGGGTTTTCCTCATGGTCAAGTCCGAAATAATCTATCTGCTTATCGGCTCCGATATCCATGGTCCTGATGATGACCTTCTTTCCTGCCATGTTCTGGGCCACTGTCTTATACGCCTGGAACTGCTCCTCCTCGCTGGGATAATCATTGTCAGCAAGATAAAGGAACTCCGAGCGGAAAAGTCCGATGCCCTCAGCATCATTCTGAAGGACACTTGCCAGATCCTTGATGCCTCCGATATTGGCATAAAGATTGAGCTTCCTTCCTGACTTTGTAACAGTCGCCTTATCCTTAAGCTCCTTGAGCATCTCCCTGTTCTCGATCTCATCCTGAAGGAGCTTTCTGTACTTTGCCTCAGTTTCCTCATCAGGTTCCACGATGAACTCTCCGGACTGACCGTCCACTATGCCCATGACACCGTCCATGGAGTCCTCATAGTCGATCTCTATAAGGGCAGGGATATTCATGGTCCTGGCAAGGATGGCAGTATGGGAATTGCTGGATCCGTGTCTGGTAACGAAGGACAACACCTTGTCCCTGTCCAGCTGCACCGTCTCTGAAGGTCCGAGATCATCAGCAACTATGATGACAGGATCCTCGCCTGCGATGCCATTGTCCTCATAGCCCTTGAGGACCTTGATGAGTCTCTCAGAGATATCCTTTACATCAAGGGCCCTGGCCTTCATGTAGTCATCATCCATGGATGCGAACATCTCGGAGAAATTGTCTCCCGTGGTAGCAACGGCATATTCTGCATTGACAAGCTCGCTGTCGATGATATTCCTGACGGAATCTATATAGTCTTCATCATCCAGCATCATCTGGTGTACCTCAAGGACGGCTGCGCCGGCCTCTCCCACCTCGGCTGAAGCCTTGTCGATGAGCTTCTGAAGATCATCTATGGCCTTCTGTCTTGCTTCCTCGAACCTGGCAAATTCAGCTTGTACATCATCTATATGCTCTCTCTTAACGGCAAGGTCCTGCTTCTTATATACCGCGATCCTGCCTATGGCTATACCCTTGAAAATAGATTTGCCTTTTAAAACCTTCATAATGCTATTACCTGTATCAGAAATGCTCCTCAAAGAACTTCTTTATGAACTCGCAGTTCTCCTGCTCTGCTCCGCCGTCAACGGTTATCTCGACCTCATCACCCTGCTTTACGCAAAGCTTCATGATGGCAAATATCTTCTTAAGATCAGCCTCAGCTCCGCCCTTCTTAAGAGTGATCTTGGAGTCCATCTTCTGAGCCTCCTTGACAAGAAGTCCTGCGGGACGTGCATGAAGTCCAAGCTCATCCTTGATAACATACTTAAAGCTTTCCATAATAATAACCTCCGTTCTCTGCACCTCCGGCTCTCTTTTGCTGCATGTCATAAGCTCCTTTTATGCAGGCTGCGAGCCTTGGCATGATATATGGTCCGCGGTATCCCTCCGGCTCAGTATATGGCCGGGATCCGGGTATTTACATCATTATAAACGATTTTATCTTCGGCAAACAATATATATCTGGTTCTTCCCTTGGTGAAATAACTTTACTTTCAAAGGCCGGAAATCTGAAATGGTTTAATATCCCCGTTTCCTGCTGGCCGTGTTTTTAAGCTCCTCTCCCTTTCTGTATCTTTCAAGATCTTCAATAAACATATCTATTATCATCTCAGTGGTATGATCCAGGGAATCATTGCCGGAGATGTGTGGAGTGATGATGACGTTTTCCATCTCCCAGAGAGGGCAGTCCGAAGGCAGAGGCTCAGGCTCAGTCACGTCAAGAGCAGCGCCGCCAAGCTTTCCGCTCTGCAGAGCCTCTATGAGGGCATCCTGATCTATGGTCCTGCCGCGGCCCACATTTATGAATATAGCCCCTTCCTTCATGGCAGCAAACTCCTCCTTGCCGAATACATGCTTTGTCTCATCAGTTCCGGGAAGGGAAAGGGCCACTATGTCAGCGTCCTTCACCGCCCTGGCCATATCTCCGGTAAGATAAAGCTCATCGAGATAGTCAGGCTTTTCCGAGGGGCTTCGTTTTACGCCTATCACCCTTGCTCCGAGGGCCTGACATCTCTTTGCAAAATTGCTTCCGATATCGCCTATGCCAATGGCAGTGACAGTGCTTCCGTATATGGAACCGATCTTACCGAGGTACTTCCATTCCTTCCTGCGCTGTCCCTCCTCATAGCCCCTCATGCGGCGAAGCAGCATAAGAGCCACCGTAAGCATATGCTCTGCTATGGCTACACCGTATGCGCCGCTGGAATTGGTAAGAAGTATCCCCTCATGGTCGTAGATGCTTTCATCCACATACTGATCTATCCCGGCAGAGGCTGTGGCATGCCATCTGAGCTCCTTCGCAAGCTTAAGCTCTGAGGGAGGGAAATTGCCGAAAAGTATCTCGCAGTCGGAAAGCTCCATGGGATCGTAGCCGCTGCCCTTCTGAAGCACCTTCATCTCAAAGCCCTTATCACTTACAGCCTTCCTGAGTCTTTCCTCCCTCTCCTTCGTAAGATCTGCAAGCTGAACTCCTATCATCCTCTTATCCATATATCCGTCTCCTTTTATGTTCAAAGTCTCCGTCTCAAGTATATCATATCACGAAGCTGTTTTCCGCCTTCAAATATCGGATGGTCATAATTGTCCGTAAAAAAATCCTTTACTGAAAATGCCCTTTCAAACCCGCAGTTCTCATAGAAGGGCAGAGTCTCAGGGCTATCTCCCGTGCCTGCCTGTATAAGGATGTGATCCTTACGGAAGATATCACATATGTGCTCGATCATCCTCCTTCCATAGCCCCTTCTCTGATATCCGGGAGCTACAGCCAGATTTTTGATCTCAAGTATCCCTTCTCCTTCATCCGTCACTGCACACACTGCCTTAAGGCCTTCATCATAAAGGGCAAAAAGCCTGCATCTCTCAAGATATCTGTATATCATGCTCTCCTGCTCATCGCCTATCAGGAGCAGGGGCATGAAGGCCTGCTTGTTGTCTTTTATCTCAGTTATTATCGCCATAATCCATCGCTGCCGAATCCATGGGCCTATTCCTCCCACTGGAATCTCTTCATGTCCACGCAGCCGTTGTCCTTAAATTCTACGCCCTCATCCTCAAGAAGCTGTCTCTGCTCATGCCAGCCCGGGGCCGTCCTGCCCGCATGGTTTACTACTCTGTGGCAGGGGTAGTCTCCATAAAACTGTGACAGGCTCAGCACCTTTCCTACCAGTCTTGAGTTTCTGTCCCTGCCTATCAGTCTTGCGATCTGTCCGTAGCTCGCTACCCTGCCACAGGGTATCTCTTCAACTGCTGAAAGGATCTCATAGATGAGGCTTTCGGTCATTTGTTTTCTCACTCGATCGCCTCCAACAGGAAGCTCACCGGTCTGAAGCCATCATTGCAGGATATCATGGCTGATCTTTTGTTTTTCATCCAGCCCTCATAGATACCCTCTCCTCCGTATGCCAGCGTCATCACAAAGGGAGAGATGCTGTTCCAGGCACTGTCACAGAAGCCCTCGGGCTTTTTCCAGCCATCCGCGACGAATACCTGCCCCTCCTTCATATCGCAGGCATGCTCCATAGGGTTTTCGTATTCTTCCATCAGATCCCTGTAGCAGGCGATCCTCATGGCAGTTATGCGCACCTTATACATCCTGGTTTTCTCCTTTTACCATATCCTCCCATTTATTTCCTCGGCTTTCTCTGCGTCTATATTTATCTCATCTTCCTCAACTATGCAGGGAAGATAAAGCACTCTAACCCCGGCATCCTCCGCTTCCTTAAGGGCCTCTCCAAACTCCGGTGAGGTCTCTATGTTGGGCAGCACCTTATCCACTCCCGACATGGCTATGACAAAGGCTATACAGGCCCTGCAGCCTTCTCTGGAGGCCTCTGAAAGCTCATGCAGGTGCTTTATGCCCCTCTCAGTGGGAGCGTCCGGAAAATACCCCGTCCCGTCCACTTCCAGAGTACAGCCCTTTACCTCCATCAGATACCTTTCACTTCCCCGTTCCATATAAAAATCCAGCCTTGAGCTCCCGTAGGTATACTCCGGCCTGATAAGCGTAAATTTCTGCTTTGAAAGCCACTCCCGCACCACATGGTTCGGAGCCTGGCTGTCTATATTGACAAGGCCGAGTCCCGGCTTATATACGGCTATAAGATCATAGGCTGTTTTCCGCTCCGTATTATCCGCCCTGCTCAGTATGATATCGGCTCCAGGTATAAGAAGCTCCCTGAGCCTGCCTGTATTTTTGACATGGACGGTTTCCGTAAGGCCATCTATCTCGACCCGGGCCGTAAAGCGATTGAGCCGCTTCAGAAAATGTCCTCTGCAGATATTATTATATCTCATCCTTCCCTATCATCCTGCCTTTATATTTGCATGCTTATGTAAATTAGTTTTATTATCTCATC
>CALWMV010000025.1 GCA_944382125.1 uncultured Lachnospiraceae bacterium
AATATAACACAAAACCTGAAAGTCTTCTACAAAAAGAGGGGATAAGATTTATATGACTTTCACAAATAAGCAGTATCAAAAGGCCGATCCTATGTGCAGGAGGCCGAACAGGACATAAAACGGCAGGCAGAAGGGATATAAAGAAGCCTGCCAAAGGGGCATAAAAATGCCCTCCGGCATATGATCCATCTTTTTGCCGGATAAACCGGTAAGAAGGTCAGCTGTCATCATGCCGAAGGGCGTATCATCTGAATGATCAGATTTAGTTGTCGTTTGCATCATCTCCCGTAAGGGTGAATGTGAAGCTCTTTCTTGCCTGCTCGTCAGCTGCAAGATACTCGTCATAGGTGGTCATCTTGTCTATCAGCCTGCCGTCACGGATCTCCATGATACGGTTGGCCGTGGTCTCCACCACCTGATGGTCCCTGGATGAAAATATGAGTACACCCGGGAACTTTATGAGGGCATTGTTGAGGGCTGATATGGATTCCATGTCCAGATGGTCCGTGGGCTCATCCAGTATCAGCACATTCGAGCCGCTTATCATCATCTTTGAAAGCATGCAGCGCACCCTCTCTCCTCCGGAAAGGACATTGACATGCTTCATGCCGTCATCGCCTGCAAAGAGCATCCTTCCGAGGAAGCCTCTCACATAGGTCACATCCTTCTCGGGGCTGTACTGCATCAGCCACTCATATATGGTGTCCTCGGAGTCAAACTCATGGCTGTTATCCTTGGGGAAATAAGCCTGGGAGGTGGTGATGCCCCACTTATAATCTCCCTCATCCGGCTCCATCTCTCCCATAAGTATCTTAAAGAGGGTGGTCTTCGCCAGCTCATTGGGTCCTACTAGAGCCACCTTGTCTTCCCTGCCCAGGATGAAGCTGATATTGTCCAGCACCTTCACCCCGTCTATGGTCTTGGAAAGATTGGAGACGGTGAGCACCTCATTTCCGATCTCCCTGTTGGGTTTGAAATCTATGTAGGGATATTTACGGCTGGAGGGCTTTATCTCCTCAAGCTCTATCTTCTCAAGGGCACGCTTACGGGAGGTAGCCTGTCTGGACTTTGAGGCATTGGCGGAGAAGCGGGCGATGAATTCCTTCAGTTCCTTTATCTGCTCCTCCTTCTTTCTGTTGGCCTCCTTCATCTGCCTAATCATCAGCTGTGAAGACTCTACCCAGAAATCATAGTTTCCGGCATAGAGCTGTATCTTACCGTAGTCTATGTCAGCTATGGAGGTACAAACCTTATTCAGGAAATACCTGTCATGGGATACGGTGATGACCGTATTGTCAAAGTTTATAAGGAACTCCTCAAGCCAGGCTATGGCATCCAGATCCAGATGGTTCGTGGGCTCGTCCAGAAGAAGGATGTCAGGATTACCGAAAAGGGCCTTTGCCAGCAGCACCTTTACCTTGAGGGGACCGGGCAGACTGCCCATCATGTCGTAATGATGCTCCACGGATACGCCAAGACCTTCCAGAAGCGAGGCTGCGTCAGAATCAGCCTCCCAGCCTCCCAGCTCCGCAAACTCCGCCTCCAGCTCCGCTGCCTTTATGCCGTCCTCATCAGAGAAATCCTCCTTTGCATAGATGGCATCCTTTTCCTTCATGATGTCATAAAGCCTTTTGTTGCCCATGATGACCGTGTCAAGGACAGTATAATCATCATACTTGAACTGATCCTGCTCCAGGAAGGACAGCCTCTGGTTCTTGGAGATGACCACCTCACCCGAAGTAGGCTCCAGCTGTCCTGAAAGTATCTTCAGAAAGGTGGACTTTCCTGCTCCGTTGGCTCCTATGAGTCCATAGCAGTTGCCCTCTGTGAATTTGATATTGACGTCCTCGAACAGGGCCTTCTTTCCGACCCTGAATGTCAGATTAGATGTGGATATCATGTATTTTCCCTTTCAAATAAAATCACTGTTATCTTAAAGGCCCCGGAAAAACGATCCCTGAGGCCCGGCCGACATTCATTATAAAGGGGAATCCGGAAAATTTCCACAGCCAAACTGCGGTAAATACCGTCTTCCCCTTAAAATAAGTATATAAATTATACAAATATCCTTACATCCCGGCCCCGGGACCGCCTTCATCATCTCCCATTACCGGAGTATCCTTATCAAGGTGCGAGAGGGATTCAGTCACACTCTCTGACTCCTGATCCTCCGAAGGACTGCCGCCCGGCGTCATGCCTTCCGGTCTCTCCGGGCTCTGCTGGGAAGGAGCCCCGCTTCCGGGACCGCCGCCTGTGATCGTTCCATGGGAATCTCCGTAGCTTCCGCTATTCCCTTCTTTTCCGTCCTCAGCTGCATCTTCTTTATCATGAGCATTTCCGCTCTCTGGTCCTCTGTCCCGGTCACCTTCCTCCGGGGATCCGACTTCCTCAGTACCCTGATCCTCTGACCCGTTTTCAGGTTCTTCCCCTGTTGATCCGGTCTCCTCTGTACCCGTTTCTCCTTCTGCCAAAGAGCTCTCTCCATCCTCAGATGTCTCAGTCTCTCCCTCTTCGGTACCTTCCTCCGGAGAGCTGCTCTCCGTCTCCTCCGGGCTTTCTTCCGGAGCTTCGGTCTCCTGAGGCTCTGCAGCACCAGGGGCTTCAGTCTGCTGTCCGCTTCCCGATCCTCCCACCTCAGGCACCGGTGCCGTCTGTCCCGGCTCATAATATCCGCTGTCGGCCGATATCCTTGCACTTATATCCTTTACGGACTGGGGCGCGGTATAGTCTTCATCTCCGAACAGGAACTGATGCAGCATGACCACGTTGCTCTCAAGGGTGGTGGGAATGACATAGTTCTGGGAGCCTATATTCTCCGTAGCCCTCGAAAACGGAAAGCCCGAGGATCCATCCTCTGGTATATTGAACCTTGCCGCTGTTCCGATAACAGGGATCAGGTCATCTATGCCCACGCTTGTGGATATCTCCCCTATCAGCACCCTTGCCATGTTGATAAGCGCCGTCTTATCAGCCATCCTGACCTTATCCAGCATAAGGCTCAGCACCTTACGCTGCCTTGCCGTTCTCTGAAAGTCCGTATCCATGAGCCTGAGACGGCCGTAAGCTACGGCCTGGACTCCGTCCAGATGGTTCCAGCCTGCATGGTCGAGCTGATATGAGCCTATGCCGGTAGCTTCCACGGTCTCGGTTATGAAGGCATTGATATACCGGAATTCTGCATCGGTTATCTCTATATCCAGGCCGCCCATCAGATTTATGGCTGTGGCCACGGTGCCCCAGCTGAAGGTGGCATAGTCATCTATCTCTATATCAAGGTTTTCCTCAAGGGCCGCAATGGCCTGCTCGTGCCCGCCCCGTTCGTAGGCCACATTTATTTTTTTATAGGTACCCTCCTCATCTATCTTGAGGTAAGTATCCCTGAATACGGAGCAGAGCTTCACATCCCCCGTGAGCCTGTCGACATTGACTATCATGATGACGTCGGAGCGGGTGCCCTCCTCCAGCTGGTCTCCCCTGGAATCCACGCCGAATACGGCGATGGTCCAGTTCCTTCCGGTGCGGAAATTGTTGAAAAGCAGCACTCCCACTGCCGCTATGACAAGGAGCAAAAGCACTATCGGCCATCTCCTCTTTTTCCTTTTATGTCCTCTGCTGTGATGCTCGCTGCTGCCCTCATCTCCATGGGCTCCCCTGCGGGTCCCGGGCTCCAGCTCCACATCCTCAAGGAATATATCATTTTCCGCGTGCTTAAGTCTTCCTGACATATGCTTTAAGTCTCCTTCAGGTCGTTTATTATACTGCACAAATCAGGCGATAGTGTGAAGCTTATGAAAAGATTTTCTTACAAATCTGAAAAATATCTCTATCGGATATATCACAAGACGGTTTATCCCGAAGGCTGCGATAAGAGAAATGACAAACGAAGCCGCCGCGCAGAGAAAACAGAGAGGGATCCCCAGGCTCCTGTCTCCAAAGCCGAATATCCTCTTTAATGGCCAGTAAAGTACCCACCAGTGTATGAGGATCATGCCGTAGCTCTGCTCGCTTATGAGTGAAAGCACCCGTCTCAGCCTTCCTCCCGCCTTATGGGAAAAATGCAGTGTCAGGGCAAATAAAGCCATGGCAAGCAGGCAGAGCTCCGGAGCCGCGGAAGCATATCTCACCGTAAGATCCGTCCCATTCATGATCATATATGCAATAAAGAAAAGAGCCGCAATACCGGAAAGCATGAAAATGAGATCGAAGCGCCTTGATCTGCCCTGGGAAACAAAGTATCCCAGGATCGCGGCCCCCAGCCAGCCTGAAAGGAAGTTGCCGAAGAAAAATGCCCCTGGGAGAACGGCTGTAAAGGACACCGCAGTCATGCAGATAAGAGCCAGCACCGACATGGCAGAAAGCACTCCGTAGGGCAGATCTCTGAGCATATATCTCAAAAAGGGAAATACCACATAAAGGGATATGATGACGAAGATCAGCCAGTAATACGGAGTCTCGGGAGTATGGCAGGCTATAAGATTTCCGAACATGAGTCCAAGAGCCTCCCACAGTCCAAGGCCTCTGAAAAGTCCGTTTTCCCATAGATAAAAAGCATAGTATGTCACAAGGGGCAGCACTATCCTGCCAAGCCTCCTCGCATAGAACTCCGGTATGCTCTCCTCCTTCCATCTGAGGAGCAGGGCTCCGCTCAGCATCACATAGAGGGGATTGCACACCAATGTGATCCCTTCCATGAGTCTCAGCTTCATGCTGTCCTCTCCGGAAAATCCAAGCTCCGCCTGAAACACATGGGCGCAGATCACAAGAAACACGGCCAATATCCTTAATATATCAAAGGCCGGATCCCTGAAGCCTTTGTCAGGGGACCTGCCCTTGCTTCTGCCGGCCGCTCCTGCCTCTGAGGCTGCACACAAGGCCTTATCACCTGTTTTTCCTGAGAAGTTCCTCACCTTTCTCCCGGGTCGCTCCTTGCAGGAAGGCTCCGTTTCCTTTCCGCTTTGGGAGTTAAGCAACACTCCGGAAAATACCAGAAGGCAGAGGGCAGCAAAAGGAAGGCTCAGCACGAAGCGGTCATAATAAAGGAACACCGCCAGCATGCAGAGAGCATAAGCACCCCAGGCTATGAGCTTTTTAATATCCAAAGTATGCATTTATGCCTGCAGTAAGTCCTTCCGCCCTGAGCCTCAGATCCTCATCCGTGTGGGAAGAGCACTGATTTCCAAGCTCAATATCCACTGAAGCCACCGTGCTGAAGGAGGTCTGGGTAAGATCCATATCAAGGGGATTGGAGCTCCATATCTTAAGTCCCTGGCCCTTAAGTCCCTCTATCAGGGCACCTCCGAGGGCCTCATGCTTCTGCCAGTTCTCGCTTACGGGGTACATGCCCTTAAGTCCGTCCGGGACTGACATGAAGAAGCAGCCCTTGTCGGAAGAAAGTCCGTCGCTGTCCCAGTGAAGGGCTATATGACAGTCGGCGATATTGTTGGCCATGACGGTGCGGGCCACATTGTCGAGCTGCACATCCTCTCCGTCCCTGAGCATCAGCACATCATAGCCTTCGGTAAGCAGTCTGTCCCTGAGCATCCTGGCCATACGGAGAGTGACGGTGCTTTCCGCCGTCCCATCTTTAAATGTCATGCCTGAGGACACGGCCACAGCCTTTGTGGCTCCTGCTGCCGTGGTCCCTCCCGTCACCTTGGGAGTCATGTCGGGATGGCAGTAAGTCTTTACCGAGGATCCTCCGGAGGTCCCGTGTCCCGCATTGACTGCTATGACTATGTCCTTCCTGTTTTCTTTGGCTCTGTAATAAACTGCATTTCCCGAGCTTATGGCTGAAAATGAGGCAAATTCCCAATCAGGGGAAAGGCCTATGGCCTCACCGTCCGCATATCCGGACTGTCCCTCAGCCTCCGAAGCCTGGGCCTCCGTCTCTGCAGTCTCTGTCCCCGCTGCATCAGAGCTTCCTGCGGCTTCGGTCTCCTCCTTAGCTGAAGCAGATGAGACCGCAGAGGTCTCAGCCTCTGCCGCCTCCGTCTCAGAGGATGCAGAGTTCTCATCAGGTACTTCCGCTGCCGGCTCCTTTACCGCCTCCAGGCTCACTCCCGGGCCTTCCATGGTATAGTCCCTTATCACGGGGACCTCCGAGCGTACATTGGAGCTTGCATAGATAACATTGTCAGAAGAGGCGGAATTATCCTCATTAAGCACATTTATGCAGAACACGATCAGCAGTGCAGAAAGCACTGTTCCTGCTATGCTGTATATCCTTCTTTTATCTCTCATCTCTGTATCGTTCCTCCTCCGAGCATGCGCCCTTCCTCATCATAAAAAACCGCTGCCTGGCCCGGGGTCACTGCCCTCACGGGCTCCTCAAAGCTTATCCTGAGCCCAAGCTCTCCGTCTCCGGTCCTCTCCGGCCTGAGCTTTGCCCGGGTCCCCCTGTCTCCGTATCTTATCTTTACCAGGGCCCCAAGGCCGGTATCCCCGGCCTCCATAAGCTCCCTTTCTGTCAGAAGCTGAAGATTTATGTCCCTGACCAGAGCCTCCCGGGAATAAAGCTCCTCATCAGAGGCCAGGACCACCTCATCCGTCTCCGGCCTTATCTCCTTTACGAAGGCCCTCCTTCCGAGGGCGATGCCCAGGCCCTTTCTCTGTCCTATAGTATAATTTATTATCCCGTCATGGGTTCCAAGCACGGCTCCGGACGTATCCACAAAGCTTCCTTTTTTCTGAAGCCTCTGCTGAAGCTCCGATATAAGCTCCTCCCTGGTCTCCTTTTCTGTCTCCTCCGGAAAAATAAGGTCCAGATGTTCCTTTATGAAGCCGGCATAGTCTCCGCTTTCTATGAAGCATATCTCCTGGGAGTCCGGCTTTTCTGCCGTATCAAGGCCTATGTGCAGTGCCAGTTCCCTCACATCCTCCTTATGATAGTCATAAAGGGGCATGAGAGTATGGGAAAGCTCCTCCTGGGTAAGGTTATAAAGAGCATAGCTCTGATCCTTTTTAAGGAACCTGGCCCGTTTTATATAATACCTGGCCCGTTCCTCATCATATCCCACACCGGCATAATGTCCCGTGGCGATAAGCTCTGCTCCGGTCTTTTTCATGGCCTTCATGAGGGCAGGCCATTTGACAGTCCTGTTGCAGATGCAGCAGGGATTGGGAGTCCTTCCCTCGATGTAGGAACTCAGGAAGTATCTGACCACCTCCCTTTGGAACTCCTCCCTTTCGTCGATCACACTGACATCTATGCCAAGCTTAGCGGCGATCCTTTCCGCCATCTCAAGCTCTCTTCTGGAATTATCCGTATCAAAGGATCTCATGAAGCAGCCCGTTACCTTATAGCCCTGCTCCTTAAGGAGGAAGGCAGCTACAGAGCTGTCCACTCCGCCCGAGAGTCCTATTATTATCTTCTTTTCATTCATCTTATATCTCTGACAGCACTATTCTTTCGGCAGTCCTATATCCCTGATCATTATCTCGGAATGACATTTTTATGCGTCCCCCTGCTTCCTTAAGCAAGCAGGCCGAAATATATCAGGACTATGATGCCCAGCACTATCCTGTAATATCCGAATACCGTAAAGTCATGCTTCCTGATGTATCCCATCAGATATCTGACGGTATATATGGCCACTATAAAGGAGATAAGCATGCCAAGAAGCAGTATCAGTATCTGGGCTCCGGTAAATCCGAAGCCGAACTTTATCATCTTTATCAGGCTGGCTCCCGCCATGGCAGGTATGCCCAGGAAGAATGAAAACTCTGCCGAAGCACCCCTTGAGCAGCCAAGGAGCATTGCACCCAGTATGGTGGCTCCTGATCTGGAGGTGCCGGGTATCAGGGAAAGACACTGGAAACAGCCTATAAGGAAGGCCGTCCTCAGATCTATCTCGGAAGTCCTGTTTATTGCAAAGCTTTTGCCTCTGTAATGCTTCTCAAGGACTATGAAGATCACGCCGTATACCAGCAGGGTGATGCCTATGACCACAGGAGTGCTGAGGTGGCTGTCTATGATGTCGTCAAAGGGGATGCCTATGACCGCCGCAGGTATGCTGGCTATGACGATCTTTGCCCAAAGCACCAGTGTGTCCTCCCTCTGGGCTCTGGTCTTCTTGGGTGAAAAGGGCCAGAGCTTATGCCAGTAAAGCACCACTATGGCAAGTATGGCTCCCAGCTGGATGACCACCTTGAATACGTTGAAGAACTCCTCCGGCTGATTTAGATGGATAAGATTCTCCACCAGTATGAGATGTCCCGTTGAGGAGATGGGAAGCCACTCCGTATAGCCCTCAACTATTCCAAAAAGTATTACCTTCAATATCTCTGCGATATTCACTGCCTGTTACCATCCATTTCTATCGTTATCGGTTTCTTTTCTGCTGCCCGGACCCGCAGCCCTGGCTGACTTTTTCCCTGCCGGGGCCCGTTCTCCCCTCAGATATCCGGGATCTGCCAGTCTATCGGCTCCTCTCCGTTTTCCATAAGGAATTCATTGCAGGCCTTAAAGTGCCCGCAGCCGAAAAATCCCCGGGAAGCTGAAAGGGGGCTCGGGTGAGGTGCCTTAAGGATCAGGTGCCTGGGATTATGCAGCATCTGGGCCTTCTCTCCCGCCGGCTTTCCCCAGAGCATGAAAACTATGGGCCTGTCCACCTTATCCACGGCTTCTATCGCCGCATCCGTGAACTGCTCCCAGCCTATCCCCCTGTGGGAAAAGGCCTGATGGGCCCGTACGGTAAGTACCGTGTTCAGGAGCAGTACTCCCTGCCTGGCCCAGGGCACCAGATAACCGTTGTTGGGTATGCGGCAGCCCAGCTCCTCATGAAGCTCCTTATAGATATTCTGGAGCGAAGGCGGGATATCCACTCCCGGCTTTACCGAAAAGCAGAGGCCATGGGCCTGCCCGTCATTGTGATAGGGATCCTGTCCCAGTATCACCACTTTCACCCTGGAAAGAGGCGTCAGGGAAAAGGCCGAAAACAGATCCCTGCTTTCGGGAAATACCTTATAATGCCTGTATTCATAATTGACCTTGTCATAGAGCTCCCTGTAATAGCTCTTCCCGAATTCCGGCTTAAGGGCCGGGAGCCAGTCATTGTCGATAGCCATATCCTGCTCTCTTCTGCTGCGATCCTGCAATGATCCTGCAGTCAGCCGCCTTCATAAACATACCCGCCGGATACTTCCGGGGCTTTGATCATACTGAATTTATAATATCACATCCCGGATCAAAGGTCATCCACAAGGGCCGTGCTCTTTGCGTAGGCAGTACTCTTTGCCTCGAAGAAATCCGTCTTTACCATATTGGCATTGGAATAGCTGGAGACCCACTTCATGTCCTCGGGCTCCGTGGTCTTTCCTTCATATATGGGCTCATAGCCAAGGGAGGTGAAGCGCAGATTTCCAAGGTACTCTATATAATCCGTCACCATCTGCCTGGTGAGGCCGCTGATATTGTCTCCGATGACATAGTGTCCCCAGGCTATCTCCTGACGCACGCCTTCCTTTATCATCTCCCTAAGCTCATCCACGGTCTCCTCCGTAAACAGCTCAGGCTCCTCCTTCTGAAGCTCCCTTATTATATTTCTGAAGAGCCAGAGGTGGGTATTTTCATCCCTGTTTATGTATCTTATCTCCTGGGCCGAACCAGGCATCTTGCCGTTTCTGGCAAGGTTATAAAAGAACATGAAGCCTGAATAGAAATAAATGCCCTCAAGGATATAATTGCCCATCATGACCTTAAGAAGTGTATGGGCATCCTTCTTCGTCTGGAACTCATTATAAATGTTTCCGATAAATTCATTTCTCTTAAGCAGATGCTCATCCGTCTTCCACTGATAAAGTATATCATTCCTCTCCTCCGGCGAGCAGATCGTATCCAGCATATAGGAATAGGACTGGCTGTGTACGCACTCCTGGAAGGTCTGGATATTGAGGCAGAGATTCACCTCATTGGCCGTGATGTATTCTCCCACGCAGGGAAGGTTGGCAGTCTGTATGCTGTCCAGGAACACCAGGAATGAAAGGATCTTGTCATAGGCCGTCCGCTCATACTTATCCAGCCTGGGATAATCCTTTACATCCTGGCTCAGGTTTATCTCCTCCGGTATCCAGAAATTATTCATGGCCTGACGGTACCAGTCAGATACCCACTGGTACTTCATATTATTGAAATCATTGAGATTGGTGGTATTGCCGCCTATCATCCTGCGGAGGCGGATCTCCGTATCTCCCTCGGGGTTGAAGAGGGGCTTATGGGGAAGGGCAGCGGAAAGATCTAATTGAGACATAGGTTTTCTCCTTAATCATTATCGAATAAATATTATGATGCACTCAGACAGCCAAACTGCTCATTGCAGGCTTTTTCCGGTCTCTTTTCCCTGCGGAACTCGAAAGAAGGGCTCTGCCTCTCTTTCTCAGACAGTCCTCGGGAAAAGACGGAAATAAAGCCTGCCTATTCGCAGAAAAAGCGGCTGTATATCGTACATCATAATATTTATTCTGCTTATGATATGCAGAAATCACTATTCTCGATGCACAGTCGCTCTTTCCGCTTTATTAAATATAGTCTTTTTTTGAGAATCAACTTCTGTTCGATCTGCAGCCGTTCTTTCCGCTGATTTTATTGCTTATTGCCATATTTTTCCGAAAGCTGTCTGAGAAAAAGCATTCTTGCTTTTTCGAGTTTTGCAGGAAAAATATACCTTAATTACCATTATGGCAAAAGCAATAAAATCAGCGGTTTAGCTGCCGAGAACAGAGTTGATCTTCAAAAACAGCTTATGCTGAACAGCTCTCGCACTCCTCCACCTCCAGCGATTTTGACCTGATGTAGTAGAGGGTCTTTACTCCGCATTCCCAGGCAAGGATGTAGAGATTCAGCACCTGCCTTAAGGTATAGTCATTGGTTATGTAAAGGTTCATGCTCTGGGCCTGATCTATGTGGCGCTGGCGGACTCCGCAGGCCCTTACCGACCAGGTCTGGTCTATGAGGTGAGCATTTTTATAATACCAGTAGGTATCCGCATTAAGGTCCGGCGCTATGCGGGGCAGCATGCTGCCCTTCTTCTCCTCCAGGAAGAATTTCTTCATGACAGGATCGATGCCTGCGGTGGTCCCGGCAATTATGGAGGTGGAACCTGTGGGTGCCACAGCAAGGAGGTATCCGTTTCTCATGCCCTGGGCATAGACCTTCTCCCTGATGCGCTGCCATTCTCCGCTCTCATACCCCCTCTTTTCAAAGTAGGCTCCCGTATCCCAGTCACTTCCGGAAAACAGACTGTAGCCTCCCTTTTCAGCCGCCAGATCCGAGGAGGCTTCAACCGCAGCCTGGTTGATGGTCTCAAATACCTCATCAACGAACTTAAGGTGCTCCTCCGACTCCCAGCGTATGGCATTTTTCGCCAGCATATGATGGTAGCCGCTGCATCCGAGGCCTATGGCTCTGTATTTCTGATTGGTAAGCCTTGCATAGGGCACAGGATAAAAGTTCAGGTCTATGACATTGTCCAGAGCCCTGACCACGGTGCTTACCGTCTTCTTCATGTATGCCTTATCAGTAACGGGCAGATGTCCGAGGGACAGACTGGCCAGATTGCAGACCACGAATTCTCCGGGCCTTGTGGTATTGACCACCACCGTATTTCCGTCCTTCGTCTCTATCCTTATATCCACCGTCTCTATGGGCTTCATGTTCTGGGCTATCTCGGTGCAGAGATTGGAACAGTAGATGATGCCCTCATGGCCGTTGGGATTGGCCCTGTTGACCAGGTCACGGTTGAAGGTGAAGGGCGTTCCCGTTTCCACGGCAGATTTGAGGATGAGCCTTACCATATCCTTGAGCCTTATGGTCCTCTTTTCTATCCTGCTGTCCCTTACGCAGTCCAGATATCTCTTCTCCCATTCCTCTCCATAATAATCCTCAAGGCAGTAGCCTTTGACCATCTCTATGTCATGGGGACACATGAGATACCAGTCCTGATCCAGGCTTTCCTTTGCCATGCGCCAGAAAAGATCCGGATAGCAGATGGCCGGAAATACATCATGGGCCTTCATGCGGTCGTCTCCGTTATTGGTCCTGAGATTGAGGAACTCAGGGATGTCCTTATGCCATGCATCCAGGTAAACTGCGACCGCACCCTGACGCATGCCGAGCTGGTCCACCGCAACGGCGGTGTCATTGATGATCCTGATCCAGCGTATGACTCCTCCTGCAGCTCCCTCAAAGCCCCTTATGGCTCCGCCCTTGGCCCTGACCTTTCCGAAGTAAAGCCCCATGCCGCCGCCGAATTTGCTGACCTCGGCAAAATTGTCCACGGAGCGGAATATGCCCCTCAGTGAATCCGGCACCGTATCTATGAAGCAGCTCGAAAGCTGATGGTAGGGCTTCCTCGCATTGGAGGTAGTGGGCGTTGCCATGGTCACCTCCAGCTTTGAAAGCATATCGTAAAACTCCCTGACCCAGTGCATCCTGTCCTTCTCCTTCATGGCAAGATGCAGGGCTATGCCCATGAACATCTCCTGGGGAGTCTCAAGGGGTACATGGCTGTGGGTCTTTATGACATAACGGCTGATCACAAGGTCCAGCCCGGAATAATCAAACAGGCTGTCCCTGCCTTCGTCTATCATCTTCTCAGCCTCTTCTATCTCGCTTCGGCTGTAGCTTTCCAGTATATAGCTTCCGTAGAGGCCTTCATCGGTAAGATATCTGAGCTTCTCATAAAAGCTTCCTATCCCTCGCTTTTCAAGCTCTCCGCAAAGCCTCCTGTGGAAGGAAAATGACAATATCCTCGCAGCGATATATCCCCAGCGGGAAGCATTTTCATCAGTGAGCTCCACTGCCGCCTTTGTAAGGGCCTCCAGTCTTGCCTCCGTATCCATATCCGGCTTTATGAAGCTCCTGAATTTTTCTGAAAGCCTCATAAGAGAATATTCCTCACCGGAAAAGTCCTTTTCTATCCCAAGGAGCACCTCGGAAAGCCCCAGGACTCCAGTATTTTCAGTCATGAAGCGTCTGGCATCACGAAGCTCGGTCCGCTTTCTGCGGTAAAGTATATAGGCCTTTGCCTCTGCAAAATGGCCGCCCTCCATGAGGGCTTCCTCCACCTTATCCTGTATGGCTTCCACCGTAAGCTGCGGCAGTTCATCCTCCTTACCCGTGATACCGGCTTTGGCTTCTGTAAGCTTAAGTATATTTGATAATTCCTCCTCAGACACTTCACTTCCGGTGCCGAGGAAGGATTTTCTTACTGCATTTATGATCTTTTCTGAATTATAGGCTTCCTTCTGCCCGTTTCTCTTTATTATATACAGCATCCATCATCTCCTTTATCTGTCATCATCCCAATATCAGCCTCAGCCTTATGATATCCCATAATGACTGAGACATCTTCAGTTTATTTATCAGTCTCCGCTCACGCAGGCAGCTCCCGGCTTCTGCGGTACCTTTTCATCAGTTTTTTCAGTATGGCCAGTATCACTGCGGTGTAGACCACGCCCTTTGCTATGCTGGTCACGGTATAAGCCCACCATATGCCATCCACTCCAAGGCTGGTTGAACTCAGGAAATAGCCTATGGGGATACGTATGCCGGTAAGGCTCATGCATATGAGGGAGCAGATGCCCGTATGGCCGAGGCCGCTCAGGGCTCCGTTGGTCATAAGCTCTATGCATACAAAGAGCTCTCCATAGGCAATGATCCGCATATAGTTTGCCCCAAGGGGTATCAGCTCCTCCTCATGAAGGAATATCCGGTAAAGGGGCCCGGAGCCGAAGTACAGTATGCCTGTGGCTATTATGCCCCATGCTATCATGAGCTTGACTGCCGCGATATAGCAGCCCTTCACCCTGTCTATCCTGCCCGCACCGAAATTCTGGGCTATGAAGGCATTGACGGCGGCACCGAAGCCCTGTCCGGTCATCCAAGCGATCTGCTCTATATTGGCACCCACCTTCTGGACCGCCACTATATCATCTCCGAAGGCGGAGACCATGCGGGTCAGCATCATGCCCACGAAGCTGTAAAAGGTATCCTGAAGGGCTGCAGGAAGTCCCATCTTTGTAATCCTGATATAATAGCGTCCCTTTACGCGGCTGAGCAAACCTATCCGTCTGAGTATGGCATAATCGCTCTGCTTCCTCTTAAGGATAAATATCAGAGTGACCACGGCCTGGGCTCCCACAGTGGCTATGGCAGCACCCTCCACTCTAAGCTCAGGAAAGGGGCCGATGCCCAGGATCAGGAGCGGATCAAAGATCATGTTTCCAACGAGTCCCACGCAGTTGGCCAGGAAAGGCGTCCTGGAATCTCCCAGGGCTGTGTATATGCCGGTAAAGGTCAGGTTAAGAGCCTGGAAGATATAAAGGCCGCAGGCTATGCGGTTATAGCTCTCCGCCATCAGGATGGTGGTACTGTCATTCAGTCCTATGAAGCCTATCATCTGAGGAGTAAATATGACTGCCAATACTGAAAATATCAATATAAGCCCTATCGTAAGCTTAAGGGCGGCACGGAGATAATTTCCCGCATGCTCCTCATTGCCTGCACCCACGCTCTGGGCAAGTTCTATCTGACCGCCCATCTTGGGTATGGTCACAAGGCCCGAAGCCAGCCAGGTGAACATGCCTGCGGCTCCCACCGCAGCCGTAGCCCTGGAACCCACCAGTCCTATCCAGGCCATGTCAGTAAGGCTATAGGCAGTCTGAACGAAACCCGTAGCCATGATGGGTATGGCAAGTCTGGAAAGATTGAGGAGTATCGGCCCGGAAAGCAGGTCGGTACTCCTTCTCTTTGCATTGTTATTTTCCACTTAAAACCTCTCTCAGATAAGCTCTCTCTTTATCAGCTCCTCAAGGATCTGCACTGCATTGGTGGCAGCTCCCTTCCTGAGCTGGTCGAAGGATATCCACATATTAAGGGCATGGTCATTGACCGTATCCTTTCTGATACGTCCCACATAAGTCTTGTCCGTGTCCGTACTGGTCACTGGCATGGGATAGAGCAGCTTCTCCGGATCATCCTGGAGCACTATATAGTCCTCCCCTGAAAACAACTCCCTGCACTTTTCCACTGACAGGGGCTCCTCAGTCTCAAGATATACTGCTTCGCAGTGGCTCCTCATGACAGGGATCCTGACTGCGCAGACAGGCGTAACTCCTATGGACTCATCTCCCATGATCTTATGGGTCTCCCATACGAGCTTCATCTCTTCCTTGGTATAGTCTCCGTCCACCCAGACATCTATCTGAGGGATGACATTGAAGGCTATCTGATAAGGGAAATGCTCGGGATGGATAGGCTCTCCCTTGAGTACCTGCATGGACTGCTCCTTAAGCTCCTCCATGGCCTCCTTGCCCGCACCGGAGCAGGCCTGATAAGTGGAGACTATGACCCTCTTCACCTTTGTGTACTTATATATGGGCCAAAGCGCTGTCACCAGCAGTATAGTGGAGCAGTTCGGATTGGCGATCAGGTTATGATGTCCGATAAGGGCCTCAGGATTGACCTCAGGCACCACCAGGGGCACATCCGGATCATAGCGGAAGGTGCTGGAATTATCTATGACAACGCAGCCCAGCTCTGCCGCAGCCCTTCCAAAAGCCTTGGATGCCGGTCCTCCCGCAAAAAGGGCAGCATCGCAGTCCTTAAAGGAATCAAGCGTCGCTTCCTCCACTGTATATTCCTTTCCGCCCACCTCTATCTTCTTTCCTGCACTCTTTGCAGTCGCAAGGAGCTTAAGATCCGTATAAGGTATCTTTCTCTCCTCGATTATCTTGATAAGCTCCTGGCCTACAGCGCCGGTAGCTCCTACTATTGCAAGTCTAAGCTGCTTCATATCTTCCCTCCTCAGATCAATATATCGCCAAGTCTTCTCTTGGGCACATGGTGGACCCTGTCCTCATCCCTGTAATAAGCAGTGTCCCCATCCTTTTCCATATTCTCTATCTCTGCCTTCTCGATCCCCTTTCCAAGGGCAAGCACCAGCACTGGCTCATAGGCCTCTCTGGAAAGTCCCAGATACTCCATAAGGCTGTCCTTTTTTATGCTTCCGAGCATGCAGCCCGCATAGCCCATGAGATTTGCCCCAAGAAGCATAGCCTCAGCACATATGCCTATGTCCTCTCCTCTTGCGGGGCCCACGCCGTTGTCATTCAGGAAAATGATGTAGGCAGAAGGCTCCTCTCCCGGTGAAGGCGTACCATCCTTTCCAAGGGATCCTGCAAATATGACATTGGAAAAAACATTCCTGCAGCCCTCCTCATCATTGATCGCCCTGAATCTCAGGCGCTGCTTATTGTTGGCTGAAGGGCAGTACCTGGAAAGCTCGATGAGCTTCATCAGCTCTTCCCTGCTGATCTTTACACTGCTGTCATATCTCCTTATGGAGCGTGAAGATTTTAAAAGCTCTCTGAATCCCTCAATGCCCATATCCTGATCCTCCGTCTGCTGTCAAGGCACAGAATCGCTTCTGTCCGGTCAAGGTTTTTACTTGATATAGTCTACTTCCCTTTTAATTGGCTGTCAAACAAATACAAAAGAAATACATGATAAAA
>CALWMV010000026.1 GCA_944382125.1 uncultured Lachnospiraceae bacterium
GTCTTTCCGCTTACGGTTGATACGGTGTATCCAAGGGGAGCTCCTGTGTAAAGTGAAGGATCATCGCCCTTTCCGGTGGAGCTCTTTATCGGAGCGCCGGCCTTGTTGCCTGTGCTGGTCTGGGTATTGCTTCCGCCTGCTGCAGGGGTCTTTGTCTCAGTCTTTCCGGAATTGATGAAGTTGGCGTTATGTGTATAGTAGTTGGTGTCCTCTCCGGCTGTTACTACCTGTCCGTTCTGTACCCAGCGTCCGTCAGCATCTACCGTATACTCACCAACAGTTGTGTTGGTAACTACCCAGCCCTGCTGATCGAAGTAGTAGCATCTTACGACACCGTCGCTGTCCTTTATCCACTCCCAGGTGTTTGCAACACAGCGGGATCCGTCGGGCTCAAGGGTGAACCAATACCTTCCGGCATCAGCACCGGTACCTGTGCACCACTGTCCGTCAGCCATGGAAGCTGCATTAGCCGTGAAAACTGCGCCGGCTGCAAGTCCTGCTGCCAGAGCTGCGACTGCAAACATCTTTGTCCTTGCTCTCATGTTTTTATCCTCCTGAAAACTTATATCCCACACATTTGACTTCTTATCATAAGCGATAATTTTTATACTAAGAATATATCACCTTTTAGGCCATAAGTTTTGAATATTATCTTACATTATCTTACGCAAATTTGAAAATTTGACTGGGATAAATTTAAAATCACATAAGTTTCTTAAGAAGTCCGCATATCCTGTCTATATCCTCCCCCGAAAGCTCAGGATAAAGGGGAAGGGTGAGCACGCTCTCAGACATGCGCTTCGCCACCGGTGTGGCTCTCATATAGGGCTCATCCCTGTAGCACTCAAAGTCATTGACACAGGGGAAAAAATACTTCCTCGGGAATATGCCCTCAGAGCAGAGGCCCTCATATACCCGATCCCTTACAGCCCTGCCGCCCTCAAAGATCACCGGCATATAGGCGTAATTGAATCTGATATCAGCAGGATGGGGGATCAGCCTCAGGCCCTTCACACAGGAAAGGTCCTCCATATATCTTTCATAGCCATCCTTCCTCTCAGCTATCCATTCATCCACATGCCTGAGGTTGCAGAGTCCCATGGCTGCACAGAACTCATTGAGCTTGGCATTGCCTCCCACGTATTCCACGCTTTCCTTGCCTGTGATCCCGAAGTTCTTAAGCTTATAGAGCCTGTCTCCGAGCCAAGAAAGCTCCGGTCTTTCTGCATTCCAGCATACGCAGCCTCCTTCTATGGTATTGAAGGCCTTTGTGGCATGGAAGCTGAACATGGAGGCATCGCCGAAGGAGGCCACGCTCCTCCCTTTTTCAGTCTCACCGAAGGCATGGGCCGCATCGTATATCACCTTCAGACCATGCTTTTTTGCTATGGCCTCTATCCTTTCATGGTCGCAGATCATGCCGTAGACATGGACGGGGACTATGGCACAGGTACGCTCCGTTATAAGCTCCTCTATCCTGTCAGGATCCAGGGTGCAATCCTCCTCCCTTATGTCGCACATCACGGGAGTAAGACCGTTCCTTACTATGGCATGAGTGGTCGAGGCAAAGGTAAAGGGGGTGGTTATCACCTCTCCCGAAAGCTCAAAGGCCTGGAGCACCATCTCCAGGGCCAGATGGCCGTTGGTGAAGAGCTCCAGCCCGGATACCTGCAGATATCCCCTCAGCTTCTCCCTGAGCTCCTCATGCAGATGTCCCATGTTTGTCAGGATATGGGTGTCCCAAAGCTCCTTTATGAGCCCTGCATATTCCTCATAGGGCGGCAGGGACGCCCTGGTCACGAAGATCTGTTTTTTTTCTTCCTGTTTCATCTATATGATCCTCCGTCAAAGCCTTTCCAGCTCAGACTCCAGATGCTTCCTTATCTGATCCAGTTCCTCGTCGCTGAGCCCCGAGGGAGCGGCCTTCTGCTCTGTCTCTTCATGCGAAGGCTCTGCCTCAGAAGATCCTGCTTCTGCAGCCTCAATCTTTGCATCCTCCGATGCCTCAGCGTTTTCATTTGCCTCCGGATGATCCTCTCCCGGGGCCTCAAAAGCTTCGGGCTTTGCTGCCTCAGCTGCTCTGGAAGCATCCTTCCTTGATACAAGGCCCTCGGGGATCGCCGTGTCCCTGAGACTGAAATACTTTCTTACCCTCACCGAATCATCCTTGGGCGTGAGCCTGAATATCCGGTGCAGTGCCGTTATCATGCGCCGCTTCAGCATAAATCTCATCATCCTGTTATCAGCCCCGTCAGGAGAGGTGTCGGATATAAGCTCCTGAAGCTCCTTTTTCCTTGCTATCCCTGTCAGCATACAGAGCTTCTCCTCATCGGAAAGCTCCTTTCCTGCATAGACCTTCCTTGTGCGTCCGATGATAAGCCTGAGCATGCGGTTGTTCATGCCGTTTATCACATCATCGTCTATGCCCTGATCCGAGAAAAGCTTATTATAATCCTCGATCAGCCTGATGCCGCTCTCCGGATCAGCCTCTATGCCGGCCCTTGTCTTTCTGAGCAGCACCGTGCTCCGGAGGAGGCCGATGGATCCCGTCTCCATAAGGCAGCGCATGAACATATCCGCTTCCCTGTCTCCGGAGAGCTCCCTGCGGTAGGGTTCCTTAAGCTTCAGAAGGAGCTCCCGGCTTATAAGCTTATTTCCATTTATAAAGATCAGATGCTTATCAAAGCATTCGGTAAATACCGTATTAAGGAAGGGCAGCTTCTCCGTATAGAGGCTTTCATCAGGCCTGTAGCCCTTTCTGGTACCTGCAGCATTGAACTCGAAATAGCCTCCGATGACAAGCTCCAGCTCCTGTCCCGTGCAGCTTTGGTAAAGCTGTCTGAGGGCTCCCTTTGAAAGCCTGTCGCCGGCCTCAAAAGTCATGATCCAGGCTCCCTTTGAAAGGCTTATACCCGTATTGAAGGCCTCAGCCGTGTCCGAGGGGCCTGCCTGGAATCTCAGTCTTATGCCCTTCTTCTCAGCCTCAGTCCTCATCTCAGCCTGCTTTTCTTCAGTGATCGAAGATCCATCCTTCAAAAGCACCAGGGCTTCAAGGCCCTGCACCTCTTCCCCGGGAAGGCTGTCGAGAGTAGCCTTCAGCTCCTCCCCATCTCCCTCCGAAGCTATGATGATACTGACATTTATTTTATTTTCCGGAAAATTTTTCATATAAAAATGTCTCCAGCTGAACTATCATCTGAAATATAAATGCCGCTGCCATGGCGATGGGTCCTGCGCCAAGATAGTGCCTGTAATAATATCTCTCGGACTGCTGCCTGAGGCTGTTCCTTCTAAGGGATGAGGCCCAAACTTTGCCTGTGGAGCCTGCCCCCTCATGGATGTAGCTTCCCGACAGGCTGAGCACTGTCCGAAGGCCCATCCTCCGGAACTTCTGCCCCAGCACGTCCTCCTCATGATAAAGGAACATCTCCTCGTCATAGCCGCCTGCCGCAAGGAAGCTCTCGCATTCCACCATCAGAAGAGAGCCATGGATGCAGCCTGCCTCTGCCCGCTTTTTGCCTTTAAAATATGAAGGGGGATAATTGAGGAAGGGCCTGAACAGGCGTCTCGATATGGGGCCCGAATCAAGAAGTTCCCCCGCAAATCCCCGAAGGGGCCAGGCCGAGCTTATGAGTTCATTATATCCATAGCCCTTTTTGTGAGCATCACTTCTCATCACGGCTCCTGCCGCAGCGACATTTTTATCTTCAAAACAGGCCCTGAGGGCATTTACTGTCCTTTCGCCGAATTCCGAGTCCGGATTGGCTATGAGGCAGAGATCAGCTCCAAGCACCTCATAGGCATATCTTACGCCTATGTTATTGCCGTAGCCATAGCCTCCGTTTTTATCCGAAAGCACCAGCATATACCGCTGACATTCCTTTTTCTTTTTATCTGCATGCTGCCATGAGGCCTTATCCTGCTCAGCGTTGAGCTCGTCCAGGTACTGCCCTATCTTCCATGTATCTCCGTCGGTGGAGGCATTGTCCACTACGATGACATTATCTATGGATCTGAAGCTCCTGATGCGCTCCACAGCCCTTATGGATGCTTCGGCATCATTGTAATTAAGTATGACTGCTGCAGTGCGCATCATAGGCTGTCCTTTCCGAATCTCCTTATATAATAGATCCTTGAGATCATCTTCCTCAGTCCCGGGCAGATAAAGGTCATCACATTGACCAGATGATAAAACAGCATATATCCCCGTCTGCCCTTTATATCCGGCTCATCCCTCCAGGGGCTGAGCCTGCGGAAGCTTCTGTAAACCCCTCTGTATGGGCTCAGATTTCCTGCGATCCAGGGCCTCTCATCCCCCGCAAAATGTATTATGACGGGCTTTCTTTTTGCCCGAAGGAAGCTCTCCCTGCTGCATCCTCCGGCAAAGCCCGGCACCTTAGCAAGGTCAGTATATCTTCTATAATAATATCCGGAGAAGAAATTATATCTCTGGGGGAGTCTCTGCACCCTTCCTCTGAGCACCCGGTTAAGGATATCCTGATCCGGGAAGCGCAGCTCCCCTTTATACTCGCTTATGATCCTGCAGGCCCTTCCGGCTATATCCTCCCGTCTCCAGGCCTCTGCATCCATGAGTATGACTCCCGAATTGAAGTAAGGCTCTTCCTCAGAGAAGCCTATGGCAGCCTTGACCTCAGGATATATCGTGGGCTCCATGGCCATGGCAGCAAGTCTTCCCTCAGTAAATCTCATCCTGTACATATGGCTCAGGCTTCCGTTTATCAGAGTATCGCTGTCTATATAAAGGAGCCTCTTTGCTTCCGGGATGAGCTCCGGTGCAAATATGCGGCCCAGGGCCGCCGTTCCGAACCTTCCCGTATCAAAGTCAACACCGCCCCTTTCCTTTATGAGCTCCTTTATGCCGCTGATGTCACGAAGACTCAGCTCCCGTCCGCTTCCATATCCTTCTATCAGATCATGAAGTCCCTTTTTCGAACTTTCGCTTATGGGGCCCGCCGTAAGCACATATATATGTATACGGGCCTCCTCCCGGTTATTTTCCAGGAGAGAGGCCATGCTCACTGAAGCGTATTTTATATAATTGTCATCACAATTATAAACTATGTTCATTATGGCTCCGCAGGTCTCAGCCAAACTCCTTATCGCAGAGCTTCAGGGCAGAGGCTATGACCTTATCCATATCGTAGTACTTGTATTCTCCGAGCCTTCCTCCGAAGATCACCTCGGGCTCTCCGTCCTTTCTTTCCGCATTAAGGCTTTCAGCCTTCTTCCTGTATACCTCATAAAGCTGCTGGTTCTTCTCGTCATTGACGGGATAATACCTCTCCATGCCTCTCTTATATTCTGCAGGATACTCCCTGGTTATGACGGTCTTTTCCTGGGCACCGAATTCAAAATGCTTATGCTCTATGATCCTTGTGAAGGGAGTCTCCCTGTCGGTATAGTTGACCACCGCATTGCCCTGATAATCAGGCATATCCAGGAGCTCAGTCTCAAATCTGAGGGAACGGTAGCTCAGCTCACCTTCGCTGTAATCAAAGAACTCATCTATGGCTCCGGTATATATGACCTTTCCGGCCACAGTCATGAGCTCATCCCTGTTCTTGAGGAAATCACAGCCGCACATGATGTCGCAGCCCTCAAAAAGCTTATCCGTAAGCTCATTATAGCCGCCTATGGGTATGCCCTGGAAACGGTCATTGAAATAATTATTGTCATAGATATATCTTACCGGTATCCTCTTTATGATAAAGGCAGGCAGATCCTTGCAGTCCCTGCCCCACTGCTTCTCGGTATAGCCCTTTATCAGCTTCTTATATATATCCTCTCCCACCAGGCTTATGGCCTGTTCCTCAAGGTTTTTGGGCTCTCCGCTGATCTTTGCCCTCTGGGATTCTATCTTTTCCTTGGCCTCCCCGGGAGTCACCACGCCCCACATCTTATTAAAGGTATTCATATTGAAGGGCATGTTATATATCTCCCCGTGATAATTGGCTATGGGAGAGTTGGTATACCTGTTGAATTCGCAGAAAGAGTTTACGAATCTCCATACCCTCTCATCGCTGGTATGGAAGATATGGGCACCGTACTTATGGACATGTATGCCCTCCACATCCTCACAGTATACATTACCTCCGGTATGCTCTCTTTTTTCCACCACAAGGCAGGTCTTTCCCGCCTTCCTTGCATGCCATGCAAATACCGCGTTATAAAGTCCCGCTCCTACTAGCAGATAATCATATCGCTCTCTAATCATTTTTCCTTATCTCCTTAGGATAAAACAACCTGTTGACTGCGGAAAACAGTCCTCTTATGGATGCCCTCATGGTATTGCTTGAGCGTCCCACTCCAAAGGCTATCTTTCCGGTATCCTGATCCAGAAGCTGTATATAAGCCACCGCCTCCGCCGTGGATCCGGCGGACAGAGCATGCTCCGTATAGTCCAATATCCTCATCCTTACATGGAGGGCCTCCTCCAGGGCCTGCTGAGCCGCATCCAGAGGGCCGTTGCCGAGGCCTGAGTATTCCATCTCCTCGCCCCTCAGGCTGAAGCTCAGCTTCACCAGGGTCTGCCTCTCTCCATGATCGAAGGCCGTATCCGTTATGCTTATCCGGTCAAATACCACCGGTCCGTTCACTGCTATATAGTTTGCCTCAAAGGCTCCGAAGACCTCTGCGGGCTGTATCTCTCCCCGCTTCTCACTTATCTCCTGGATGATGCGGGCAAATTCCTTGTGCATGCTCTTCGGAAGCTTGTATCCATAGTAGCTTTCCAGCACGAAGGCCACTCCGCCCTTTCCGGACTGGGAATTGATCCTGACTATGGGCTCATAGGTCCTGCCTATGTCAGAAGGATCTATCGGAAGGTAAGGCACCCTCCATATGTCCGAGCCGGTCTTTTCCATCATATGTATGCCCTTATTGATGGCATCCTGATGGGAGCCTGAAAATGCGGTAAATACCAGCTTGCCTGCATAGGGATGTCTCTCATCCACCTTCATGCCGGTACAGCGTTCATATACCTCCTGGATCCTCGGCTCATCGGAAAGATCCAGCTTCGGATCCACCCCCTGGGAAAACATGTTATAGGCCAGGGTAAGTATATCCGTATTGCCTGATCTCTCTCCGTTTCCGAAGAGGGTCCCTTCCAGCCTGTCTGCTCCGGCCATAAGGCCGAGCTCTGAGGCAGCTATGCCCGTTCCCCTGTCATTGTGGGGATGGATGCTGAGAGTTATCTTGTCCCTGTCGCTCAGGCTGTCATTCATCCATTCGACCATGTCGGCAAATACATGTGGCATATGATCCTCCACCGTAGCCGGCAGATTGATGATCATGGGATTATATTCGCTGGGACACCATATGTCCTTTACCGCCTCGCACACGTCCAAGGCAAAGCTCATGTCTGCCCCCGTAAAGGACTCGGCAGTATATTCAAAAACGAATTCTCCCTCAAATTCCCTTTCCCAGCGCAGCTCCTTTACCAGCTTTGCCGCACTGGTGGCTATATACTTCACCTCTCCGGAATCCTTGTGATAGACCACATCCCTCTGCAGCCTTGAGACCGGGTTATATACGTTGAATATGACCCTGGGCATGTCCTCTACTGCCTCAAAGGTCTTTATGATCTGTTCCCTCCTGGCCTGGGTTATGACCTGTATATACACATCGTCAGGTATCAGCTTCCGGTCTGAAAGCTGCCTCACAAAGTCAAACTCCACCCGGGAGGCGGCAGGAAATCCCACCTCTATCTCCTTGAAGCCAAGCTCGCAGAGCATCAGGAAGAACTCGATCTTCTCATCCACGTTCATGGGCTTGATAAGGGCCTGGTTGCCGTCCCTCAGATCCACTGAGCACCATCTGGGTGCCTTATCCAGCACCCGGTCCGGCCAGGTCCTTTTCTTATATGCAAATTTTTCCTGGGGCTCATACCTGTGAAAATTAAGCATCAGCTTCCGTAAGTCCTTCTTTCTCTATAACTGCTATGACCTCATCCACCAGGCTCTCGCAGCTCTCCTCCGTAGGTGCCTCCACCATGACCCTTATGACGGGCTCGGTGCCTGACTCCCTCACCAGTATCCTTCCGCTGTCGGAAAGCTTCGCAGCCACGGCATCCACGGCCTTCTTTACGGCCTCATTATCCATGGCCTCCTGCTTGCTCCTTACCCTTACATTCTTAAGGCACTGGGGGTACATCGGACACTCCTCCACCAGCTTTGAGGCCTCGCACTTCCTCTCAAGGAGCACCTCCATCATGCGAAGGGAGGTAAGTATGCCGTCTCCGGTGGTTGCCAGCTTTGAAAATATGATATGTCCCGACTGCTCTCCGCCAAGGGAATATCCCTCCCTTGACATGCATTCATACACGAAGCGGTCTCCCACCTTTGTCTTCTCATATCTGATGCCCTCGCGATCCAGGGCCTTGAAGAGTCCGAAATTGGACATGACAGTGACAACTATCATATCATCGCTGAGCTCTCCCTTTTCCTTCATCAGCTTACCGCAGGCATACATGATCTGATCTCCGTTGATCACATTGCCCTTTTCATCCACACAGAGGCATCTGTCCGCATCTCCGTCATAGGCAAAGCCGATGTCGCAGCCCTCCTTCTTTACGAACTCGCAGAGCTTTTCCATATGGGTAGAGCCCACGCCCTCGTTGATATTGGTGCCGTTGGGTTCGCAGGCCATGACATGGGTGCGGGCACCCAGGGCGTCGAACACGGGTTTTGCTATGGATGAAGCTGAACCGTTGGAGCAGTCCAGGGCCACATCCCTGCCCTTGAATGATCTGTCTGCTATGGAGATAAGATAGCCTATGTAGCGATTGCGTCCCGCGGCATAATCCACGGTGCGTCCTATCTCATCCCTCCTTGCCAGAGGTATCTCCGGGATCTTTCCGTCCAGATACTCCTCTATCCTGTCTATGGTCTCATCATCTATCTTCTCTCCGGATCCGCTTATGACCTTTATGCCGTTGTCATAGTAGGGATTGTGAGAAGCGGATATCATGATGCCGCAGTCAAAATCATCCACCCTCACTATATAAGCCACGGAGGGAGTGGTGGTCACATGCATGAGATATACATCTGCTCCCGAGGAAGTGATGCCTGAAGACAGGGCATCCTCAAACATATAGGAGGAGCGTCTCGTATCCTTGCCTATGACTATGCGGCAGCGCTTCTCCGGATGCATTTCCTTATAATACCAGCCGAGGAAGCGTCCTATCCTGAACGCATCCTCGGCCTTAAGATCTATATTGGCCTCACCGCGGAAGCCGTCTGTTCCAAAATATTTACCCATACCAAGTCCTCTTTATATATAGTGCTCAGGCCTCTCAGCCTTCTGAGGCTTCTGAAAGCTCCTTAAGGAAACGCTTAAGCGCATCCTCCCACCCGGGCAGACCCTCGAATCCGTTCTTCTCGACCTTGCTCGTGTCCATGCGGGAATTGTTAGGGCGTACGGCCTTTGCTCCATACTCCTCACTGCTTACGGGTATGACCTTAACGTCCTTACCGGAAAGCCTGAATATGTCCACGGCAAAATCATACCAGGAGCAGTAGCCCTTGTTGGCCACGTGATAGGTGCCGTATCTGTCCGTCAGTATCATATCCACCGCAAGCCTTGCTATATCGGGAGTGTAGGTGGGGCTTCCGATCTGGTCATCCACCACCCGAAGCTCCTTATGATCCTCGGAAAGCCTCAGCATGGTCTTTACGAAGTTCTTGCCGTTTATGCCATATACCCACTGGATCCTGAGTATGAAATGCTTATCAGGCACATACTTCCTTACCGCCTGCTCTCCCTCATACTTGGTCCTTCCGTAGGCTCCGAGGGGCTCTGCCTCGTCCTCCGGCTCCCAGGGCCTCTCGCCCTTTCCGTTGAATACATAATCCGTGGAAAAATACATCATCGGTATGCCGAGCTTTGCGCAGACCTTTGCTATGTTCTCGGTGCCCAGAGCATTGACCCTGCGGCAGTCCTCCTCCCGCTCCTCGGCGGCATCCACCGCCGTCCAGGCTGCACAGTGTATCATGGCATCCGGTGCCGCCTCAGTCACATATCTGTCCACTGCGGCCTCATCGGTTATATCCAGCTCCTGTATATCCGTCCCGATACCCTCGATGCCTCTCTTTTCAAGCTCCAGCATGATGTCGTGGCCCAGCTGTCCCCGGATCCCGGTCACAAATATCTTCATATTCAAAATCCTCCCGGTCCGGCACTCAGCTCCTGACCCTGTCCTTATACATCTCCTTGAAATAATTCTGATACTCTCCGGAGATTATGCGCTCCCACCACTCACGGTTGTTGAGATACCAGTCTATGGTCTGTCTTATGCCCGTATCGAAGTTATAGGCAGGCTCCCATCCGAGCTCCTTCTCTATCTTGTCCGGATCTATGGCATATCTTCTGTCATGTCCGGGTCTGTCCTTGACATACTTTATAAGGCTCTCAGGCTTATCAAGGGCCTCCAGTATGGTCTTTACCACCTGAAGGTTGGTCCTCTCGTTATGTCCGCCTATGTTGTAGATCTCGCCTTCCTTTCCCTTCCTTACCACCAGGTCTATGGCATGGCAGTGATCCTCCACATGGAGCCAGTCCCTGACATTGGCTCCGTCACCGTATACCGGAAGCTCCTCATCCGCAAGGGCACGGCTTATCATAAGAGGGATAAGCTTCTCCGGGAACTGATACTGTCCGTAATTATTGGAGCAGCGGGATATGGTGACAGGGATGCCGAAGGTACGGTGATATGCCATGACAAACATATCCGCTGAAGCCTTGGAAGCCGAGTAGGGGCTTGAAGCATGGAGGGGCGTGGTCTCGGTAAAGAAAAGATCGGGCCTGTCCAGAGGCAGATCGCCGTATACCTCATCAGTGGATACCTGATGATAACGGCCTATGCCGAATTCCTTACATGCATCCAGAAGGGTCGTGGTGCCCATGACATTGGTCCTTACGAACTCCTCAGGGTGCTCCACGGAACGGTCCACGTGAGACTCAGCCGCAAAGTTGATGATCACATCGGGCTTCTCCTGTTCAAAAAGCTCAAATATGAACTTTCTGTCAGCTATGTCTCCCTTTACGAACCTGTAGTTCTTTTCATTTTCCACTGATCTCAGGTTCTCAAGGTTTCCCGCATAGGTAAGCTTATCCAGATTGATGATCTCATCTCCGGGATAGTTCTTTACCAGATACTGTACCATCACGCTTCCAATAAATCCGGCTCCGCCGGTAACTATTATCTTCATATCCTCAAACCCTGCTCCTAACGGAAGCAGTTCCTTTCCTTATCATATTCAAAGCCGGCCTCGGAAAGTCTGCGAAGCAGCTCTTCCTTATCCAGATCTTCAGAACAGCAGAGGCTTTCAAGGCTCTCTCCGCTGTCTCTCAGTTTCATGTTCATCATGCTCATAAGCATGAAAGGGTCCTCAGGGAGCTTCATGTCACTTCCTCTCGGAAAGCTTGTCCACGTACTTTCCATCCAGTACATCCTTCAGGTACTTGCCATACTGGTTCTTCTTAAGGATCTCATAGGATTCCATGACCTTCTCTTTGCTTATCCAGCCATTGAGATAGGCGATCTCCTCCAGGCAGGCTATCTTCCTGTGCTGATGGGTCTCCACTGTCCTTACGAAGTTTCCTGCATCCATGAGGGATTCATGGGTACCCGTATCCAGCCAGGTAAAGCCCTGTCCCAGGAGCTCCACCTCCAGCTCTCCGTTCTCAAGATATATCCTGTTGAGGTCCGTTATCTCAAGCTCTCCCCTCTTTGAGGGCTTGAGGCTCTTGGCATATTCAACGACCCTGTTGTCATAAAAATACAGTCCCGTCACGCAGTAATTGGACTTGGGCTGTGCAGGCTTCTCCTCTATGGATATGGCCTTGCCGCTCTCATCGAACTCCACTATTCCGAAACGCTCCGGATCATCCACGTAGTATCCGAACACCGTAGCTCCTGAGGTCTTCTCTGCAGCCCTGCGGAGCCGCTTTGTAAAGCCGTGGCCATGGAAGATGTTGTCTCCCAGTATCATGGCCACATTGTCATCTCCTACGAAGCTCTCTCCGATTATGAAGGCCTGGGCAAGTCCGTCCGGTGAGGGCTGGACCGCATAGCTCAGGCTGATGCCGAACTGGCTTCCGTCCCCCAGGAGCTCCTCAAATCTGGGAGTATCCAGGGGCGTGGAGATGAGCAGTATATCCTTTATGCCGGCATTCATGAGCACCGACAGGGGATAATAGATCATGGGCTTGTCGTATATTGGCAAAAGCTGCTTGGATGTTACCTTGGTAAGGGGGTAAAGTCTCGTTCCCGAGCCTCCCGCAAGTATGATTCCCTTCATGGTTCTTCTCCTGCTTCTTTGGGGACATATCTTATGCAGATATCCCCGCTTTATGAATAAACATAGTTTAACAGATAGATTATAGCAGATTACTTTACTTACGTCCATCAAATGCTTTCCGTAAAGGGCTTTATCAGCTTTCCGGCCAAAGAAGGGGAGTAAGGAGCTTCGGTACCCCCCTCTGCCGGGCGGATCCGGGACTTCCAGCATTAAGAAAGGTGTACCGCCAGGCGCATAAGGCAGAAAGAAAGCAGGGGCCCATGCTCCTGCTTTCCATGTCTTCACATCTCTGCTGCTTTTGCATATAAGGTCCTGCGGATATCCCGCCTGATTTATTTATTCCTCATACGACTTCCAATCATTCATATTGCCGAGGCTTACTGCCTGTATACATACTCAGGCATGCCGTCCTTATAGCGGATCTCACATTCTCCTTCTATAAGGGGCTTTACATAGTCGATGAACTCGCTGGTCACATCGGTGCCCTCGCCGGTGATCCACCAGGAGGGGATCATCTTTTCCTTGTTTCCTATGTCGGCCACATCCTTGAGCACATAGTTTATCTTATATTCTTCTCCTTCAGCCCTTTCCATGCAGACCATCTGGTGGCTTTCTCCTGCAATGACTGACTTGACGGCAAAACGTCCCACCGCCTCGGCTTCCTCCTTGTCCCTTCCGGAGGCCAGGACTGAGCTTGAACGCTGGATGAGGCTGAATTCGATGGAACGGCACTTTATGCCGGGAAGCTCGCTCATCACCGCCTCCTCCAGGAGCTTTGCAGCTCCGGTAAGCTTCTTATGTCCGAAGCTGTCTGTTTCTGCCTTGCCCCTGTATTCGCAGATGAGGCGTCCTTCCTTATCCCTTATGCCCTCGCTCACGCAGACCACCACGTTGTTCTGCTTATTGAGACATTCCCTGACGCTGTTTATGAACTTATCCATATGGAAGGGCGTCTCGGGAAGATATATGAGCATGGGATTATGGACATTTTTATTTCTTGCCAGGGCAGAGGCCGCACAGAGCCAGCCCGCATGTCTGCCCATGATCTCCACTATGGTCACCGACTTCTGTCCATAGACTCCCGCATCCACGGAGATATCCCTGATGGTGGAGGCTATGTACTTTGCCGCCGAACCGTAGCCGGGGGTATGATCGGTACCCACAAGGTCGTTGTCGATGGTCTTGGGAACTCCGAGGAAGCGTACGTCTGAGCCGTGTCTCTTTGCATAGGCTGAGAGCTTTCCTGCCGTATCCATGGAATCATTGCCGCCTATATAGAGGAAGGCACCTATATTGTATTCTCCGAACTTCTCAAACATCTCCTCATAGACCTCTGTCTCGTCTATGGGAGGAAGCTTGTATCTGCATGATCCGAGAAATGCTGACGGTGTCTGCCTAAGGAGCTCCAGCTTTTCAGGATCTGCAAATATCTCTCCCAGATCCACCACGTCTCCCCTCAGGAAGCCCTCTATACCATTTACCATTCCATAGACCTTATCGATCTCCTCTGACTCAAGGCCCTGCTTTATGACCCCGTAAAGGGAGCAGTTGATGACTGCCGTAGGCCCGCCTGACTGTCCGACGATGATGTTGTACTTCTGCATACTACCCTCCGTTTTCAGATGCTGAGGATGTCCGTGATCTCGGGGACCCCCTCCCCGTTTTCGGCAAACAGCACCTCTATATCCTTTTTGATCTCCTTTATATATCCCGGAGCCGCTATCATAACGACATCCGTGGGGTGCTTAAGAAAGTACTGCGGCGAAACTATCGGAAGATGGCTTGCCGGGGCAAATCGTCCCTGCTTGAAGGCCGCAGAATCGATGATATATTCCGCAGCATCCGCAAGGGCCGTGGTAGATGCTATCGTAAAGCCCTGATGTCCCGCGCCCCAGAGAGCCAGACTCTTTCCCTCTGCCGCAAGTTTTTCTGTGAATTTTTTTATGCTGCCAGCGATATTTTGTTGATTATTTCTTATTTTTTCGAACTTATCATAATTATTTGCCGCAGGTACTGCATCTCCCTGCGAAGCACCGTCAGAAGCAGCCTCCGTTTCAGGCTTTCTTACCACCATCCTGAGGGTGTCCCCTATGCCTATCCTTCCTTCCTCCAGGATCTCAAAGCCGCAGCTCTTTGCGAGGCTCTCAAGGGAATGCAGGTCATAATTGGCTATGTGATCCCTTATGAACTCATAATAATATCCCTGCTCAAGGATGTACTCAAAGGAGGGTACCGTTATGAGCCCCAGGCCTCCCGGCCTGAGATTTCCATACATGCAGGAAAGCATGGCCGAAGGATCCGGCTGATGCTCCAGGAAGTTGAAGCTCAGGAAGCAGTCAAAGGGAGCTCCGAAAAGCTTCTGATCTCCCCTCTCCGGAAAATCCGTCTTGATATCGCAGATCCCGATATTTTTATAATTACAGTCTCCGTCTCTCTTTATGGAACCGGGCACCCTCGTACCGCAGGTCTCACAGATATTGAGGCTTCCAGCAGCAAGAGCTGAGCTTACGGGATCCGCCTCTATGCCGAATATCTTTACGGGAAACTCCTTAAGCACCTCAAGGAACTCTCCCCTGCCGCAGCCGCACTCGATAAACTTTCCTCCGGTGAGACCGTAGTCTTCAACCAGATGCCGGTAATCCTCCCTGCGAAGCTCCTTCATGGTCCTGGACAACCCCACTGCCCTTATGACGTCCCGATAATAATCCACGGGCTTGCAGTCAAACTGGGAAAGCCCGCACTCCAGGCATTCATAAAGCCTCAGGTCTATGCCTTCATCCTGCAGGACCTCCTCCTCATCGGGTATATGCTGGGCGGAGGCAGGCATGTTATGAAAGCTGAGGACCGGCGACGGGGGAAGTTCTGCCCCGCAGGCCAGACAATATCTCCTGCCTTCTGAAAAAACCGGTTTCATCTTTTCATCAGCCTTGGTATTCAATGCTCTTCCCTTACTCCCTCTTTATCTGTATCAAAATTGATCCTCTCGGATTCCACCACCAAAGGCCTGTGCATGACCCTCTGATTGATGCTCAGCACGTATTCTCCTATGAGTCCCAGGAAAAATATCTGTACCCCTCCTATAAACAGCATGCCTATGAGGAGCGGTGCCATGCCTGCTGAAAACCTGTCCCACCAGATCAGCTTCATGACCAGATATACTATGGCGAGGATCAGGCAGAGCAGGGAGCAGAGGGCTCCTGCAAATGTGGCTATGCGAAGTCCCACCTTGGTATAGGAGGTAAAGCCAAGCATGGCAGCATCATACAGGGTATAAAAATTGTTGTGGGTCTTTCCGGAGCGGCGCTTCGGCTGCTCATAGGGGATCTCCTTGCGCTCGTAGCCGAACTCGGCCACCATGCCGCGAAGGAAGGGCGTGGGGTCGTCCACCCGCCTGAGCACCTCTATGAAATCTCTGTCATAGAGTCCCGATCCGGTAAAATTCTCTATCTGGTCAACATTGGAAAAGCGCTTTATCAGCCTGTAATATATACGTCTCAGACCATACATGAGGGGATTTTCCTTGCTTCCGGATTTTACTCCGAT
>CALWMV010000027.1 GCA_944382125.1 uncultured Lachnospiraceae bacterium
GGAAGTAGCGGAAGGGAGATTCGAACTCTCGACACTACGGGTATGAACCGTATGCTCTAGCCAACTGAGCTATTCCGCCATATATGTAAAGTGCCGAAGCACGATACCTCTATATGTAAACATGCTTTCGCATGATACGATCTGAAAATCATGGGGCCTATAGGGCTCGAACCTATGACCCTCTGCTTGTAAGGCAGATGCTCTCCCAGCTGAGCTAAGACCCCAGGGCGTCATATTTACGACGCCTAAACAGTATATTTAAAAACTCACGGATTGTCAAGGGAAATATTTGCATTTTAAGGAAAACATATGCCACCAAATAAGCAGCTTAATTGAAGCCGTATATCCTCTGGGCTATGGTATATCCAAGCTCTGCCGTCTTATTGCCAAGCTTATTCTTCCTCGTCATGGCTATGCCGAGGAGGCTGTATCTCAGCTTCTGATAAAGTTTCGGATCCTGTTCCTTAAGATCGCTCCAGAGCCTGTCCCTCTTTTCCATGTTTTCCGCAGTGCCGGATCTTATGGCCAGCACCGAGGATATGGTCATCATGATCTGAAGGTAGCTGAGCATATACTTCCTGAGCTTTGCAGGCTGTATCTTATCCAGGTCATAATACTCAAGCATGAGCCTGGTGACACGAAGCTGCTGATCTATCCTGCCTATCATGACCTCCTCATGGACCGACTGATCCTCTCTGCCGATAAAATACCTGTAGAGATTGATGTCCATATAGTAAAGGCGCTTTGCATAGGGCAGAGGATAATAGACATATATATTGTCCACATAGAAGGTATGGTCAGGAAGCCTGAGGCCGCAGTCACGAAGCAGCTCTGTCCTGTATATGACAGAGTGCATCAGTATATACTGTCCCAGCACGAAACGCTTTGCATCCTTCCATGCAAATACCCTGTCCACCGGCAGGGCGGATCTGTAGGACATGACTCTCTTTCTCTTCTGTCCCACCTTGTCATAGACGAAATTGCATATAAAAAGATCCAGGGGCTCCTCCCCCGATCCTTTCTCTCCCGTATATTCGGAAAGCTTGTCAAGGACCTGAAGGAAGGCCTCCTTATCAAGACGATCATCCGAATCCAGCACCTTGAAATAAAGTCCGCTGGCATTGGCGATGCCGGTATTGACGGCCTCACCATGGCCTCCGTTCTCCTGATGTATAGCCCTGCATATACCCGGATAGCGGGCTTCATAGCTCCTGGCTATCTCCAGGGTATCATCCTTTGCTGAACCGTCATCTATGATGAGTATCTCTACCCTGTCGCCTCCGCAGAGCACGGACTCTATCGACTTTCTCATATAGGCCGCAGAATTGTAGCAGGGTATGGCTACTGAAAGCAGCTTCATAGATCCTCTCCTCCTTCTTCAGATGGCATCACATGGCTGTAGGGGACATATTCAAGCTCCGGTATCCTGTTTCTTATGAACATTATAAGCAGAGCTCCCACGATGCCTGCCAGTGCCAGCATCCCGAACAGCAGGGGCCTGTTATGCGCCAGCCCCGCATTGATCTCGGCTATGCCCGGTATCATCAGGATCACATTGAATATGTTGACCGCCATATGGGCAGCTATGGATGCAGTAAGCCTGTGATACCTGTCATATATGAATGCAAATACCATGCCCATGCAGAAACCGAAAAGGCCCTGCATGAGGTTGAAATGAACTATGCCGAAGGCTGCAGCGGATACAGCCGCCGATATCAGGAAGCCATGGTTGTCCCTCATCCTCTGGAAGATGACGCCTCTGAACACCAGCTCCTCCACCACCGGGGCTATGACCACGGTACTGAGCACCAGGACAAAGAAATTGACCGTGGATGTCGCAGTCTCTCCTCCCGTAAAGGGTATGGCGCTTCCGGGTCCTCCGACTCCGCCCACGTCGCTTACAAGGTCAAGATTGGAATAGGCCAGGTGGAAAAGTCCCATCAGGTTGCTGACCAGCAGATCGAAAAACACTCCTGCGCTCAGGGAAAGGAGCACTATGACCGCCGGCATCCCGAGACCCTTTATGCTCTTTCTTATGCCGCCCTTATGCTTCCAGAGCTCAGCCTCTCCGGCATTGAATACATACTCTCCGGAAAGGGTCTTCTTCTTTTCCACTCTGTAGGCCCAGTCCTCATGATAGAAATCCTTGAGGAAATGGGGTATCTTGACAAGTCCCGCAAAGGTCGGGATGATCAGAGCTTCGTTTTCATGAAGAAAACCGTTTATGCTAAGGAGCGCCGGTGTCCCCAGCCTGTGGGCGATCAATGAAAACAGCATAAACAGCAGGGCAAGCCCCACCTCTATCACCACGACTCCCGCCAGATAAAGCAGGAAGGGCGACAGCACGTACATAGGTCCTCTGGTCTTCTCTATCCTGATCTCGTCCTTCATCTTATCTCCCCCTATATGCCTTCATACCCGTAGGTCAGGATCAGCTTCTGCGCCGCCTCAGGCAGGGATGATCCCGAACCCATGGCAGCCTGCTGAAGATATCTGTGTGCCTGCTGCTCGCTGAAGCTCCTTCTCTCCATCAGGAGCCTCTTGGCTGCATTTATATATTCATTTTCCTCTCTGGTCCGGCTCTGCTTTCCCGGCTGTCTCTGTCTCCGTCTGAGCATCCTTCGCTGCTCCCTCACGGATTCTATCATCTCGAGCTCTCCCGCAAAGGCCGAAAACTTCACCGGCAGGTCCATGATGAAGAGCCGCTGTCTTGGCATAAGCCCTTCCCTTGCGCCGGGTGAAGAAAGCATCAGCATGTCAAATTCCTCCGGAAGATCATCAAAAAGCTCCGTACACAGCATGTCACTGAGCCTGTATCCGCATACCACTATGCCGTCTCCCAGCTTGTAGCAGGCCTCCAGGGCCTTGGCTCCCGACATGCAGGAATAGGCCACCCGGTAACCGTTGCGGCCTAATAGGCTCCTTATCAGATCTGTGTCACTGTGTTTGTAAAAGCACACAACGATATTCGGAAAATGCATCTGCTGAATTAAAACCGTCCCCAAACCCGTCTCTCCCGCCATGATCCATGGCCAGAGACGGATCAATATTTGTAAAGATACTGAGATACCTCCCAGGGTGATACCTGCTTGACATATTCATCCCATTCCCTGTGTTTTGCCTCAAGGAACTTGTCGTAAATGGTATCTCCCAGCACCCTTTTTATGAAAGGGTCTTTTTCATATTCGATGATGGCCTGTCCCAGGTTCTGGGGCAGAGAGCCTCTGCTCACTCCCTCCTGATCCGGCAGTTCCCTGGCCTCAAGTCCTTCAAGTCCGGCTGAAAGGATCAGCGCCAGTGCAAGATAAGGATTGGAGGAAGGATCCGGGCTTCTAAGCTCCACCCTGACCTTGTTCACATCCGTATGTGATATCCTGATCAGGGAGCCTCTGAAGGTACCTGCAGACCAGCTTATATCCACCGGGGCGTCATAGCCCGGGGTTATCCTCTTATAGGAATTGACAAGGGGATTAAGTATCAGAGACATGCCCGGTATGTGCTTCATGATGCCGGACATGAAATAATATCCTTCCCTGGAAAGCCTGCAGCAGTCCTCAGGATCAAAGAATATATTTTTGCCCGACTCATCATACATGCGCATATAAAGATGCATGCCTGAGCCGTTGACTCCTTCCTTGGGCTTCGGCATAAAGGTGGCGTACATACCGCTCCTTTTTGCCAGAAGCTTTATGAGCACCTTGGCCGTGACTATGGCATCAGCACAGGCTATCCCCTGCTTCTCCTCAAGGTCGATCTCATGCTGTCCTGCAGAGGTCTCGTGGTGGCTCGAGGCCACGGGATATCCCATATCCTCAAGATAATTCACCATCTCATTGCGCAGGTTCTCCGAGAGATCCAGCGGCGTCGTATCAAAATAGCTGGCCGTCTCGCCGCTGAAGGTAGTGGGATTGCCAAGCTCATCACAGTTGAAAAGGAAGAACTCCAGCTCCGGCTTGATACCGAAGCTGTAGCCCTTCTCCGAGGCCGCCGCCAGCACTCTCCTGAGTATGTATCTGGGGTCTCCCATGAAGGGCCTGCCCTCTTCCCTGTATATGTCACAGATGAGTCTTGCTGATACTCCGTCCCTGCCGCTCAAAGGAAAGATCTGGAAGGTATCAAGATCAGGGTGCAGGAACATATCCTCCTCATCCCTGCGTATGAAACCCTCTATGGAGGATCCGTCAAAAACGCATCTTCCCGAAAGGGCCTTTTCAAGTCTGGAGACAGGAAGGCTCACACTCTTCTGCATACCGTACATATCGGTGAACTGCAGCTTCAGGAGACTTATGTCCTCCTCATTAACTATATTAAGAATGTCTTCTCTGGAATAAACTCCCATCAGATGCTCCTCTGGCCCGTCATGCAGGCCTGCCCCGGTATCAGCCCCTCTGGCTCAGGGCTGCCTCCAGTGCCTTGGTATACTGATCTGCACAGGATGTTCCTCTTTCCTTGCAGAGATTGCCCTTAAGGATGGAGATCACCTTGTTTGCCTCCATGCCCTCAGTAAGCTTTGAGATAGCCTTGAGATTGCCGTTGCATCCGTTGGTGAACTTTGTGTTGTGGATCACGTTGTTGTCATCCAGATCAAACTCGATAAGTGTTGAACATACCCCGCTGGGCTTATACTCATAATGTTCCATGATTCCCTCCTTGGATAAGCTGCCAGAGAGGCCGTCAGGGCCTTCTCTCACAGCATAAGATATATTGATGTTTCTGATATTTTATCAGACATTTTATATTTCCTCAAGCTATTGACAGACATATGTTTTCAGTGTAATCTACATGTAGTTTTTAGAACCGCATTAGCAGGTTGTGATAACGATCTGATGGCGGTCCGGAGGTATATACGATATGGGAAGATACAGGATCATAGGCGACAGCTGCATGGACCTTACGGAGCTCATGGCAGAGGATAAGGAAGCATTTTCCACCGTTCCCCTCACCCTCGAGCTTGACGGATTATCAATAAAGGATGATGAAAACTTCGACCAGGCTTCTTTTCTTGAGCTTATGAAAAAGAGCAGCAAGGGGCCTGCTACAGCCTGTCCCTCACCCGGGGATTTTCTCAAGGCCTATGAGTGTGACGCCGATGACATATATGTGGTCACCATCACGGCCAAGCTTTCAGGCACCTACAATGCAGCCTGCATAGCCAGGGATATGTACTTTGAGCACCATGGTCACGATAAGAACATAGCAGTCATCAATTCCAAGTCCGGCTGTGCCGGTGAGACCAGAATGGGACTTTATATCAGGGAGCTCTGTGATAAGGGGCTGTCCTTTAAGGAGATAGAAGAAAAGGCTATTAAGAAGGCCGATGATCTCAAGACCTTCTTTGTGCTTCAGAACATGGAGACCCTCCGCAAGACAGGCAGGCTTTCCGGTACTGCCGCCCGCTTCGCCACACTGCTCAATATCAAGCCCATACTCTTTGCAGACAACGGCGAGATCAAGAAGTTCGATACTGCCCGCAGCATAGAAAGATCGTTGAAAAAGATGTGCGACATCTGCGTGGAACAGGCAAAGGCCGTGGCTGACGGGCCTTTAAGAGCTGCCATAGTCCACTGCAACTGTCCCGAAAGAGCTGAAAGCGTTAAGGCTTACCTTTCCGGTCTTGCTGAATTTGTTTCCATCGACATAGCCCAGGCAAGGGGCGTATCAACTATATACGCAAGCGACGGCGGCATAGTGCTGGCCATCTGATCCGCTATTTCGTCGGGGTGATACGACTATATAATAAAAAAAGGGAGTGCCATTCCCCATCAGATGATGGGAAGCGGCGCTCCTTTCCTGTTCTGCGGCTCTTTCCGAGCCTTTCATAGCCTCAGGCTGCCCGGCCCTTTGAAACCGGGCACCGATACATTTCCCTATGATTCTATCTTTGCCTTGCCTCCTGGCTGTCTGTCTCAGCTCAGGAGCCTGTTTATGCAGGCAGCTCCCACGGGGCGGATGCGCATGATATGGGCGCTTCCCTCTCCCAGGGCCTTATCCATGTAGGCAGCATACTCCTCGGCCTGCTCGTCGGGGATGAAGGCCTGGATGACTCCGGCAAAGCCTCCTCCATTGACCCTGCAGGCTCCTCTTCCAATCTTCTTGATGAATATCTCGGTAAGGGCCAGCGCCACAGGTATGCCCTGCTCCTGTACTGCCCCTGTTATGTAGGTGTTCTGCAGGTACTTCCATGAGGAATTGCCTGAAGCCTCCACATAGGAAAGGGCCTTTTCAAAGTCTCCGGCATCAAGGGCAGCCACGGCTCCGTCCACCTTTTTATTCTCCTCGAAGAAGTGGAAGGCTCTCATCACGGCCCTGTCTCCGCACTTTTCCCTTACCGCCCTGATATCCTCGATCAAAGCTTCCTCGCTGCATTCGGAAAGGGCTTCCTTTCCAAAGTAAGCCGCTACCGACTTCATCTCATTGGGTATGGAGGAATACTCCTCTGAAAGGTCCGCATGTCCCTTTCCTGTCTGTACCATGATCATGGCATAGCCGGTCTTTGAGAAATCAAAATCTATGCGCTTCACCTCAGGATCCGAAGGATCATTGAAGTCAAGGGCTATAAGTCCGCCCACTGCGCAGGCCATCTGATCCATAAGTCCCGATGCCTTGTTCCAGTATACATTTTCCGAATACTTGCCCATATGAGCGAAGGCTACAACATCTATCCTTCCGTCGTTGAACAGCTCATTGAGCATGGAGCATACCAGCATCTCATAAGAGGCTGATGAGCTTACTCCCGCAGAAGCTATAACATTGGAGGTCACGTAGGCATTGAAGCCTCCGACCTGATATCCGGAATCAATGAAGGCCTTGATTATGCCCTTGGTAAGATCCACTGTGCCGGCGTGACGCTTTGAAGGCTCCAGATCATTTAAGTCTATCTCAAAATCCTGGTTGAAGGTCTCCGAGATGATCCTTACCTTTGAGCTGCTGTTGAGTCCTGCTGCAGCCACGCAGTCAAGGTTTATGCTGGCAGCCAGTACCTTGCCGTGGTTATGGTCCGTATGATTTCCGCAGATCTCGGTACGTCCGGCTGAGGTGAACAGCAGTATGTCTCCTTCTCCAAAGCTCTTCTCGTAGCCCTCGCAGACGGAAACATAGCGCTCGATGTTTTCCTTCTTCTCAGACTGATAAAGTCTCTCCCACAATGCATCGGCCTTCGCGGAAGCTATGAGCTCCCTGCTTGACCTGATATCTGATTCTTTCATGTTAAGAACCCCCGTTTAATTATTGCTCTATCCTTGCTATAAGCCTGTGAGGAAGACAGACTATGGCCTCCGTACTGCTGCTTATGACTCCCTGATCCACGCAGACCAGATCCGGACAGTCAGCACTGCTGCAGCGAAGTCCCGCTTTGCCGTCTCCGCTCTCGGCATATTCTATAATATTATACCCGATTGAAGTCCTTACTTCCACTCTTTCTTCTGAAAATGACAAAAGCCCGTCCTTATAGACTTCTGCCCCGGCCCTGAGCTCCTCCTCGGTCTCTGCATCCCGGATAAGCCTTAAGGGACATCTGAGTATCTCCTCTCCATCAAGGGTGATCACCGCCTCCCCGCTCTCTCCTGAAAGCAGCAGCTTTTCCGCGCTGAAGCTCACAAGGCAAAATAAAAGCACAAAAATGACAAGGACGATGTCATTCCTGCGCTTTTCTTTATCGCTATGTTCATTTCTCAGACTTTTTTTTGCCTTATCTGCTGCCATCAGAACCCGTGCTCCACCGTGATCACCGGCGTTATGCCGGGATCCTTTTTTTGAAGCTCCTTCTTTATCCTTTCCTTCAGCTTTTCCGTATCCTCCCTGTCATAATTCCATGGGATGACCAGATCAAAGACTGCATTTAGCCCGCCGTTTGCCGCATTGATGATACGGACATCATGAAAGCCCAGCTCTCCGCTGCTTTCACGGCTTATTATCTCCGAAAGGAGCTCCCTTACCTTAGCAGCCCTTTCATCATGCACATCCAGAGGATCCGCATGAGTCACCAGGACTATGCCAAAACGTTTATAAACGTCTTTTTCTATGCCGTCCAGCAGCACATGAGCCTCATCCAGGCTCATGTCATTGGATATCTCCACATGGATAGTGGCAAAGTCCTTTCCGGGGCCGTAATTATGCACTATCAGGTCATGGGTACCAAGGACCCTGTCATAGCTCTCCACAAAATCTACCAGCTCGCCGTAGTCCTCCTCCGAGGCCGAGGCTCCTATGATGGGCACCAGGGTATCCTTTGCGATATCAAGGCCCGTCTTTATGACATAACAGGATACCGCTGCTCCGGCTATGCCGTCCAGATTGAAGCCCGTGAACCTGTAGATCAGGAGGGCCAGTACCGCCGCTCCCGTAGCCAGCATATCAGAACGGGAATCCGCCGCCGCTGCCAGCAGAGTATTAGATCGTATGGCGTGGCCAAGCTTTGTATTGAAGGCAGACAAAAAGGCCTTTCCCAGTATGGAGAGACAGAGTATCAGAAAAGGCACCACGGAAAAGCTCAGCTCTTCAGGAATGAATATCTTCTTTACCGAGCTAAAAAGCAGCATAAAGCCGACACAGAGTACCATGACCGAGGTACACAAAGCCGTCAGATACTCTATCCTTCCGTGGCCGAAGGGATGCTCCTTATCCGCAGGCTGCTCAGCCAGCTTCATCCCTATGACCGTTATGACCGAGGAGGCCACATCGGACAGATTGTTGAAGGCATCGGCTATTACCGATACCGCTCCGGTAAGCAGTCCTATGACTATCTTTGAAAGGAACAGCAGTACATTGACGCAGATACCAACCGCCCCCGAAAGAAAGGCATAGGCCGAGCGAACCTCGGCCTTCTGCGTATCCTCATGATCCTTTATGAATGTTTTTATCAGCAGTTCTGTCATTATTACTTGTAAAATGCCTTATATGCCTTATATGTATAGTATACATCCAGCTTCGAGGTTATCTCGAAGGGAGCGTGCATGGAGAGCACGGGTACTCCCAGATCCACAGTATCCACATCACGGTTGCCCATGAACATGGCGATGGTTCCTCCGCCGCCCTCGTCTACCTTGCCGAGCTCACCGGCCTGCCAGATAACTCCATCCTCCTCCATGAAGGCTATGAATCTGGCCATGGTCTCTGCCGAAGCATCATTGGATGAGGACTTGCCCCTGGATCCGGTATACTTGGTGAGCACCGGTCCATGGTTCAGGAAGCTGGAGTTATTCTTCTCGAACACATCCCCGAAGGTGGGATCATAGGCCGCATTGACATCCGATGAGAGGCAGAGGGACTTCTTATAGACATCCCTGAGCCTTGCTCCGCTCTTCTCGCAGAGATCCTCCATAAAATGATCCAGCATGCGGGATGCCATACCCGTATTGCCGTCGGAGCCTATCTCCTCCTTATCCGTAAATACGGTCACCGTAGTATACTCGGGCTTATCCATCTCCAGGGCAGCCATAAGGGCCGTATATACGCAGACCTTGTCATCCTGACCATAGCCGCCTATCATTGAGCGATCCAATCCGATATCCACTGCCTTCACCGCGGGAACGAATTCCAGCTCTGCTCTGAGGAAGTCCTCCTCGGTCATGCCGTACAGGTCATTTAAGGCCTTGAGGGCCATGAGCTTTACAGGCTCCTTATAATCCTCTTCCTCCATATAGGGTATGCTTCCCACCAGTATATTGAGTTCCTCTCCTCTGAGTCCTTCCTTAAGGGGCCTTTCCTGCTGCTTTCCCGCAAGATGTATAAGGAGATCGGAGATGACGAACTGAGGCTCTCCCTCCTTTTCGCCTATGGATACCTCCACCTTGGTACCGTCCTTAAGGATCACTGCCCCATGCATCGCAAGGGGAGTGGTGCCCCACTGATACTTCTTTATGCCGCCGTAATAATGGGTCTTGAAGAGGGCGATCTCATCCTGCTCATAAAGGGGGAAGGGCTTCAGATCCAGCCTGGGGCTGTCCAGGTGGGCTATGTTGAACCTTACTCCTTCGCTGAGTGGCTTTGCTCCGAAGGTAACAAGTATCAGGGATTTGTCCCTGTTGTTGTAATAGGCTTTCCTTCCGGGATACTGCTCTGCGTCCCTGTCAAATTCGGTAAATCCAGCCTCCCTGGCTATGCGTATCGATTCCCTGACGCACTCCCTCTCGGTCTTTGACTTATCAAGGAACTCCTTATAGCCCTCGCAGAACTTTTCCGCCTTTTTGAACTGCTCAGGGCTCTCCTTGCCTATATGCTTAAACTGGAAGCTGAGTCTCTCGGAAAGCTTTCCTGCTTCCTTATCATTTGCCTTCTTCTTATCCTCGGTCTTCTTTTCTTCCGTCTTCTTTGCCATTGGGTCTCCTTTCTCAGAGCTGCATCATAAGCTCCTGGCTCCTTCTTACGAAGGCAGTCATCTCATCTGCAGAGAGTCCTCCCCTCTGGAGCAGGGCCATATCATAAAGCTGTCTTACCACGTCCTCCTGGAGCTTTTCATCCTTTTCAAACTCTCCCCTGGAAAGGCGGGCCACCAGCTTATTGCCTATATTGAGCACCAGGGACTGATCCTTCTTTCCAAGCTCTCCCATGTCCATGCCATATACGGCATACATCTTGGAAAGCTCCTGCATGCGCCTGCCTTCCTCGGACATGGTCATCATGGAAGCCACCGTATCATCCCTGAGCTTCTCAACTTTAACATCTAATTTGTCATCTTTCAAGACCGTACGGAAAAGATCCACGAGCTTGTCAGAGATACTGCTCTCGGGAGCTCCATCCTTATCCCTGAACTCATCCGTAAGATCAGCGTCTATCCTTGTGAACTTAATCCCCTCTTCCTTCTGCTCCAGAAAGCCTATGAAGGCTGTATCTATCATCTCGGGAAGCAGCACCGCATCCATGCCCTGGTCCCGGAACATACGGATATACTGGCCCTGTTCCTTCTCATCCGTCACATAATAGATGGTCCGGTCCTTTTTCTCAGGCTCCGAGGCCTTCTCTTCTGCGGTCCCGGCATCAGTATCTTCCTTATCAGGCTCTGCAGCAGCGGGCTTTTCAGCGGCATCGCCTTCTGCTGAAGTCTCTTCCCTGCTGTTCTTCTTAAGGTATTCCTCTGCAGTCAGGTATTTTCCGTCCAGATCCTTGAAGAGTACTGCGTCCTTCATCTTGTCTCCGAATTTTTCATCCTTGAGGCAGCCGTACTTTACGAAGGGGCTGATGTCATCCCAGTATTTCTCATAGTTTTCCCTGTCAGTCTTGAACATGCCGGAAAGCTTGTCCGATACCTTCTTTGTGATATAATCGGATATCTTCTTTACAAAGCCATCGTTCTGAAGGGCCGATCTGGATACATTGAGCGGCAGATCAGGACAGTCTATCACTCCCTTAAGGAGCATCAGATACTCGGGGATGACCTCCTTGATGTTATCGGCTATGAATACCTGATTATTGTAGAGCTTTATCACTCCCTCCAGGCTGTCATACTTGAGGTTCAGCTTCGGGAAATACAATATGCCCTTTAAATTGAAGGGATAATCCATATTGAGGTGTATCCAGAAGAGGGGCTCTCTGTAATCCCTGAAGACCTTCCTGTAAAACTCCTTATACTGGTCCTCGGTCACCTTTGAAGGATTCTCGTTCCAGAGCGGGTTGATATCATTGACCGGAGTATCTGAGATGCTCTTCTCCTCATAGTCATCCTCTGCTTCAGGAGCCTCATCCTCCTTTATCTTGCCGGTCTCATCTTCGGAGCCGGCAGCCTTTGCCGTTTCTTCTTTCTTCTTTGCTTCCTCGGCCTTCTTTGCTGCCTCCTCTTCCCTGCGTTTTGCCTCCTCGGCCTCACGCTTCACATCATGAAGATATATCTCAACGGGCATGAAGGAGCAGTATTTCTCTATGACCTCCCTCGCCCTGTATTCATTGCAGAATTCCAGGGAATCTTCATTAAGATAAAGAGTCACGGCAGTGCCCCTCTTATCCCTGCTGCCCTCTGTCATGGTAAATTCGGTGCCGCCCTCTGACTCCCAGTGAACAGGCAGGGCATCCTTCTTATAGGAAAGGGTATCTATGGTCACCTTATCTGCTACCATGAAGGCTGAATAAAAGCCCAGTCCGAAGTGTCCTATGATCTGATCCTCATTGGCCTTGTCCTTATACTGCTTAAGGAAATCCGCAGCTCCGGAAAATGCCACCTGGTTGATATAATCCTGGACCTCTTCTTCTGTCATGCCAAGGCCGTTATCAGATACCGTTATTGTCTTTTTATCCGGGTCCACGGTCACGTCTATCCTGTACTTCTCATCTGCCGGAGCCTCATATTCTCCGATAAGACTCAGCTTTTTGAGCTTCGTTACAGCATCACAGCCATTGGATATGAGCTCACGGTAAAATATATCGTGATCCTGATAAAGCCACTTTTTTATGATGGGGAAGATATTTTCACTGTCTATGCTGAGACTCCCCTTCATCTCCTTGAAATCTGCCATATAAAAACCTCCCATATACTGAGTTATCGCCAAAAAGCGCATAAAAACAAGCCTCCCGGCCCGTTTCATAAACTGATTCAATTATAAAACAAAGGAGATATTTGTCAATGGCACTCAAGCTTTTTGAGTGCTGATAAATATAAAACTTTTATAAAATCCTTCTGCCGGGCTGGGATGTGCCGCAGGCCCTCCGGCAGGCATCTTATGATGGAATGCATGCCGGCGGTGCCTGAGCTGCAGGCTTCCTTGTACACCATCCTGTTTATACGGCAGCGGAAGGCTCCTCCATCGGAGGCAAAACCAATGTCGGATCTCGCTGACGATTCGCCTGCACAAAGGCATCAAAAAAGAGCCCCGGCTGCTGCCAGAGCTCTTTTGGTTTTATCTCTTTTCGGTTCCCGTTATGATAAGTTCCTTAAAGATCATGCCTTTCCTTATCAACAGATCCAGGTTTTCAGACACCGAGGATGCAAAGCTCCTTATCCACATGGTTAAGTATCTCGCAGCCCTCCTCCGTAACTATGACGAGGTCCTCTATCCGGACTCCGAACCTTCCCTGAAGATATACTCCAGGCTCTATGGAAAATACCATGTCCCTTACGGCAGGATCGGTATTTACCGAGCTTACGTCGCCCTTTTCATGATCCTCCAAACCTATGAAATGTCCCAGCCTGTGGGTGAAATACTCTCCATATCCGAAGGAGGCTATATGCTCCCTGGCCGCAGCATCTATATCACAGATGGGAACACCCTCCTTTACAAGGGCCTCAGCCTTTTCATTGGCTTCCCTCACTATGTTATAGATCCTGACATACTCCGGGTCAGCCTTCTTCCAGAAAAAGGTCCTGGTCATATCGGAGCAGTAGTCATCCTTTATGCAGCCTATGTCTATGACTATGCAGTCTCCTTCTTTTAAGACCGTATCATCAGGCTTATGGTGAGGGTCTCCTGCATTCTTTCCAAAGGCTATGCCGGGATCGAAGGAAAGGCCCTCGCAGCCCTGAGCTGCATAAAGCCCCTTGAGATATTCTCCGCATTCCCGTTCCGTCACTCCTTCATGCATGAAGGCCGCAAGCTTTTCCATACATTCATCATTGATGCGGGAGGAGATGCGAAGCCTCTCCTTTTCCATCTCATCCTTCACTGCCCTGACCTCATCCACACAGTCAGAACCCAGCACAAAGCTGCTTTCCCTGCAGCTTTCCATGATGGGAAGGAGGAAGCGGGCAGCCATATTTTTATCTGCTCCGACCATATCTGACTTAATATGGGGCGGCACCACAGATCTTATGTCTTCACTGTCACTGTAAAGCACCGTCTCCACAGTCTGCCCGGAAAGGGCGAACAGCCTGTTTGCAAAGAGCAGCTCTTCCTCCTCTGCTCCAAGGAGCAGGGCCCAGAATCGTTCTCCCGGGTGGACCTTTATGCCTGTCAGATAAAAGATGCTCACTGGATCCGTTACCAGCAGCTGGCTAAGGCCCCTTTCCTTCATCTTAGCGCAGACTCTTTTTACTCTTTCCTTATACATGGCATCACCCTATCGGTTCAAAATCAGCAGCACCATGCTTGCAGAGAGGACAGATGAAGTCATCGGGAAGCTCATCCCCCTCATACACATAGCCGCAGACCTTGCATACAAAGCCCTTCTTGCCCTCTGTCTCAGGCTTCGGCTTGACATAATTCTGGTAGAAGGTATAGGTCATGGTCTCAGAGTCGCTTATGACCCTGGCCTCCGTCACCGTGCATATAAACATGCCATGGGTGCCGAGATCCACATACTGCTCCACCTTAAGGCTTATGACCGCATTGATGTATTCAGGCAGGAAGGCAAGGCCGTTATCCGTACGGTAGGGCCTGATATCCCTGAACTTATCCGTATCCCTTCCGCTCTGGAAGCCGAAGTTCTTAAATACGCTGAAGGGCGCCTCCACGGAAAGGCAGTTGAGGTTCATGATGCCCGTCTTCTTTATCACATCATGGCTGTAATTGGCCTTGTTGATGGTCACCGATACCCTGTAGGGATTGTCGGTGAGCTGATTGACAGCATTGACTATGAAGCCGTTATCCTTCGTTCCGTCATTGGAGGTCACCACATAGAGACCATAGCCTATCTTGAACAGGGCTCTCATATCCTGCTTGTCAGCCTTGTCCTCGGAGCGGGCGATATAATCCATGCACAGCTCCTCAGCCATCTTTTCTATATCCTCCATATCCTTGTCCTTCATGGAAGACTTGATATGTACCGTGGTATCGAGCCAGTTGATATTCTTGCTCTTCTCGAACATGGACTTCATGACCTTGGCAGCCATGGGTGCCCAGCTTCCGTTTTCTATGAGGCCAACAGTACGCTTCTGATAGTTTCTCTCAGTAAGATGCTCTATGAAGATCCTCATGAAGGGGAATATATCTGCATTGTAGGTGGTCGTCGCCAGCACCAGCTTTCCGAAGCGGAAGGCATCAGCCACGGCATAGCTCACATCCGTCCTGGCAAGATCATGGACCACTACCCTGGGGCAGCCCTTCTGACGAAGCTTCTCGGCAAGAAGCTCAACTGCCTTCTTTGTATGTCCATAGACTGAGGTATAGGCTATCACTATGCCGTCCTCCTCAGGCTCATAGGATGACCAGGTATCGTAAAGGCTCAGATAATGTCCCAGGTCCTCCCTGAGCACGGGTCCGTGCAGAGGACAGATCATGGCTATGTCAAGGCCTGCAGCCTTCTTAAGGAGCGCCTGTACCTGGGCTCCGTATTTTCCTACTATACCTATGAAATATCTGCGGGATTCGTCATCCCAGGGCTCGTCTGCCGAGGGTACTCCGAACTTTCCGAAGCCGTCTGCGGAGAAGAGCACCTTGTCAGTGCTGTCATAGGTGACCATGACCTCAGGCCAGTGTACCATGGGGGCGAAAACAAAATTGAGCTTATGGGCTCCCAGGTCCAGGGCATCCCCCTCCTTGACCTCCACCTTCCTGTCTGTCAGGTCTATATCAAAAAATGCGTCTATCATGGCAAAGGTCTTGGTATTGCCCACCACCTTTGCCTCGGGATATACCTCAAGGAATCTCTGGACATTGGCCGAATGGTCGGGCTCCATATGCTGTACCACAAGATAATCAGGCTTCCTGTCTCCTATGGTCTTTGCTATGTTTCCAAGCCACTCCTCGGCAAAATGCTGATCCACCGTATCCATGACCGCGATCTTCTGATCCATGATCACATATGAATTGTATGAGATGCCGTTGGGTACAGGATACTGTCCCTCAAAAAG
>CALWMV010000028.1 GCA_944382125.1 uncultured Lachnospiraceae bacterium
GGACTGATGAAGGGAAAGAAGAGAGGCTTCGGAGGACTGGGAGGATTTCCCGGACTAAAGGGCCTTAAGGGAGGCTTCCCCTTCTGATCAGCGAAATAAAGCGGCCAAAGCTCCATGATATCTGAGATCGATATTTGAGATCAGATCATCGGAGCAAAGGCATCAAAGCCCTTTCATAAAGGGTGGCAAAAGATGATAGGATCTGCGCAGGACGCAGTGAATATATAAATATTTTCAGATTTAAGGAGATAAAGAAATGGCAGTTAAGATCAGACTCAGAAGACTTGGAGCAAAGAAGAAGCCCTTCTACAGGGTCATAGTTGCAGATTCCAGATCACCCAGGAACGGAAGGTTCATCGAGGAGATCGGATATTATGATCCCAACACAGAGCCCAGCACAGTTAAGATCGACGCAGAGGCTGCAAAGAAGTGGCTTGCTACCGGCGCTCAGCCCACAGAGACTGTTGCAAAGCTCCTCAAGGCTGCTGACATCACAAAGTGATGATCTGCTGAGAGGCCTTTTATGAGAGAATTATTGGAAGTGATGGCGAAGGCTCTGGTGGACAACCCCGGAGAGGTAGTCGTCACTGAGGAAAAGAAGAACGACATGATCGTGCTTAACCTCAGGGTGGCAGAGTCCGACATGGGCAAGGTGATCGGCAAGTCAGGCCGCATTGCCAAGGCTCTGAGACAGGTGCTCAATGCCGCTGCCTCCAGGGACAGGCTCAAGGTCGTGGTCGATATAGGCTGAGGTCTGCCATGAATCAGATGCTCAGGGTAGGAGCCGTGATCAAGCCCCATGGCATAAGAGGCGAGATCAAGGTATGGCCTACCACGGATGATCCTTACAGGTTTGACGAGCTCAGCGAGATCATACTCGTTAAGGGCTCGTCCGAAAAGAGGATCGGTATCAGCTCAGTCAAGCATTTTAAGAATATCGTCATACTGGGACTTTCCGGCATAGATACGGTGGAAAGCGCAGAGGCCTTGAGGGGCGCGGATCTCTATGTAGACAGAGAGCATGCGGCTCCTCTTTCCGAAGGCGAATATTATATCGGAGACATCATAGGCATGGACGTGCAGGATGAGGAAGCACATCATCTGGGCACCATCAGCGATGTGATAGATACTGCGGCCAATGACGTATATGTGGTGAAGCTTGCAGGGCGCAGAGACCTTCTGATACCTGCCATAAAGCAGTGTATCGTCAATGTGGATGTAGAGAATAATCTGATGACGGTCCGCCTTCTGGACGGGCTTATGGATCTATGATAAATTTTCATGTCATGACCCTGTTCCCCGAGATGATAGAGTCGGGGACCGGGGGAAGCATACTTGGCAGGGCCAGGAAAAACGGACTCATCTCCGTGGATGCAGTCAATATCAGGGATTTTACGGACAACAAGCATGGTCGCTGTGATGATTATCCCTATGGAGGCGGTGCAGGCATGGTAATGCAGGCACAGCCTGTTTGTGATTGCTGCAAAGCGGTTCGCGAGTCCATAAATGGACAGGGAAGGAACGGTGACAGTACGAGAGTCATCTACCTTACTCCCCAGGGAAGGACCTTAAGTCAGGAGATGGCTGAGGACCTTGCAAAAGAGGAAGATATAATCCTTCTTTGCGGCCATTATGAGGGTATAGATGAGAGGGCCCTTGAGCTCCTTCACACGGAAAATGTCTCCATCGGGGATTTTGTCCTTACCGGAGGAGAGCTTCCCGCCCTTGTGATGATAGACTGTATCTCAAGATTGGTCCCCGGTGTGCTCGGAGGAGACGAATCCGCACTTATAGAATCATTTCATGATAATCTTCTGGAGTATCCCCAGTATACGAGGCCCGAGGTATATGAAGGCCTCAGGGTCCCGGAGATACTGCTTTCAGGACACCATGAAAATGTAGAGAAATGGAGGCGGGAACAGTCGATAGAAAGAACGCTGAGGCTCCGTCCGGATCTTATCCCCGGGGCAAAGCTTGATAAGAGAGAGACCAGATATCTTGAGTCTCTTATGGAGAAAGAAAATGGAAACTGACCTGGCAGGGAATATTATTTTCATCATCATTATGATACTTTTATCTGCGGCCTTTACCATGGGGGAGACTGCCATAAGGAGTTCGCAGAAATCCAAGATCAGGGAAGCTGCGGAGAGCGGTGACAGAAGCATACTGCTGGCTCTTTCGATGATCGAGAAGCCTGATCGTGCCCTTACGGCTATGCTGGTAGGAGATACCATGGCAAATGTGGCTGCGACCATACTTTCCATACTGACCATCAGAGCCTATGCACCCACCAGCGGAGCCTTCCTTGTGCTCTGGATCATAGTGGTGGCAGTCGTTATACTTCTTTTCGGTGAGATCATACCGAGAAGGGCGGCGGAGATAAACCCTGAAGCCTTTGTAATAAAGAATATCAAGAAGCTGAATTTTATAGCCGTATTATTTACGCCCCTGGTATTCATCGTCAATGGCCTCGGAAGGCTCTTTATGATGATCTTCGGAATAAAGCAGGATCAGAAGAAGTCCATCACCGAGGATGTGCTGAGGGATATGGTGGACATAAGCCATGAGGAGGGTGTCCTTGAGAACGAAGAGAAGTTCATGATCACCAATGTGTTTGACTTCGGGGATCAGACGGCCAAGGACATAATGATACCCCGGGTGGATATGATCTGCGTGGATGTGGAATCTGACTATGATGAACTGATGGATATATTCCGCAAGGATCAGTATACCCGTATGCCCGTCTATGAAGAGGACACGGACAATATCATCGGTGTCATAAACATAAAGGATATTCTGCTTTCAGAGACCAACGGAGACTTTTCCGTGAGGAAATACATGCGCGAGCCCTTCTATACCTTTGAATCCAAGAAGGTATCAAGGCTCCTTAACGAGATGCGCAAGTCATCCTTCAATGTGGCCATCGTGCTCAGTGAGTACGGATCCTGCGTGGGCATGATCACCATGGAGGACATGCTGGAGGAGATAGTGGGAGACATCAGGGACGAGTATGATGAGGATGAGGAGAAGAACCTTATCAATATAAAGGTCGCTGACAATGAGTATCTTGTGGACGGCAGCATGCGTCTCAATGACCTCAATGACCTGCTGGATGTGAAGCTGAGCTCAGAGGACTATGATTCCGTGGGAGGCTATGTGACGGAGCTTCTGTCCCATCTGCCTGAAACGGGAGAGTCAGTAGTTGACTCCGGACTTAAGTTCATAGTAGAGGCAGCCAATGAGACAAGGGTCGAAAAAGTACGTATATTTAAGCTTGACGAGCCTGAAGAGACATGATAAAATTGTAAGGCTTGTGAAATAAAACCAATTAAAGTATGGCGGTCCGCTGACAGCTCATGCCAAGAACGCCGGATGATTTAGGAGGAAAAACGATGCAGGAGATCATTAAGAAGATCGAGGAAGAGCAGAGGAGAGCGGATGCTCCCGAGTTTTCAGTAGGAGATACCGTAAGGGTACACAATCTTATCCGTGAGGGCAACAGAGAGCGTGTTCAGATATTTGAGGGAACAGTTCTCAAGAGGCAGGGCCATGGCGTAAGAGAGACATTCACCGTAAGAAAGCTTTCAAACGGCGTAGGCGTAGAGAAGACCTGGCCGGTACACAGCCCCTTCGTTGTAAAGGTAGAAGTAACCAGACACGGTAAGGTTAGACGTGCAAAGCTTAACTACCTCAGAGGCAGGATCGGTAAGGCTGCCAAGGTCAAGGAGCTTATGCGCTGATAGATATTGTTTGAGTTTTGATCCTTTGCCCGGAGGCGGGCAAAGGATTTTTTTTGGAGGACTATCCCCATGGGGATGTATATCTATGAGGACAATTCCATACTGAGGACCGTCGTCCACTGGATCGTGGATATCGCAGTGGTGATCTCATTTGCCTGGTTCCTGGTATTCGGCTATCTCAATCAGACCATAGTAAACGGTCACAGCATGATGCCCACCCTTGAGGCCGGGGATATGTGCCTTGTGGACAGGATATCCTATTCGGTGGGGGATCCGAAGCGCTATGATGTGGTCGTATTTATCCGTGAGGACAGCGGGCAGCCCAATATCAAGAGGGTCATAGGCCTTCCGGGAGAGACCATACAGATAATCTCGGGCATGGTCTACATAAACGGGGAGAGGCTTGAGGATGAGAGGCTGGATCACATATCTCTGTCAGGCATAGCGGAAAATCCCGTGGTGCTTCAGGAGGATGAATATTTCCTTATAGGTGATAATGCGGATTCCTCCGAGGACAGCAGGTTTTCAAATATCGGCAATGTAAGAAGAGACAATATACGGGGCAAGATCTGGTTCAGGATCAGTCCCTTTGAGGATATAGGATTTATCGGATAAGGAGGGCAGATGAACAACATACAATGGTATCCGGGACATATGACCAAGGCAAGGCGGAACATGGAGAGAGATGTGAAGCTGGTGGATCTCGTCATAGAGCTTCGTGATGCCAGAGCTCCCCATGCCACTGAAAATCCTGACATAAAGAAGATCGCCGGAGGAAGGAAGCGGCTCATACTTCTCAATAAATCTGATCTGGCTGATCCTTCGGTCACAAAGCTCTGGATAGATAAGTATAAGAAGGACGGGATCGAAGCCCTGGCCCTGGATGCAAGAAACAGGGATTTTCTCTCCAGGATAAAGCTTTCAATAGAACGTCTCTCGGCAGAGAAGGCAGAGAGGGACAGATCAAGGGGCATAACCGAGAGGAGGCCCGTGAAGGCTCTTATCTGCGGTATACCCAATATAGGCAAGTCCACCTTTATAAATTCAGTGCTTGGAAGGGCTTCGGCAAAGACCGGTAATAAGCCCGGTGTGACCAAGGGCAACCAGTGGATAACCGTCAGCAACGAATTCCTGCTTCTGGATACCCCGGGAGTGCTCTGGCCCAAGTTTGAGGATGAGAGCGTGGGCATAGCCCTGTCCCTCATCGGATCCATAAATGACGAGATCCTCAATAAGGAGGAACTGGCGGTCAAGCTGATAGCCTTCCTTCTCAGGGAATATCCTGAGGCTCTTAAGGAGAGATATGGCATAAGCGATGAGGAGTTTGAAAAGGCAGTCTCAGTCTATGAGGAGGGAACTCTTCTGATGGTGGATAAGGATGCCCTGGCCTATATGGACCTGATCTCCAGAAAGAGAGGGACCATTAAAAAAGGCGCAGCTCCCGATTATGAGCGCTGCGCCAATCTGCTGATAGATGACCTCCGTGCCGGAAGGCTCGGAAGGGTAAGCCTCGAAAGGCCCTGACATCAATATACTGAATTGTTCATGAAGGCATCCACATCTGCGTAGCCGCCTTCAGCACCGATAACTATGGCATAAAATACATTGCTGTCATATCTGATAAGGACATCAGTGTAGGTGCCTCCGACAGAGTCAGGATCATATCTGAACTGTCTCCATACTCCGGTGGGGAATGTCTTGTCTGCCCTTGCAGAAGGAGAGACTCCCATGGAAACCGTGAAGCTGCTTTCGATAGTATCCATGACCAGAGACTTCATGGTATCAGAGTTAAGATCTATGCCAAGGGCCTGAGCGGTCTGCATCACAGACTGATAATCAGGATCCTGGGCAAGGTCTATGCGCATGATGACCGCGGCATACTTAAGATCAGAGCTTACCAGATTGAGCTCATTGTCCCCGGAGGAGGCCTTTGCCCCTGCAAATATGCCGTCCGCCCTTACATTGAGAGAGCCAAGGCTGTAAACTGCAGCTTCATGGGCACCCTCGGCGGCAGCATCTGCCGCAGTATCAGCTGAAATCTCATCTCCAGCACCAAGCGATGCTTCGTCTGAAGAAGAAGCAAGGCCGGAAGCGGTATCAAGGACCTTCGCCTGCTTTACGCCATCTATGATCCATGCTCCGTCCTTATCTACCTGGGAGCCGTCGGGAGCGACAGCGTCCGAGAGCATATATCCGTTTTCATCAAAATAATAGCATTCTGCTATGCCGTCCTGGTTCCCGTCGAGCCAGAGCCACTGATCCTTTGCATAGCTTCCGTCTTCATTTTCCCACCAGTAGCCTGTATTATCCATATGCCAGTTTGCAAAGCTGCTCATGGCAGAAATAGCTGTAAATGAAAATGCCAGTATCGTTACGGCAAGTCCTGTTTTTCTCATCAGGTTCCTCCTTTTTGCTTGCTGTTAAGGATTTTATCAGAAAAGTCTTTAATCCTTATAAACATTTTTTTAATTAAATATTTCGACTCTATATCTTTTCCGTAACTAATCTGCTATTATTTGGGGGTGATTTTAAAAGAAGGCAGGGGATTTTGATGAGTGACAAGATAGAGCTTAGCATAGATGAGGCCAACAGGCTTATAGAAAAATACGGTTCTCCCTTATATGTTTATGACGAGGAGATACTGAGGGAGCACTGCAGAGAGGTCAGGGGACTGCTTAGCTATGACAGATTTGTGCCCAATTATTCCGCAAAGGCCAATTCCAACATAGAGCTGCTTAAGATCATCCACAGTGAGGGCTTTACCGTGGATGCCATGAGCCCGGGAGAGATAAGGATAGAGCTTGCGGCCGGCTTCGACCCACAGGAGATACTCTTTGTATCAAATAATATCACCTATGATGAGATGGACATGGCCACAAAGCTCGGAGTGCGCATAAGCCTGGATTCCCTGATGCAGCTCAAGATGTTCGGAGAGAGACACAGGGGAGGAGAGGCTGCGGTCAGGATCAATCCCGGCATAGGAGACGGCGGCAATGACAAGATAATCACCGGAGGACATTCAAAATTCGGCATACCGATAGAGCAGATAGACAAATTACTGGAGATTGCCTCGGACTATGACCTTCGGATCATAGGGATCAATCAGCATATAGGCTCCCTGTTTTTTGATACGGAGCATTATGTGGATTCCTGCAGGAAGCTCCTTAAGGAGGCCCACAGGTTCAGGGACCTTCGATTCCTGGACTTCGGAGGAGGTTTCGGCATACCCTACCGCTACAGACACCCGGAGGAGAGGCCTGATCTCCACGAGATAGGCGAAAGGATGGATGAGCTGATAGAGGGCTTCATGGAGGACTATGGCAGAAAGCTTATGGTCAAGGTCGAGCCCGGCAGATACATAGTAGGAGAATGCTGCCAGCTCCTCGGCACGGTCACCTCCACCAAGCAAAGCTATGGAGAGAAATATGTGGGCACCGACATAGGCTTCAATGTCCTTATGCGTCCCGTGCTTTATGACTCCTATCACTATATGGTCACCTATAACCATGAGGAGAAGGAGGAGACGGTCAACATCGTCGGCAATATCTGCGAAAGCGGAGACATACTTGCCAGGAACAGGTCTCTCCCTAAGCTTCATATAGGAGATGTCATAGGCGTCAGGGATGCAGGAGCTTATGGATATTCCATGTCATCAAATTATAATGCAAGGCTCCGCCCTGCCGAGGTCCTCATCAACAGAAAGGAAGGCACGGAGAGGCTGATACGAAGAAGAGAGACCTACGAGGATCTCTTAAGCACGATGAGGCTCTGATGCTCTGGGTTTTGAAACAGGGAAACTTCAATATTTATAAAAATCTGTCAAAGCTGCCGGTGAAGGACATTGCGAAGCGGCAGTCCGAGACGGCAGCTTTGCAAGCCGCTGTAAGGCCTTTATGGACCGCAAAACCTCTGCTGCGTGATATCAAAGGGCAGCAGTCGGCCGGAAGAGGTTTTGCAGGCAGGCAGAAATGTTTTTATAAATATTTGAATATTTATTCCGTTTTGACGCTTTATTTTCGTCATTATGGGAATTGACATAAAAAGCATACTTTGGATATCATTTATAAGTATTGTAATGAACAGGTAAATTCATTTATCTTTATATCAGGAAAGGCATGAAATGAAGAAAAATCTGGTCATCCAATCTGATTTCGGACTCGCGGACGGCGCTGTAAGTGCAATGTACGGTGTTGCCCTGAGCGTAGATGAGGATCTTAACATCTACGATCTTACCCATGAGATACCACAGTATGATATTTGGGAGGCCTCATACCGTCTGATACAGACGGTGGATTACTGGCCCGCAGGTACGGTATTTGTAAGCGTAGTGGACCCGGGAGTAGGCTCTGACAGGCGCAGCGTAGTGGCAAAGACCGTGAACGGACAGTATGTGGTGACGCCTGATAACGGTACCCTTACGCACCTTAAGCGCATGCTGGGGATCGAGGGCGTACGTATCATAGATGAGACCATAAACAGACTTCCCAATTCAGGGGAGAGCTATACCTTCCACGGCAGGGATGTATATGTCTATACGGCAGCAAGGCTGGCAGCAGGTATCATAGACTTTGCCGGAGTCGGACCTGAGGCGGAAACGGACACCATAGTGGAGCTTCCCGTCATAGAGGCTACAAAGGACGATAACTGTGTAAGCGGAACCATAGACGTACTGGACGTGCGCTTCGGAAGTCTCTGGACCAATATCCCCAGGACCCTTTTTATGGAGCTCGGAGTAAAGCACGGCGGCCGTGTGGAGATCACTATAGAAAATGCCAAGAGGGTAGTTTATAAAAATATACTTACCTATACCAGGAGCTTTGCGGATGTCAATGTCGGTGAGCCGCTGGTCTATGTGAACAGCCTGGACTGCATGGCGGTAGCCATAAATCAGGGAAGCTTTTCAAAGGCTTACAGTGTAGGTACAGGAACAGAATGGAAGATAAGTATCAGGAAGGCGCCTAAGATCATTTATGAATAGGCGGTCGGGCTGCAAGGAGCCATGAAGCGGTAACTGCCGCAATGGAGCTTGCAGCCTTTGCTTGTAAAGTATCTTGCTCATATATGACTTCGGAGGATGTAATGCGGGAACCCGTAATTGAATTCAAGGACTTTTCCTTTCAATATTTCAGCCAGGCTGAGCCCACTCTCCACAACATTGACCTGACCATAAGACAGGGCGAAAAGGTCCTGATAGTGGGCCCCAGCGGCAGCGGAAAAAGCACCATAGGAAGCTGTATAAACGGACTGATACCCTTTGCCTATAAGGGAGAGATAAAGGGCAGCTTAAGGATCTGCGGTGAGGACACCGGGAACATGAGTATCTTCGACCGTTCCAGACACGTAGGCACAGTGCTGCAGGATTCGGATGGACAGTTTGTCGGTCTTACCGCAGGTGAGGATATAGCCTTTGCTTTGGAAAATGACTGCATGGAGCAGCAGGAGATGAAGGAGACCGTAAAGCGCATAGCCGACATGGTGGATATGGGAGGATCCCTTTCCTCGTCTCCCTTTGAGCTTTCCGGAGGCCAGAAGCAGAGAGTGGCCTTTGCAGGAGTCATGGTGGATGACGTGGATATACTGCTTCTGGATGAGCCCCTGGCCAATCTGGATCCTGCCACCGGAAAGACAGCCATAGATCTTGTTGACAGGATACATAAGGAGCTTGATAAGACTGTCATAATCATAGAACACAGGCTTGAGGACGTGCTTTACCGCCATGTGGACAGGGTCATAGTTGTGGCGGACGGACGCATAGCAGCAGACATGACCCCGGACCAGCTCATGGCTGCTGACGTTTTGAAAGAAAATGGCATAAGGGAGCCTCTCTATGTCACGGCCCTGAAGCATGCGGGCATAAAGGTCACAGAGGACATGCACGCAGGATATCTGGATACACTGGACACTGATAGCCTGTCGGAGAGACTTAAGAGCTGGAACAGCAGTCAGAAGGAGCAGGAGGAGATGCCCCTGGACGATGAGATCCTGAGCCTTAAAAATGTATCCTTCCGGTATACCGAGAAAAAGCCCATCATAAAGGATGTATCATTTTCCATAAGAGCCGGAGAGATGGTCAGCATAGTGGGGACCAACGGAGCCGGGAAGTCCACCATCGCAAAGCTCATCTGCGGATTCGTCAAGGAAGACAGCGGGGACATACTATTTGAGGGCAGCTCCATGAAGGGCCTTACCATCAGGGAAAGGTCCGACCATATAGGCTATGTGATGCAGAATCCAAACCAGATGCTCTGCAAGCCCATGATATTTGACGAGGTGGCCCTGGGACTGAGACTCAGGGGAGTGCCGGAGGAGGAGATACAGGAAAGGGTATATAAGGCCCTCAGGATATGCGGACTTTATGAATTCAGGGAATGGCCCGTGGCAGCCTTAAGCTTCGGCCAGAAGAAGAGAGTCACCATCGCCTCCATACTTGTGCTTGAGCCCAGGATACTTATACTGGATGAGCCTACGGCAGGCCAGGATTACAGACATTATACCGATATCATGGAGTTCCTTCGGAGCCTTAACTCTCTGGGCATCACCATCATCATGATAACCCATGACATGCATCTCATGCTGGAGTACACTACCCATGCCATAGTCATATCAGGCGGACAGAAGATAGGAGACAGCACTGCCGTGGATATCCTCACGGACAGGGGGATCGCCGCTGCGGCAAACCTGAAGCTCACGAGCCTTTATGAGCTGGCGATAAGGTGCGGCATAGATGATCCCCAGAGCTTCGTAAGAAACTTCATAGACTATGAGAGAAGGGAGGAGAGGAATGAAAGCAAAGCTTTTTGATTATGTGGAGCGGGACAACTTCGTATACAGGCTTTCAGGCATCACAAAGCTCCTGGCCTTCATCTTCCTGACCTTCGCAGTCATGTTCACCTATGATCTCAGGAGCATACTCTGCATACTGGTATTTTCATTTTTTGTGCTGTGGCTTTCGGAGATCAGATTTTCCCAGATAAGGCTGATGTGCTGGTATGTGCTGGTATTCCTTATCATGAATGCCATACTGACCTATATCTTCAACCCGGAGTACGGCGTGGAGATATACGGCACCAGGCATGAGCTTCTGAGGCTGAACGGACGATATACCCTGACATTGGAGCAGCTTTTTTATCAGGGAACGAAATTTGTGAAGTATGTATCAGTGATACCTCTGGGAATGATCTTTCTCTTTACCACGGATCCCAGTGAGTTTGCAGCTTCCTTAAACAGCATAGGCGTAAGCTATAAGGCAGCCTATGCGGTGGCATTGACATTAAGATATTTTCCTGATATGGTCAGGGACTATGAGGATATAGCTCTGGCACAGCAGAGCAGGGGAATGGATCTTTCAAAAAAGGAGAAACTTACCGTCAGGGCAAAGAACATGATAAATATATGCGTGCCCCTGATTTTTTCCACCATGGACAGGATAGAGCTGATCACCAATGCGATGGACCTCCGCAGCTTCGGAAAACATAAGAAGCGCACCTGGTATGCAAAGAAACCCCTGAAGGGCTGCGATTACGCGGTCATCGGAGGAAGCATAGCAGTATTTGCAGCGGTGATGCTGGTGGCCATATTCATAAACCATGGAAGATACTGGAATCCTTTTATATAATAGGGTAAGAGCAGACAGATGAAGCATCCTGATGTCCTGCAGGAAGGAAGCCGGCCATTCGGCCATGGAAAAACTGCAGGAGACCGGGGATGAAAGGAGATAGAAATGAGCAGATTCGATAAGCCTATACTTGTTTTTCAGACTGACTTTACATATAAGGAGGGTGCGGTAAGCTCCATGTACGGCGTGGTAAAGTGCGTGGACCGGGAGCTTGAGATCATGGACGGCACCCATGAGCTTCCCCAGTACGATACCTGGAGCGCCAGCTACAGGCTCTACCAGAGCCTTGAATTCTGGCCTAAGGGCACCATATACGTAAGTGTGGTGGATCCCGGAGTGGGCACCAGCCGCAGAGCCTGTGTGGCAAAGACAGTGGACGGCTACTATATAGTCACTCCGGATAATGGAAGCCTGACCCATGTGAAGAAGTTTATAGGGATAGAGGCTGTAAGGGAGATAGATGAGACCAGGAACCGCCTTCACGGAAAGGGGACCGAGGGAGTATCCATCTTCCATGGAAGGGACCTCTTCGGATACACTGCGGCAAGGCTTGCCTCAGGCATCATAGATTTTGAGGGAGTGGGACCGGAATACCCCGTTTCAGAGATAGTGGAGCATCCCATGTTCGAGCCTGAGATCTCTGAAGGCGTTGTAAAGGGATATTTTGAGATAGATGATCCCAACTTCGGCAATCTCTGGACCAACATAAAGCTTGAAAAGTTCATGGAGGCAGGATTTGCCTATGGGGACATGGTGGAGACCATCATACGCCACGAGGATAAGGAGGTCTTCCATGAGACTGTTCTTTTCCATAAGAGCTTCGGCTTTGCACAGAAGGGATCGCCGATGATCTATAACAATGAGCTTATGAAGGTGGCCATGGCGGTGACCCAGGGAAGTCTTGTAAAGATCTATGGCCTTGGATACGGGCCTGAGTGGACTGTGGAATTCAGAAAGCAGGGCTGATAATGCTGCAGGGCAGCAGGCATTTATATGTAAATAACATCGGACCAAAGTTCCGGTGTCATTTGACCGGCGTCCAGCCGGGATATATCAATCAATTTCTTTCAGGAGGGAAATGATGAGTAAGAAACTTTTTGAGATCAAGACAAAGACCATCGTGGCCATCGGCCTCGGAGCTGCGCTCTTTACGCTGCTTTTCATGTTCGTAAAGATCCCCACAGGCATACCTGAGACCCAGATACAGACCGCTTACGGCGTAGGTGCCATGTTTGCAGCCATGTTCGGACCCATAGCCGGATTCCTTATCGCATTTATCGGACATGCTCTCTCAGATGCAGTACAGTATGGCTCTCCCTGGTGGAGCTGGGTCGTTTCATCGGGCATTTCCTGCTTTATCGTAGGCCTTTGCTATACGAAGCTCCATGTTGAGGACGGCATCTTCGAGAAGAAGGACATGATCCTCTTCAATGTATATCAGATAGTTGCCAATGCCCTTGCATGGATACTTATCTCCCCGGTGCTTGACATCGTTGTATACGGAGAGCCTGCAAATCTGGTATTTACACAGGGCGTAGTTGCTGCCATCTCAAATGCAGTTTCCATGGGAGTTATCGGAACCATACTGCTCAAGCTTTATGCCGGCACACGTTCCAAGAAGGGAAGCCTTTCAAAGGGCTGATGTTTAATGTATGGCAGGCTGCCCGGGACCTCCGGGCAGCTTGTTTTGGCTTTTGAGGAAAATATGAGATATATCACAGACGTACATGCCCATTATGATGAGGCGGTATTTGACAAAGACAGGGCAGAGGTCCTTGATTCTCTGCATAAGGAAGGCGTGGCTTTCATAATAAACTCCGGATCAGAGATACCATCCTCCAAGCGATCGGTAAAGCTTGCGGAGGAATATGACTATATATTTGCCTCGGTGGGAGTATTTCCTCTGGAGGCGGAGACAGAAAGAGGCGGAGGATATCCTGACTGGCTGAAGGAGATAGAGAGGCTTTCCGGCCATGAAAAGACCGTGGCCATAGGAGAGATAGGCCTTGATTACAGGATGATCGATGAGGCTTCAGATAAGGATGCCTATAAAAGGGCCCAGAAGGAGGTCTTTGCAGCTCAGATAGAGCTTTCGAAGAGACTTCTGCTTCCGGTAGTGATACACAGCTGTGAGGCTGATGAGGATCTGCTTTCCATGCTCGACGCTCACCCCTGCATAGGCATGATACACAGGTATTACTGTATGCAGGACTGCGGAAGAGAATTGCTGGATCGGGGCTTTTATATAGGCATAGGCCCTCAGATCACCTATCCAGGATCAGAGAGGCTTACGGATATAGTAAAGGAGATGCCTCCTGAGCTTATGCTTCTGGAGACCGATGCTCCTTTCCTCCCTAATTATCCTTTGGAGGGCAGGGCCACATCTGCCATGATAGAAGAGGTATGCAGAAGGATAGCGGAGATAAGGGGCGACATGACTCCTGAGGAAGCTGCTGTCTGCGCCATGGAAAATGCGAAGAGGCTGTTCGGTATCGCATGAACATGGTAAAATAAATAATTGATTAACGTTATTTCTCCGAGGGAACGATCCCTCGGAGTTTTTTATCAGAGCAGTTCTTTGGTTTTATCGGCAAGATACAGTGGGATATTAGTGATCTTACCATCCTTACGATATCCTCGCTTTGAAAAGC
>CALWMV010000029.1 GCA_944382125.1 uncultured Lachnospiraceae bacterium
CATTATGAACCTGATGATCCGTAGAAAGAAAAAGGATACTTCTGACCTTTGTCAAAAGTATCCTGCATGAAAATAAAAATTGTTAGCAAAAATATCATCTCTGCTGCAGCAGCATGGCCATCGGCGGTATGAACTGCTTCTTACGGCTCACTATGCCGGGAAGCCTTATGACTTCATCATCGGTACTGTTGACTCCGAAGGCCTCCTCCACATTCTTCATCGCATCCTTTCCGATGCAGATGACCTCTGAGCTTTCTGAAAGTATGCCGGTAAGCAGGAAATAAAGGCTGTCCACCCGAAGCTCTGTAAGCTCCTTCTCCATGAAGGGCTTAAGCTTGGCTATGATCTCCGGGAAATCCTCCTCGGTCATGGAATTGATCTGTCCGGCACCGAAGCTCACTTCGCCTACATTGAACTTCTTGAAATCCTGGAAGAATATATCTTCAGCGGACTTATCCTTAAGATCCGAGCCGGCCTTGAACATGGCCTTGGCGAAGCTTTCGATCTTTATGCCGGAGAGCCTTGCCAGTTCATCAGCTGCATCCAGATCCATGGGAGTGCAGGTAGGGCTCCTGAACATGAGAGTGTCAGATATGATGGCAGAGCACAGAAGTCCCGCTGTCTCCGGATCTATCTCGATCCCCTCCTCCTTATACATACGATATATGATGGTAGCGGTACAGCCCAGGGGCTGGCAGCGGAAGAATACCGGCTGAGCGGTCTCAAGGGCACCGAGCCTGTGATGGTCTATGACCTCAAGTATATCAGCATCATCGGCTCCGTCCACGGCCTGATCCAGCTCGTTATGGTCCACGAGGATGATCCTTTTCTTCTTAAGTCCCAGCAGGTTCCTTCGGGATATCATGCCCACATAGTGGCCCTCGGTATCAAGGACGGGGTAGTCCCTGACCCTGTGCTTTGTCATGACATCCCTTGCGTGCTCCACGCTGTCCGTGAGCTTGAAGGTAAGGAGGCCCTCATGGGCCATGAAGCTCTTTACCGGCATGGAGTGGTTGATAAGGCGGGCAGTGGTATAGGTATCATGGGCAGTCTCTATGACAGTCACATGCTTCTGCACCGCATAATCTATGATCTCCTTTGATATCCTGTTCGGACCGCAGATAACCACGCAGCAGGCTCCGTTCCTTATGGCTGCCCTGTGGGCATCGGGCCTGTTGCCTGTGATGACCAGATCGTCCTTCTGGATATAATCATCCATTATGTCCCTGGATGAGGCGGCGATGGTGGTCTTGCCTGTGCTTATGCAGGCCTGTGGGTCTCCGCAGAGGAGCTTTCCGTCTATGGTGGAAAGGATGTTCTTTATAGGAGTGTTGGATTTGCCGATGATATGATTGTCGAACATATCCATATCCGACTCGGCTATGTCATTGATGGTGATGACTCCGATAAGGGAATTCTCCTCATTTATGACCGGGAGGGTCACGCATTCCTGTTCCTTCATGATCCGGTAGGCAGTGTTGAGGGAGATATCCTCACTTATGCCGGGTATGCGGCGTATCTCGATGTCCAGTACCTGAGGAGAGACATCAGTGATATATTTGGGAGGCTTTACCTTAAAATGCTCAAGCACGTACTGGGTCTCCTGGCTTACATGACCGCAGCGCACAGGCATATAGGTGTCTGCCTTCTTATCAGAATACCTCTCCAGGATACGGTTCTTCAGCCTGGCATAGGCTATGGCCGAGCATATGGAATCCGTATCCGGGTTCTTATGTCCTATGACAAGTATCTTCTTTTCCTTCTGAGCCATGTTGTCATCCTTTCGCAATGTTCTTTTCCGCAAGCTCTCTGGCAAGATTCTTCTGGGCGGTGGCAAGCATCAGCTTGATACGATTGAGCTGATTTACCTCTGAGGCACCGGGATCATAGTCCACGGCAATGATATTGGCCTCGGGATAATGCCTCCTAAGCTCTTTTATGACTCCCTTTCCGACTATATGGTTCGGCAGGCAGCCGAAGGGCTGGGTACATACTATATTGGGCACGCCCTCGTGGATGAGCTCCAGCATCTCACCGGTAAGGAACCATCCCTCACCGGTCTGGTTTCCGATGGATACGAATTCCCTGGCCATCTGAGCCAGCTCCTTGATCTCCGAGGGAGCATCAAAGTGCCTGGAAGAGAGGAGGGCCTTTTTGGCCGTGGCCCTCAGCATCTCAAGGAGACGTATGCCCACATTTGCGATATTGGCTGAGCTCTTCTTTCCGCCCAGGTGCTCCGCCTTGAAGTTGGTGTTGTAGAAGCAGTAGAGCAGGAAATCCATCAGGTCAGGCATGACGCACTGGGCGCCTTCCTTTTCCAGAAGCTCAACTATGTGGTTATTGGCAAGGGGGGAGAACTTGACCAGTATCTCGCCGACTACGCCCACCTTGGGCTTTATCTCGCCGGTCCTGGGAAGCTCATCAAAATCCTTTATAATGCCTTTTATATTCTTTGAAAATTCTCTCATGGCCGGAGCCTTCTTTGAGAGGTGCTTTATAACGATCTTTTTCCACTTTTCATGGAGATCATTGGCTGAGCCCGGTATGATCTCATAGGGCCTTGTGGCATAAAGCACGCGCATGAATACGTCTCCGTATACCACGGCCTGCATGGCCTTAGTGATGAGGGGCACAGTAAATTTGAAGCCCGGGTTGGTCTCCATGCCGTTGGCATTGACGGATACCACGGGGATCTGTCCCATGCCTGCCCGTTCCAAGGCCCTTCTTATGAAGCCTATGTAGTTGGATGCACGGCAGCCGCCTCCTGTCTGGGACATGAGGACTGCTGTATGGTCCAGATCGTATTTGCCTGAGAGCAGGGCATCCATGATCTGGCCTATGACTATCAGCGAAGGATAGCAGGCATCATTGTTGACATACATGAGGCCGGTATCCACGGCAGATCGGTTGTCGTTCTGAAGGACCTCCACATGGTAGCCGAAGGTGTTGAGAGCCGGCTCCAGGAGATCAAAATGTATCGGCGACATCTGAGGACAGAGGATGGTGTAATCCTTACGCATCTCCTCGGTAAATACGACTCTTTCGTAGGCAGAAGAGCGCTCGACTCTCTTTATCTTCTTCTGATCCCTTACCCTGAGGGCGGCGATCAGTGACCTGATGCGTATGCGGGCAGAGCCAAGATTGTTGACTTCATCTATCTTAAGTACGGTATATATCTTATCTGAGCCAGTAAGTATGTCGCTGACCTGATCCGTGGTGACTGCATCCAGGCCGCAGCCGAAGGAATTTAGCTGTACAAGATCAAGGTCATCCCTCTTCTTTACGAAGGTGGCTGCCCTGTAAAGCCTTGTGTGATACATCCACTGGTCAGTGACTATGACGGGACGCTCTACCTGAGCCAGATGGCTCACTGAATCCTCGGTAAGCACTGCAAAGCCATAGCTTGTGATCATGTCGGCGATGCCGTGATTGATCTCAGGATCTATGTGATAGGGCCTTCCTGCCAGGACTATGCCTCTGTGGCCTGTCTTTTCCATCCAGGAAAGGACTTCCTCGCCCTTTTTCTCCGTATCTGACTTGGCACGGAGCAGTTCCTCCCAGCCATGATGGGCCGCCTCACGGATCTGCTTTTCCGTAAGACCGGGTATATCCTTTCCGAAACGGTCTTTGCCGGGCTTTCCGAATCTTTCCATAAAGGCCTTTACCAGCCCGTCAGAAAGCACCTTCTCATCGGTGAATGCCAGGAAGGGATTCATCAGCTCCACATTTTCAGAATGGAGGGATTCCACATTGTTTTTGATGTTTTCAGCGTAGGAGGTGACGATGGGACAGTTGTAATGGTTGCCGGCATCGGGACTCTCGTTGCGCTCGTAGGGTATGCAGGGATAGAAGATAAACTTTATCCCGTTCTTTATAAGCCATTCCACGTGGCCGTGGGACAGCTTTGCAGGATAGCATTCTGACTCAGAGGGTATGGACTCTATGCCGAGCTCATATATCTGTCTTGTGGATACGGGGCTCAGTACCACCTCGAAGCCCAGTTCCCTGAAGAAGGTGGCCCAGAAGGGGAAGTCCTCATACATATTGAGTACCCTGGGTATGCCCACCTTGCCTCTTATGGCCAGATCCGCAGGCAGGGGCTCATAGCCGAACATACGCTTAAGCTTATAATCAAATAGGTTGGGTATCTCCTTACGGGAGCGCTCTTTTCCCAGGCCCCTTTCACAGCGGTTTCCGGATACGAAATTCCTTCCGGCACCGAAGTTATTGATGGTCAGGACGCAGTGGTTGTTGCAGCCCTGGCACCTCGTCATGGAGGTCTTGTATTTAAGGCCTATGATCGCATCAAGGGAGAGCATGGTGGACTTTACGTCCTCTCCGGCATCCTTTCTGAGGTTGTAGCGCTCTCTGGCTATAAGTGCAGCTCCGAAGGCACCCATGATGCCGGCTATATCAGGCCTAGTGGCGGTGCAGCCTGCGATCTTTTCGAAGGCACGGAGCACGGCATCATTATAGAAGGTCCCGCCCTGGGTAACTATATGCTGACCCAGATCAGAGGCCCTGGTGATCTTTATGACCTTATAAAGGGCATTTTTGATGACAGAATAGGCCAGGCCTGCGGAGATGTCCGCAACGGTAGCGCCTTCCTTCTGGGCCTGCTTTACGTTGGAGTTCATGAAGACGGTACAGCGCTGTCCGAGATCCGTAGGATCCTTGGCAAATAAAGCTGCCTTTGCAAAATCCCTGACGCTGTAGTTGAGGGACTTGGCAAAGGTCTCGATAAAGGAACCGCAGCCTGAGGAACAGGCCTCATTGAGCTGGACCGAATCCACGGTGCCGTCCTTTATCCTTATGCACTTCATGTCCTGGCCACCTATGTCCAGTATGCAGTCTACCTCGGGATCAAAGAAGGAGGCAGCATAGTAGTGGGAAATGGTCTCAACCTCTCCTTCGTCCAGCAGGAAGGCTGCCTTGAGCAGAGCCTCACCGTAGCCGGTGGAGCAGGAGTAGACTATGCGGGCGGTCTTCGGCATGAGCTCCTTAAGCTCCCTGATGCTCTTTATTGAGGTGGCAAGGGGTGAGCCGTTATTATTTTCATAAAACTTATAAAGCAATGAGCCGTCTTCGCCCACCAGGGCTATCTTGGTGGTGGTGGAGCCGGCATCTATTCCGAGATAACAGTTGCCGCTGTAGGTCCTGAGATCCCCGGTCCTGACATTGGACTTTGCATGCTCCCTGAGAAACTCCTCATACTCCTCCTCGGAATTGAAGAGAGGATCGAGCCTCTTGATCTCGGTATCCAGCTTTATGCCGCTGCGAAGCTTTTTTTCAAGGTCGGATATATCCATGACGGGCACATCCTTCGGGGCTCCGAGGACCTCAGCCTTCGGATCCGCAGGCAGGTTCATGGCAGCACCCATGGCGGCAAAAAGATGGGAATGCTCCGGCGCGATCACATGGTCATCCGTTAGATGAAGGGTACGGATGAAGGCTGAACGCAGTTCCGGAAGGAAGTGAAGGGGCCCTCCGAGGAAGGCCACATTGCCCCTTATGGGTTTTCCGCAGGCCAGGCCGGATATGGTCTGGTTGACCACGGCCTGGAAGATGGAGGCTGCCAGATCCTCATGGGTGGCTCCGTCATTGATGAGGGGCTGGATATCTGATTTGGCAAATACTCCGCAGCGTGCGGCTATGGGGTAGATGGCCCTGTAATTGCGGGCAAGGTCATTGAGTCCCTTGGCATCCGTCTGAAGGAGAGAAGCCATCTGATCTATGAAGGAGCCTGTACCTCCTGCACAGATGCCGTTCATACGCTGGTCCACTCCGCCGGTAAAATAGATGATCTTGGCATCCTCGCCGCCGAGCTCTATGGCCACATCGCACTGAGGAGCATAGTCCTGCAGGGCCGTGGCCACGGATACTACCTCCTGGATGAAGGGCGCACCGAGGTGCTTGGATATCGAAAGTCCGCCCGAGCCTGTGATGGCGGGACGGAGCTTTATCTCTCCGAGCTTCTCCCTGGCCTCTGAAAGGAGGTCTGCAAGGGTATTCTGGATATCCGCAAAATGCCTCCTGTATTCAGCAAAGAGGAGCTCGTTGTTTTCATCTATGACTGCTGCCTTGACGGTGGTAGAACCTATATCCACACCTAATCTGTATATCTGTTCTGACATATATGTTTGAAAGTTTCCTTTCCTATTTATTGCACTAAAAATAAAGCGGTCCTCCGCATCCTTATCTCATGTATGTTAACACAAACCCGGCAGCTTATAAACAGTTAAAAGTGTAAAATTTCTATTAAGCGGCGCCATTTTCCTTGTCTTTAATGACTCCAGGCTTCTTTTTTATGTTATGTAATATCCATGTATGGCTTCTGCTAAAATAGGGTCAAATAGGGACCAAAAGCACAGTCGGGTGTTTACAAAGACTGATTGAAAATGTATACTGAACAGGTGGCGTCTGCGGCGCCGAAAAAGAAGTGATGCAGAGGAGGTAAGGCCCGATGATACGATATTTTCTTACTGTAAACGGTACGATATCTGAGATAGAAGAGGCCCAGCCAGGCTGCTGGATCTCCCTTACTCATCCTACCGCATCCGAGACGGAGCTTGTGGCTTCGAGATACAACATAGATGTGGATGACCTGAGGGCCCCTCTCGATGAAGAGGAGCGTTCGAGGATAGAGACCGAGGATGAATACACGGTCATAGTGGTGGATATCCCGGCCATAGAGGAACGCAACGGGACTGACTGGTTCGTGACCCTGCCCCTTGGTATATTCGTGACTGAGGATGTCATCATAACAGTATGCCTTCAGGACAGCCCCATGCTGGCGGCCTTCACTGACGGCAGAGTGAGAGACCATCATACCTTCAAGAAGACCAGGTTTATACTTCAGATCCTTTATAAAAATGCCCAGCTCTTCCTTCAGTATCTGAGGATCATAGACAGGAAGTCGGAGATAATAGAGAAGAGCCTGCACAAGTCCCAGAAGAATAAGGAGCTCATAGAGCTTCTTGAACTGGAAAAGACCTTGGTATACTTCACGACCTCCCTTCGGGGCAATGAGATGGTGCTGGAGAAGCTCTTGAAGATAGGAAAGATCAAGAAGTATCCTGAGGATGAGGACCTCCTTGAAGACGTCATAGTCGAGAACAAGCAGGCCATAGAGATGGCCAATATATACAGCGGCATCCTTTCCGGCATGATGGATGCCTTCGCCTCGGTCATTTCCAATAACCAGAACCTGGTCATGAAGACCCTGTCGGCCATCACCATAGTCCTGTCCATCCCCAATATCGTGGCCGGACTTTACGGCATGAATGTCATGAACATCCCCTTTGAGGACAGCCCGGCGGCCTTTGCCATAGTCTGCATGATCATACTTGCCCTTACGGCAGTTGCGATCATCGTGCTCAAGAAAAAGGACATGTTCTGACAGGGACATTTTCTTTTTCCGTAATATCTATTTCTGAAACAGAGGACATATTTAATAAGGAAATATTTTTGAAATGAACGATTTTTTCCGTAAGCTCAAATATAAATTCGGGAAATATGCCATATATAATCTTTCCCTTCATGTGACACTGATATTTGCCATCGGATACCTGCTTATCATGTCTCCGATAGGAGCATACATATACAGCACCTGGCTGGCCTTTTTCCCCAGGGAGGTGCTCCATGGACAGATCTGGAGGATATTCACGGCTGTGCTTTTTCCTCCCGTGACCAGCTCCAACATATTCTGGGTGGCCATATGCCTCCTTCTTTATTACAATTTCTCATCCATAGTGGAGCGGATGATGGGTGAGTTTGAATTCAATATCTACTTTTTCGGGAGCATCCTGATTGGAGAACTGGGAGCCATACTGAGCTATCTGATAACGGGTATCAATTATCCTTACCTTCCGATATATACGCATTTTGCGATAATCATGGCCTTTTCCATCATGTATCCGGATGCTTCAGTGCTGCTCATGTTTGTAATTCCTATCAAGGCAAAGTGGATAGCCATTGCGGAAGCGCTGATATATGTTTATAATTTTGTTACTGGAAGTATCATCACAAAGATCAGTATTGTTGCGGCATTTATACCCGTAGTAATATTCTTCTTCCTGACATACGGAGGAGGCAGTGGCGGCAATGTCATAAGCAATCTCAGATTCAGGATGAAGCAGAGAAAGCGTCAGAAGGACTGGCGTGATCAGTGGAGATGAGTATTCCGCTCATTTCTGTATGGAGGAAAATGTATGCGACACACAAAGATAATCTGTACTCTTGGTCCCAACTTCGACAATAAGGAGACCTTCCTTAAGCTTGCCGGAGACATGGATGTGGCCAGATTCAATTTCTCCCATGGAGATCATGAGGAGCATAAGGGCAGACTGGAGCTCCTTAAGGACGTAAGGAAGAAGACCGGAAGGCCCATTGCAGCCCTCCTTGACACCAAGGGCCCTGAGATCAGGACAGGACGCCTCGTGGATCATAAAAAGGTGGAGCTCTGTGCCGGCGGGCACGTAAAGCTGACCGTGAAGGAGTGCGAGGGTACCTGCGAGAGGATATTCATCAACTATTCAGAGCTCTGCTCAGATGTAAGCTGCGGAAGCCATATACTGATAGATGACGGACTTATAGACCTTGAGGTGGAAAAGGTAGAGGGCGATGACATCGACTGCCGTATCATCAACGGCGGAGAGCTGGGAGAGCAGAAGGGCGTCAACGTGCCCGGAGTAAAGGTCAAGCTTCCCTCCCTTACCGAAAAGGACATAGACGACATCAGGTTCGGAGTCAGAGAGGGCTTCGACATCATAGCAGCTTCCTTCGTCAGGGATGCGGACTGCATAAGGCAGATCAGGAAGATCCTTGAGGAAGAGGGAGCCCCTGATATGCTGATCATCGCCAAGATCGAGAACCAGGAAGGCGTCAATAACATAGACGAGATAATCAAAGAGGCAGACGGCGTCATGGTGGCCAGGGGAGACATGGGCGTGGAGATCGAGCCCTATAAGCTTCCCAACATCCAGAAGACCATCATCAGGAAGTGCAATATGGCTGACAAGATAGTCATAACCGCCACCCAGATGCTGGACTCCATGATGCGCAATCCCCGCCCCACAAGGGCAGAGGTATCAGATGTGGCCAATGCGGTCTACGATGGAACTGACTGCGTGATGCTGTCGGGAGAGACCGCCATAGGAAAGTATCCTTACGAGGCCCTCAAGATGATGGCGACGATATGTGAAGATACGGAGAAGAACATAGATTACGATTCATTCCGCCACAGGAAGACGGAGAACATGCACTTCGATCAGGTATCGAATGCAGTGGCCCATGCCACCATCTCCACAGCCATGAGGCTCTCAGCCGTCGGAGTTGTGGCTCCTACCATGAGCGGACATACGGCCAGGATGCTTTCAAAGTGGAGGCCCGTCATGCCCATATATGCCATGAGCCCCTCCATGTCTACCGTAAGAAGGACCATGCTGCTCTGGGGTACCATACCCGTATGGTCAAGGAGAGCGGAGTCCACTGATGAGCTTATAGAAAATTCCATCAGGGAGCTTAATGCCGGAGGATATATAAAGGGAGATGATCTGCTGGTCGTTACAGCCGGTGTACTTAACTACCGTACGGGAGAAAAGGCCACGGATACCAATATCATGCGTGTCATAAAGGCTGACGGAAGTCTCTGATGATGCCATGGACCTGGTGGGAGGATCAGTAAGGCCAACGAAGACCATTGACGATGGAAACTGACCGCAGACATCATGCCGGATAAATTTAAGAAAGCAGGTTGGTCATGCAGCAGCAAAGAGAGGCTGCAGGGCCGGAGATAAATCATGGAAGATAAAAGATCAAACAAGGGGCCCTCGGGAAGGATAGACCCTTCCGAGGCTCCGGTAAAGCTCCTTAAGCATGAACTCAGATATCAGGGAAAGATACTTGAGATATATGATGAGCTTGTTGAGGTGAACGGCAGGGAGACCCACTGGGATCTGGTGCATCATAATGGAGCTGCAGCAGTGCTTCCGGTGACGGAGGACGGGAAGCTTCTGATGGTAAGGCAGTATCGCCATGCCCTTTCCCGATACACTCTTGAGATCCCGGCAGGAAAGCTGGACTCACCGGAGGAGCCCATGATAGAATGTGCCAGGAGGGAGCTGGAGGAGGAGACCGGATACCGGAGCGAGGATATAAGCCTGCTCCTCAATATCAACACCACAGTGGCCTTCTGTGATGAATTTATAGGGGTATTTCTGGCAAGGGGACTCAAAAAGACCCATCAGCATCTGGATGAGGATGAGGATATAGATGTTGAGGCCTGGGAGCTTGAGGACCTGCTGGAGCTTATATATACTCAGCGCATGACTGATTCCAAGACCGTTGCGGCCATACTTGCCTATGCCAATATGGTGAGGAAGGAAAAGGAACTGGGCTGATAAAGAGACGCGGCAAAGCGTCATATCTGAAGAGGAGAATCTAGTTATGATCAGAGAAAAGCTGGAAGATTATGTTACCACCGTACCGGATTTCCCGGAGAAGGGTGTGATGTTCAGAGACATCACCTCCATACTCAGCGATGCTGACGGACTTAAGATGGCTGTGGATAAGTTTGCTGACATGGTGAAGGATCTGGACTTTGATGCGGTAGTGGGACTTGAGTCCAGGGGCTTTATGTTCGGAGTTCCTCTCGCCTATAATCTTCACAAGGCATTCATACCCGTAAGGAAGAAGGGTAAGCTCCCCAGAGAGACCGTTTCCCAGAAGTATGATCTGGAGTACGGACATGCAGAGATCGAGATGCATAAGGATGCGATCCGTCCCGGAGAGAAGGTGATCATTGTTGACGACCTGATCGCCACAGGAGGTACCTGTGAGGCTACCTGCAAGCTGGTGGAGAAGCTCGGAGGAGAAGTGGTAAAGATCTGCTTCCTTATGGAGCTTGCAGGACTTGAGGGCAAGGACAAGCTTGAAAAGTATAATGTGGAATCTGCCATAGTATATCCCGGAAAGTGATATAAAGGCAGGAACTGCAGAAAAGAACGATACAGGGGCTCCGCAGCCATGGAGCCATAAAAAGACCCTGAGGTAGGGGATCTGACAAACATCAGGATCCTCTATCTCAGGGTATCTTAATGGCATCGGGATATAGAGACTGCCGGAGCCGGGCACAGGCATATTTTGTCTTACAGCTCAATTTTTATCATTTTTTAATACTGATTTATCTTATCGTCTTCGGATTCTCCGGTCTTTTCAAGGGATCTTATGACTATATGGCAGGAGCTGCCTCTGCCGAGATCGACCTCTATGCGGTCTCCGACCTTATGGCCGAGGACGGCACTCCCTATGGGAGACTCGTTGGAGATCAGTCCCAGCCGTATGTTGGAACGGATAGGAGTGACTATGCGATAGGAGGCACTGCGGTCCTGCTCCTCAAAGTAAAGCTCGACTGTATTGTTGAGACCGACCTCATCCTCATTGGAGGAATCCTCCAGGATGTCAGCAGTACGAAGCAGCCTGTCCAGATAACGGATGCGGCTGTTATTCTGATTATTTGCCCTCTTTGCGGCATAATACTCAAAATTTTCAGAGAGATCACCCAGGGAACGGGCATACTTGAGGTCCTCCAGGGCCTTCGGCCGCACGACCTCCTTGCGGTATCTGATCTCTTCCTCTATTCGCTTCACGTCAGCCCTTGTGAGCTGTTCTCTTCCTTCAATGCTCATGGTTACTCCTTATGATATACTGCCCTTAAGGCGGATCATGGCTTCAGCTTAGGCTTTGTGCCTGGTATGCCGGGCTGAGGCTTTAAGGCTTTTTTTGGCCCGGCTTTCAGGCTAATAGATTATAGACCTTTATGAGGGTGAAAAGCAAGAAGAATCATCTTGACTTTATATGTAAAAGAGTGGTAAAACCAATACGCTAAGCTAAAATTGCCCGGTATGCCCTTTAGGGGAAGGGCCTTCGGGACTTTATGTAAGGTGAGAAAATAGAGTCATGAAAAAGTCTTACGAGATCGATATGCTCAATGGGGCTCTGCTCCCCAAGATACTCCTGTTTGCGGTCCCTCTTGCCCTCAGCAGTATACTTCAGCTGCTTTTCAATGCAGCGGATGTCATAGTCCTTGGACGATATGTAAGTGCCGAGGCCCTGGCTGCCGTGGGATCCACTTCTTCGTTTGTAAATCTCCTTGTCAATTTCTTCATAGGCATCTCCGTCGGTGTCAATGTAATGGTAGGACAGAGCTATGCCAAGCACAATGATTCAATGGTGTTTGACGTGGTCCATACTGCCATAGGCACCTCCATAGTGGCGGGGATCATTTTCATCTTTGTGGGCATCGGCCTTTCAGAGCCCCTCATGATACTCATGGGCTCTCCCGATGAGGTCAGATATATGTCTGTGCTTTATCTTCAGATATATTTCATAGGCATGCCCTTCATACTGCTTTACAATTTCGGCGCTGCCATACTGAGGGCGGTGGGAGATACCAAGAGACCCCTTTACTATCTGCTCTTTGCAGGAGTGGTCAATGTAGTACTCAATCTTTACTTTGTTATCGAGTGGAATATGGGCGTAGCCGGAGTTGCCATAGCCACTTCCGTATCGAACCTCATCTCGGCCCTTCTGGTGCTCCGCACCCTTATGAAGGAAAAGGGCATACTCAGGGTGGAGCTTCGAAAGGTCAGGATCGATCCCAAGGTGCTTATCCGTATATGCAAGATCGGTCTTCCCGCAGGACTTCAGAGCTGCTTCTTCTCCATATCCAATATGGTCATCCAGTCCTCCATAAATTCCTTCGGTACAATTGCCATGGCAGGAAGCACCGCAGCCTCCAATATAGAGAACTTTGTATACAGCGGCATGAATGCCGTTTATCAGGCGAACCTGAGCTTTACGAGCCAGAACGTAGGCGCCGGAAGATACAGCCGCATAAACAGGATACTTGGTGCCTGCATAGCGGCCTGCACCATACTGGGACTGCCGCTTCAGACCCTGGCCTGCATATTCGGGCCCCAGCTCCTTTCCATTTATAACAATGATCCCGATGTCATAGCCTCCGGACTTGAGAGGCTGCTCATAATCTGCGGCACCTATGTGCTCTGCGGCTACGGAGACGTGCTGGTGGGCTCCTTAAGAGGCATGGGAGATGCCTTTACTCCCATGATCATAACCCTGGCAGGAGTCTGCGGACTTCGTATAGTATGGATACTTACCATACTCAATATTTTCCCGAGCCTTTTCGTGCTTTATCTTTGCTATCCTGTAAGCTGGATAGTTACGGCTCTGCTTCAGCTTTCGCATTTTGCCAAGATCAGGAGGAAATTCCCGAAAACTGATGCAGTTAGAGCATAAAGTATTGTATAATATTTCCATTATTATATGGTAAATAAGCTGCGATACGGCCATGATACAGGTATGACACCTTGAAGCGACAGCACATTTACATATGAAAGGAGCTGCCATGTCCGGAGGAAGGAACCTTACACTGCTCACTGATTTTTATGAGCTGACCATGATGCAGGGCTATTTCAGAAATGAATATGCCAATGAAAATGTTATCTTTGATGCTTTTTACCGTAAGAACCCGGATGGCAACGGCTTTTCTGTATGCTGCGGACTTGAGCAGATCATAGAGTATATCGAAAATCTCAGATTTGAGAAGGAAGATATAGATTATCTGCGCTCGACAGGAAAGTTCGGTGAAGATTTTCTTGAGTATCTTTCAGGCTTCAGGTTTACCGGAGATATATATGCCATACCTGAGGGCAGGGTCATGTTCCCCAGGGAGCCGGTGCTCAAGGTAAAGGCTCCCATCATGCAGGCACAGCTGGTGGAGACCGCCATACTCAATATCATCAACCATCAGTCCCT
>CALWMV010000030.1 GCA_944382125.1 uncultured Lachnospiraceae bacterium
ATCCATAAAATCATCAAAAAGATTGCCATTGAAAATGCTGGGTACTAACATAAGCTTACCTCCTCTATAAAACCGGCCTGAAGCTTCATGGCCGGATCCCTCAGCGGATCCATCGCCTCTGATCATGGGATCGGCTTCTGCCCTTTCCCTGATCCTTGCCTCATCGCCCTTCCTTTTTTCTTTACGCCTATGTTATAGCACCGATTATTAGCACTGTCAAGCATCGAGTGCTGATAATTTTATAAAATATTTCTAAAGTCATTTGTTCACTCTTTAATCACTTATTTTCTTTTCACATGTGTATATAGCACAGACGCCGCAGCAGGCAGCCGGAGTCACCCGTTTCAGGTGTTCGCATTTTCACATGCATAGATGGCACAGATGTCATATATTATCGTGGATGCTGCATAAGCATCCTTCTTCATCTCAGCCCAGTCATCTATCAGGCAATTGTGTACTTTCCCATAATATACCTGTCCGTCTTCTCCGACGATTTTACCAAAGCTGCCTTTTTTGTCAGGATCTGGATCAAATCCCACATACCCTGAAGCATAATGGAAATTGCACCAGCGTCTGTGCTCCCAGGCAGTCAGCATATCAAGCCAGGGATATTCCTCCAGTTTTCTGAGAATCCACTCCGTCCCTCCGTCTGTACAGAGCAGCTCCCTCTTATCAGGCAGCGGAGGCAGCAGCTTCAGAAGTGCCCTGATATACGGCCTGTTCCTTGCCTGGGCTCTGTTGGACTCCTTCTTTTCATATCTCAGCTTTTCCCAGGCTTCAGCAGCCTCTGAATCAATTTCATACCGGTTCAGTCCATTCTCTCCGGTATTATCAGCACAGACAGATTCAGCCCGATCCTCCTTTGGCTTTCCAGCACCTCCATGCATCATCCTTTCAAGTCTCGTATAGGTATAATTATAATCAGCAGCCTCCTTCTCAAGTTCCGGGTCTGCTATATTATTTCTGAAAAGTATATCACTCATATCGCCAAAGGCGGTGATCATACATGGATCCTGAATCTCTCTTTCCATTTTCAGAAGCTCCATAAGCTCTCTGCTTCCCTTCTCCGCACGCACTGCCAGAGTAACAGTGATACCACAGGCCTCATATTCCGCTGCCCCATGAAGTTCTCTTCTCCGAAGCCCAAAAAAACTTCTCAGCTTCTTTAATGCCGCAATACTGAGACCAGTATCTTCAAAGCAGATCACTGTATAGGTCGGAAGCGGCAGCCTCTCCAGCCTTCTTTCCACCTCCATACTGCCGATATCAGCATCTATGATCTCCAGATCTCCTATCCTGGCCATCCTGGGATAAGAGGTCTCTATATATTCCTTCGCCCCTCTTGCATCCCTGTCTATGATAGTTATGCGAAGTCTTTCATATCCTTTGACGGCTGAAAACGGGCTGAGTTCCCCTGTAAGCAGTACCTCTCTTAATACAGCCTTTCCATAGCTTCCGAATCCTGCGATAAGCACATGGGGATCCGGGATCCATCGGAGCATTCCTGTCTCATCATCATGGCCTGCGTTTGTATTGACCGGATCAGATACTTTTTTATCACTTTTCAGCATCTCAAGACAGTTCTTATATAACGGCTCTCTCATAAACAGCTCTCCGGCAGCGATCCCCGGTATGTCAAAGAGTCTTACATCTATCGTGGCTCTTCCCTTTTTGCTGTCGCAATATTCAGTTATAAGCTTTTCCGATAGCCTGTCTTCACATCTGAGGAGACATGGAAAACCTCGTATCCCGGAGTCATGTCCTTCCGGGCAGCTCTCAATGTGATCCATAAGGTTTTTAAGAACAGAGAAGTTATAAAGGCTGTCTTCCGAAAACAATACTGCTTCTGAAAAAGTGCTGAAAAATCTCTTCAGCTTCTTTTTATCCGCAGCACCGGCATCCTCCAGCTCCCACATATCTTCAACAGGGATATGCTCTCTTTCAAGTCTTATCCTCTGTTCTTCCTCCATCGGAGACTCAGTAAAAAGGACAAAATCCTGTCCGTCTTTTTTGCCGTTTCTGATATATGTGATGCTTTCCTCATTGAAACCGATGACTGCTGTCTGTTTTTTCCTTCCGATCCTGCGGTATAACTTTTCAAAGCGATTACGAAGCACCGCCTCAGCCGCAGAAAAGATCCAGTAACCGGTGCAGAGGGGAGCTATCCATTTGGCAGCCTCATAGCATATGGGAGTCGGAGCTCCCACACTGACCGTAGGTGCAAATGTAAAGAGCTTAAGCACACTATATAGTACCGTTGACGGAAGTCTGTCGTGTACGACGTTCCCTGCATATGCCGCATCAGAATAATATTGCCAGCTTCCGACAAAGGCCAGCAGCACTGCTGCTGCCGTCAGAAAGGTGCCGAGCCTCTTTCTGTTCCTTCGTATAAGCTCCGAAATACTTCTCTCCTTCATGACTCAGGGTTCTCCTTTATATCTCTCAGCTGTACCCTTGGAGCATCACCTGGTATCGAAAGCTCCTTCTGTTCAAGCTCACCGCTTCCGTCATCCTTACTGCGAAGCACCACGGCCTGATACCCTTCTCCCTCGGGTATCTGCTCCCTGCATGCCTGATATTCCTCATAATTCCTGCATATCCCACCATTTATTGAGATTATTACATCTCCGATCTTATATTGCTCATGCTCAGGTCCTGAAGGATCATAGCCCACTACCATAAGGCCGTAGTCTATACCTGTTTCTGCAACATTATTCAGGAAATTTATCATTGCAGCCGTATATTCCTCAGCCCATGGGTCTGTGTCCCTCGTCTTTTCTCTGAGCATATGGACACAATCTGCAGCCTCATCATACATGCCCAGCGTTATGAAGCGCATCATCTTTCCCCAGAGAGTATCGGGATCATCCGTATCAAGAGGTGCATATTTTTCTCTGGCTTCAGCATACTTCTCTTCAAGCTTTTGCTTCGTATCCGCAAGCTCTGCTTCTGCAGCCGCTATCATATCTGCCTGTCCTACTATATGATCCACCCTGGCCTCAGCCTCTTCTGCACTCATTCCAAGCTCCATATACTGCTCGGCAAGCTCAGCCTTCTGCTGCATGACTTCCATATTGCCCTCGCCTATAGTAAGCTTTATCCTCTCATCACTTTTCATGATGGCGGTCATGGAGCTTTCCTGGGCACTTTCAAGAGCCTTTTTGCTGTCATTCCACTCAGATGCTCTGAGGGGTATATAATAAAGCTCCGAGAGGAAATCATATTTGAAGCTGCTTATCGCCTCTTCATTTTCTACAGGAAGAAACATCTCATTGATGCAGTAACCCATATACCTCAGTTCTTCATCCATGATGTCCCTGTAGCTTTCAAGTATCTCCTCCCTTACCTCAAGATCCATATATGTATCCTTGGAAACTATATACTCCATATAGTAAAGATCATCTATAGAGGAGTCGCAGAAAAGAAGAAGATAATCATGCATGGCCTCAGCGTCGGCAGCTGAAAATGGTGAATCCTGAAGTTCCACCCTGAGATCCTCAGGCATGGCGGCACTTTCATTGTCCATCCCATAGATCAGCAGTCTGGCATTGCTGAGGGCTGCCAGCACGGATCCTTCCGAAGAATCATTAAAATGCTTCAGATAAGTCTCACATTCTCTGTAGGCCTCATCCATATATCCGGCAGCTGCCTCAAGCTGCATCAGATTAGTCTGGACATAATAGGTAAATCTTCCCGTAAGGTTAAGCTCATCCTCAGTTGAAGGATAAGGTTTCTCAGAGCTGAAAGCCCTGAATAAAAGAAAAGCGATCAGAAGAAGAACCAGCGCCCCCGCAATAAGCATTGGCAATCTATTTTTACGTTTTCTGCTCATAAACGGTGTCAGGATACCGGCATTGGAAGGCTTTGCTGTCAGGAACTCCTGAAGCTTTTCTATAAATGCATCAAAAAACTGGTAATTGGATTCCAGACCATTTTTATATCTTAGCCCATCTATGGACTCAGGAAGCTTTTCCGGAAATGTAAATCCCCGCAGCATGACCGGAACTATATTTTTCCCCTTTTCCAGAGCATGCTCTATCTCAAGCCTCACCCAGTCATCCTCATTGATGCAGCGGTCCAGAGCCCCCGGAGACAGCACTACCAGGACATCATCACATTCCTCTATCACCGAGTAAAGCCTGGTATTGAAATCTCCGGACCTCAAAGATTCCACATCAAAAAAGACGGAATATCCCAGCTCTGTCAGCTTGTCTCTCAATATCTTGGCTGTAGATTCTCCTCCATCCCTTCTGTAAGAGATAAATATATCGTATTCCTTTTTCATGACCTTCCCCTTCAAAGCCGCTATGCCCGTCAGTTTTTTACTTCAGTACGTCATCACGTCGATTTGGAACAGTATATACCCATTATCCAGGCGTCAGCCAGCCTTGTCAAGGCAAACTTGACTTTGGCATCCAAATATGTTACATAGCTTCATTAGGATATGTATAACAGAAAGGATATAATTAGGAGGAAGCTATGGATTCCCACAGGCTGTTTTCCGAGACATCTCCGCTGAAGCTTTTCTTTCTCGCATCCATACCCGGTGCCATAAGCATGCTGGCTTCAGCTCTCTATCAGACCATCGACGGAATATTTGTCGGACAGTTTCTTGGTTCCACTGCCTTTGCGGCGGTGAATCTGGCGATGCCTTTTGTGATCATCAACTTTTCCCTTGCTGATCTTATCGGCGTGGGGGCCTCAGTGCCCATATCCATAAATCTGGGCCGGAAAAATGAAAAAGAAGCCCACAACATATTTACCTGTGCCTGCATCATGATCTTCCTTGCAGGCATACTCATCGGTGCCCTGCTTTACGCTGCTGCACCCCTGCTTATAAGGCTTATGGGCGCAGAGGGAGAATTTGCCCTTCTTGCGGTTGACTACATCAGGGTATATGCGATCTGCTCTCCCCTGACCACCATAGTCTTTGCCATGGATAACTTTCTGCGCATATGCGGCTTCATCCGGGGAAGCATGTTCCTCAATATATTCATGTCCCTGCTGAGCGGCGTGCTGGAATTCCTGTTTCTGGGAGTTTTGGGCTTCGGGGTCTGGGGTGCTGCCCTCGCCACCTGCTCAGGCATGATGGCCTGCGCCCTCCTGGCACTTACTCCCTTTATACGCGGGAAGGCTCTGCTCCGCTTCGTAAGGCCCCGCTTTCATGCCCGCATGGTAAAGCAGATAATAAGCTGCGGAAGCCCCAACTTCGTTAACAATATAGCAGGACGTATCACCTCCATAAACCTCAACGCCATACTGGTAAGGGTCGGAGGGGAGCTTGCCGTATCCGTATACGGAGTACTCATGTATACCGAGGGCTTCATACAGCCTCTGCTTTACGGCATGTGCGATTCACTGCAGCCCGCCGTAGGCTATAATCTCGGCGCTGGCAAATTCCGGAGAGTAAGGGCGATAGAAAAATGCTGTTTTTCCGCAAGTGCAGTGGTATCATTGCTGTCCGTTGCCCTTATGTTCCTTATGCCTGAGACCATAAGCCTGCTCTTCATGCCGGATGCAGATGTCGAGGCGCTTTCCATGACTGCAGGAGCTCTCCGGCTCTTTGCCCTGACCTACGTGACAAGGTGGTTCTCCTTTGCAACCCAGAGCTTCATGCTGGCCATCGAGAAGCCAAAGGAAGCCTCCATGATCTCGGTGTCCACAGCCCTGATATTCCCGGTCATACTGATAATACTTCTGTGGCCTCTGGGCCTCACCGGTATCTGGCTCAATTTTGCCGGGACCTCCCTGCTTGCAGGCATACTTGCTTTCATTATACTTTACAGGCAGAGGGGAGAGCTGATGAAAGACGATATCTGCTAAGACGCAGTCAGTTTACAATATATGCACAGCAAAAATGGACAGATCCTTTTCTCAGGAACTGTCCATTTTATGTTTTTATTATGATTTTCCAATATAGCTTCTGTTCAGTTTCACAGCATCATCTGGACGCTGCAATCTCAAAAGCCCTTTGCTCCGTGCTCATGCTTCCAGGACTTTATGGCCCTGAGACGCTCTCCGTAGTTCTTCTCCACTCCCTGGGTCGTGGGTCTGTAGTATTCCTTTCCGAGAAGAGGATCCGGCAGGCACTGCATGTCCGTGAGCTTATCATCATAGTCATGGGCATATTTGTAGTCCTTTCCATAGCCCTCATCCCTCATGAGCTTTGTTACTCCGTTTCGTATGTTAAGGGGCACCGGCTCCGAGATCATGGAAAGGGCATCCTTTTTGGCAGACTCATAAGCCATGTAAAGGGCATTGGACTTGGGTGCCAGGGCCATATAGACCACTGCCTCCGTAAGATGGACGCTGCACTCCGGCATGCCTATGAAGTGGCAGGCCTGATAAGCCGCGATCGCTATCTGAAGGGCCCTGGGGTCCGCCATGCCTACATCTTCCGAGGCAAAGCGGGTCACCCTCCTTGCGATATAGAGGGGGTCCTCCCCGGCCTCCAGCATACGGGCAAGCCAGTAGACCGAAGCATCCGGATCGGAATTACGCATGGATTTATGGAGGGCAGAGATCAGATTATAATGCTCCTCTCCGTCCTTGTCATAAAGCAGGGACTTTCTCTGGGTACATTGCTCCACATCCTCCAGAGTGACTCTCGTCACTCCCTCCTCCGTAAGCTCGCCGTTAAGCACTGCCATCTCAAGGGTGGATAAGGCTGCCCTGGCATCGCCATTTGCAAATACGGCTATGATGTCAAGCACCTTGTCCTCCATATCCAGTTTCTGATCCCCGAAGCCTCTGGAATCAGTGATGGCTCTCTGAAGCAGCTTAAGTATGTCTTCCTTCGTAAGGGGCTTGAGTACAAATACACGGCAGCGGGAAAGCAGAGCTCCATTGACCTCGAAGGAAGGATTTTCCGTGGTGGCTCCTATCAGTATGATACTGCCCTTCTCCACGAAGGGGAGGAAGGCATCCTGCTGGGCCTTATTGAAGCGGTGTATCTCATCCACGAAGACTATGGTCTTCTGTCCGAAGCTCCTGTTTTCATCCGCCTGCTGCATAACGGTGCGGATCTCCTTTATGCCGCTTGTGACCGCCGAGAAATTTATGAACCTGGCCTTGGTCTGATTGGCTATGACATGGGCGATGGTGGTCTTCCCAACTCCCGGAGGCCCCCAGAATATCATCGAGGATACCTGATCCTGCTCTATGATGCGCCGAAGCACCTTTCCCTCACCAAGGAGATGCTGCTGCCCCACGATCTCAGAAAGGCTCTCAGGACGCAGCCTCGATGCCAGGGGCTGATAGGCCTCATTTTCAAACAGATTCATCTGTCCGCTTTCTTTCATAAATCAATCTATATTGACTGTCCTCTGGAATGTGTCGATCCACTCTTCCTTATTGTCGTTGATGGCTGTCTCATCAAACTCCTTAAGCACGGCCATGGCCTCCTCGCCTGTAGCAAGATAAGCCTGAAGGGCCTCGGGAACTGAAGCATTCTTATTGACGGGAGCCTCATTGAGGACCTCAGCGATCCTGTTCTGGGTATCCTCACAGATAAGATACTCTACAAAGAGCTGAGCAAGCTCGGGGTTCTGGCAGCCCTTTACCACATTTACGGTAGCGGGTGCTGCAAAGGAGCCCTCCTCTGCATCAGTCCAGGCAATGTTGAGTCCGCTGTCCACAAGGCTGGGCATGTTGATGTCCATGAATACGGTGATGCAGGCCTCACCGGTGGTGAAGGCGTTGACCACATCAGAGTTGGTGGTGTACCAGAGGTTGATGTTGTCCTTCTTCTCCTGCATGAGCTCCATGGCAGGGGTCACATCCTCAACGCTTCCTCCGAGGGCCTCTGCCATTGCAACAAGGAGATAGGGGCCTGCCGTTGATGTCATGTCGGGAAGGGTGACCATACCGGCATATTTGTCATCGAACAGTTCCACATATGAGGTGGGAACGGGAAGTCCTGCCTCCTCAAGAGCATCCACATTGTACATGATGCCGTAACGGCAAAGTGAATAGCAGGGTCCGTAGCCATTTTCATCTATGGCGATATCATAAAGATCCGGAACGCTTGTAACTACGCTGGTATCGATAGGATCAAAGAGCCCCTCTGAGATACCCATGTCTGCATAGTTCTTGGTAAGAAGTGCCACGTCAGCAGTAGGAGCGTTCTTCTCAGCCATGAGCTTATTGAGGCGGTCTCCGTTTCCGCTGGTGGGGTCAGTAACTATGGTGCAGTTGTAGGTCTCCTCAAACTCAGCTGCCAGCTCCTTGAGGCCTGCCTCAGCCCAGCCCCAGGTAGCAACTACCAGCTCTGCTCCCTCAAAATCCTTTGTCTCTGCTTCAGCCTCCGCTGCTGCCTCTCCGCCCTCTGCTGCCGCAGCCTCTGTCTGAGCTGCCTCTGTCTCCTCGGAAGCGCTGCCTCCGCAGGCTGCAAGTGAGAGTGCAAGAGCTGCACCAAGTGCAAGTGCCACAAGCTTCTTTTTCTGCATTTTCAGAATCCTCCCTTTTCGTTATCTGAAAAAATTAGTTTTTATATATACAGAGCTTATCAGAGGGGAAATAGAGCCTGAGCTCTCCTCCCGCTCCGGGCCCGGTATAATCATTGGGTGCCGGATAGACATTTTCCTCAAAGCATCCTGAGACCTCTACCCTGGTGCTGTGTCCCTTATATGTGATGCTCTCGACCCTGCCCTTTACTATGTTTTCCTGGGCATAGATCTCATTGCTGCCGGAGACAAACCTGTTTTCCATATTGTCCTCCGGAACGATGGCGATGTTTTCGGATCTGATCGCAAGGATGCAGTTATCTCCCTCCCTGAGGTCATCCCTCACGGAACGCTTTACAGAAAGATCATGTCCGCTGCATTCTACTATCAGTCTGTCAGGAAGCTCCAGCTTTACGGAGCCCTTTATGAAGGTGGAAAATCCCATGAAATCCGCCACAAAGGCTGAGTTGGGATCATCAAATACCTCCTTGGGAGTACCCACCTGAAGTATCCTTCCCGCGTTCATGACTATAACTCTGTCAGCCAGGGATACGGCCTCCTCATGGTCATGGGTAACTATGATGGTGGTGATGTTAAGCTCCTTCTGTATGCGCTTTATCTCCACCTGCATCTCCACCCTGAGCTTTGCATCCAGGTTGGAAAGGGGCTCATCGAGGAGCAGTATGGAGGGCCTTGTCACAAGAGCACGGGCCAGGGCAACTCTCTGCTGCTGTCCGCCAGAAAGCTCTCTGGGATATCTCTTTTCCATTCCGTAGAGCTTCACAAGCTCCAGCATCTCGGATACCCTCTCAGCTATCTCAGCCTTGGGGAGCTTCTGTATCTTAAGTCCGAAGGCGATATTTTCAAAGACTGTCATGTGTGGGAACAAAGCATAGTTCTGGAAGAAGATGCCTATGTTCCTCTTATATGCGGGTATGCCCGCCACGTCCTTTCCGTCCACCAGTATGGAGCCTGAGAAGGGCTCGGTGAAGCCTGCGATCATGCGGAGGGTCGTGGTCTTTCCGCAGCCGCTGCCTCCCAGGAGAGCTATCATCTCTCCGTCGGCCACCTGAAGGTCCATGCTGTCAACGGCAGTAAAATCTCCGAATTTTTTAGTCAGTTGCTTGAGTTCCAAAGAAGCCATGATCTTACCTCATAAACATGTCGAGTCCGACAAATTTTTCCATCAGAAGCATAAGTATAAGTGAACAGAGTATCAGGAGCGTTGAGATGGCCGCCAGCGTGGGATCGAAGCTCATCTCCATATAGTTCATGATACGTATGGGCAGCGTCACGAACCTGGGTGTGGAAAGCAGGCTCGAAAGGGCTACCTCGTCAAAGGAATAAAGGAAGGCCAGGAGCGCTCCCGCCAGTATGCCGGGCTTCGCAAGGGGAATGGTCACCTTGAAGAAGACCTGCACCGGATTGGCACCAAGGGATGTGGCCGCATCCTCCAGGGTCCAGTTGAATACATGGAGCACTGATACCGTATTCCTCACAATGTAGGGAAGTATGATTATGAAATGTCCGATAAATATGCGGGCCCACCCGGGTACTCTGCCCACCTGGCTGTATACCTGCAGCAGCACGAAGGCAAAACACACGCTGGGCACATACATGGGGGACGTAAAATAATTAAGCAGTATATTCTTGCCCTTGAAATCATACCTGCATATGGAAAGGGCCGCCGTAACGCCTATAAATATATCCAGCACCGTGGCGCCAAGGCCTATCTTAAGGCTGTTTAGAAGTCCGCTCACAAAGTTATTGGACTTGCTGAAGATATTGCCGTACCACTCCAGGGAAAATCCCTTGGGAGGGAAGGTTATGAGGGCAGTAGGCGTAAATGAGGCTATGACTATGACCACCAGAGGGGCCACAAGGAAAAGCATGATCAGGACTGCCACTATCATGCAGAAGGGATTGGATCTTTTATCACGCATTTTTGCCGCCTCCCATTCGTTTCATGTATCCTGCACTTCCGAAAACTATCAGGGCCTGACATACGAGTATGGCCGCCATCAGTATATAGCTTATGGCTGAAGCCGCACCCCAGTCAAAGTTGACATTTATCTCCTGCACCACCATGGTGGCCATCATGCGGAACTTGGATCCGCCCAGGAGCTTGGGGGTGACATAACTGGTCATGCTCATGGTAAATACCAGCACGCAGCCGGAGATGATGCCCGGAAGCGAAAGGGGAAATACCACCTTAACAAAGGTCTCAAGGGGCGAAGCTCCCAGGCTCTGGGCCGCATATTCCACATTGGGATCTATGCTCTGCAGCACTCCTATGAGAGACATGATCATATAGGGGATCAGAAGGTGTATCATACCGATTATGACTGCCGTCTCCGTATTGAGGATCTCCAGAGGCTCCTTTATGAGTCCTATGCCCTGAAGGAGCTGATTCAGAAGTCCATTCTTTCCGAGGATGACCATCCATCCGTAGGAGCGCACGACCGCACTAACAAGGAAGGGGAAAAGGATTATGATCATCATCACATTCTTGAGCCTGGACTTTGTCCTGGCCATATAATAAGCAGTCGGATATCCGAGTATCAGGGATACCAGAGTGGATACCAGGGATACCCTGAAGGTCGTCCACAGTATGTCCAGATAGAAGGGATCCGTAAAGAAATCCACAAAATCACTTAATCCGTTTTCCGCTATGGTCTTTAAAAATATGAAGACCATGGGGCAGACAAAGAATATGAGCAGCGACAAGGCTGCAGGCAGTGCAAGAAGCACCGCCGACCTTTTTCGTTCCATCAGGTCTCCTCCTTTATGTCAAAGTATAAGGGTATGAATCTTTTATTTACCACGTCTATCAGTCCCTTATCGGAGAGCTTGATCTCCGGCGATACCGCAAGGGCCATAAGCGTAAAGAAGGAGCTCAGATCCCTGTGGCTAAAGCCCATATCCCTGCAGTCTGAAAGCAGCTTCTCCATATCGTCTATAAGCTCCTCCGGTGACTCCATGGAGATGAGTCCGCTCACCGGAAGCTTGATAAGGCTCAGCACCTTTCCGTCCCTTACGGCACACATGCCGCCTCCGCAGGCTATGAGCTCATTGGCAGCCAGGGCCATGTCCCTCTTATTGCCTCCGAATACGGAGAGATTGTGGGAATCATGGCTGTAGGTAAGGGCCATGGCACCCTTCGGAGTACCCATGCCCTCTATCAGGGAAAGTCCTCTCTGCTCCCTGCCGTGACGGTTGAATACCGCCATGCGAAGGTAGCCTTCTGCATCGGGAAGGGAGAAGCCATCCTTCTCTGACGAGATCGGGAGCTCCCGCACCACGTGCTTTGTAAATACTCCCTTTCCGTCCTCCTGCATTATATTGAAGAAAGCCTTTCCTCCCTTGAAGCCCTTTTCAACTTCAATGCGTATCTCGAAATCATCCTCGGTCACGGGCTTTTTGTTCATGGTATGCAGAAGTACCTCCGGTACCTCATAGCCGGGAAGCTTTATGCATAGCTTTCCATCCTCTGCTATCTTCTTTCCATCGCATATCACAAGGCTGGCCCTGGGATGTCTGATATCCTCACAGAGCTGAATGTCCGCCCTCATGCCGGGGGCTATGGCTCCTATGTCATATCTGCGGAGCCTTACCGCGCCGTTTATGGTGGCAGCCCTGATGGCAAGCAGGGGATCCAGTCCTGCCTCTATGGCGGCCTCCACCACATAATTGAGGTGTCCCTCTCTCATAAGACGGCTGAGGGGCACATCATCGGTCACAAGGCAGATCCTGTCCTTCACCGGAGCCTCATTCATGGCATCCATCAGTTCCTTATGTATCTTTGAAAGCTGTACCTGGACCGTAAAGCCAAGGGCAAGCTCCTCCCTGAGCTTATCGGCAGTACCTACGGTATGGTCGCTGTCTATGCCTGCGGCACGAAAGACCTGCAGGCCCTTTCCTGAAAGCAGTGCCACATGGCCATCCAGGATGCAGCCGGTTTCAGCGGCCTTTTCCACTACTCCGTGGATAAGCTCCTCACCTCCTGCGACTCCATTGAAGTCCATGACCTCTCCAAGGCCGTAAACTCCGTCCATGGAAAGCAGCTCTTCCATCTCCTCTGCATCCACAAAATATCCGCTGTCCTC
>CALWMV010000031.1 GCA_944382125.1 uncultured Lachnospiraceae bacterium
GGTGTCTCCAACGATTTAAGGATCACTTCCACTACCATCTTATTCCAGTTGCTAGGTCTCAGCAACGGTGTTTTTGAAGAGGCGGGCTTCAAGCTGCAGTTCGCTCTTTACTTGGTAGGGACGACCGGCTCTCTTAAAACTTCACTGGCCAAGGTTATTTTTCAGGTTTTCCAGTCTTCTGAGACAGGAAGATCGCATACTTTTAGTGATACCGCCACGGCCGTTGAACAATACATCGGCCACCTTAAAGATGAGGTCGGATTAGTCGATGACCTTGAGCTTGGGGAGGACTTTAAAGAGGAGTCACGTCAGAAATCCATCTTCACTAATATCATGCGATATGTTGGTGACAGCAAAGGTAAAAATCGCTCGAATCCTGCTCTTGAGGATATAAAGGCCTCCACCACCCATGGGCTAGTAGCTATGACAGGTGAACAGACCGTTGGAAAACAGTCAACGAGGCTCAGGATGGTTGAACTTGAAGTCACTAAGGGTGTGATAAATGGCGAGAAGCTGGCTGCGTTTCAGCAAAATCCTACGCTTTGGGCATCTATATGCTGGGCTTTCATTGTATATCTGGAGTCCAACTATGAGGTTGTTTCTTCTTATATATGGGAGGGAAGTAGAAAATACAGGCAGGGGTATCAAGGAAAATTCCCTGCTCTGCGGACTATCGATCAGCTAGTCGCATTTCGGATATGTTGCGACCTCCTTGCCCAGTTCTGGAGTAGTGTGGGAATCTTGCCTGATGAAGTACATCAGACAATTGAACAAATGTTCGAGGCAACCTTGGATGTTCTTTCTCAGGGGACAGAACAAGATGAGATTGAGAACCCCGGGATACGCTTTGCCCTGGCTTTGTCCAGCTTGATAGGGTCGGGAACGATAACACTTGTGGCCAGCAGAGGCGAGATGCAGCATAACACAAACCATATCGGCTTCAAAGATGAGTTCGGAGATATATGGTTTTTGAAAGAGGAGTCATATATAGCCGTTCGGGAGTATATGCAACGGCTCAGAAAAAGATTTTCCTTTGATATGGCTAAAATCTTGAAATCCTTATCGGAGCTGGGATGTGTAGAAAGCTTTTCAAATGGAAAAAGCATAACCTACAACCGCCGTATAGATGGTAGGACGTATTTTAAGGTAAATGGTGTCAGGTTCCATGAGCTGGTAGAGAAATATCAGGTCTAAGAGACTGGAATTTGGCTCTGAGGTTATTGAACTAGAGGAAAGGAGGTGAGGACATGGCCCGTAAGGCAACTAAGGCTGACAGGATATCAGATGATATGCTTCCAGAGTTCTTGCAGTATTGCATGGTAAACGGTAAAATGGACAGGGCTGAGGCTGCCGATGCACGAGCCATGTTCAAAAAGAAAAAGGTAGAAGAAAAGGTTGACCTCTCTAGGGTCAAACAGATGAAAGGAGGCCGTTATTACATCCATATCGGCAAGAAGCTTGCTGATGAAGTTGGAAAGGAAATGTTTGCTGCAGCTACAGAGGAACAACTGATAGACCAGCTTTATGAAGCATTCTTCGGCGAAAGCAAACTGACTCTCCGGGAAGCTTATGGTCGCTGGCAGAGGTATCGGGCAGATATAGGGACTTCTCCAAAAACACAGAAGGAGAACGCCAATGACTGGAACCGATTTCTTGATAAATCAGAGCTTGCTGACAAGCCAGTAGTCAAGATCACGGTGTTGGACATAAAGGACTTTTTCATGGTTATGACAAAAGACTATGCAGTAACATGGAAAAAACTGTCAAACGTCAGAGGCATGCTCAACGGTATCATGATAAGGTGCGTAGAGCTTGGCCTCATCGATAATAATCCTGTTATGAACGTGGATTATAGTCGGATCAAGAGAAGATGCAGACCTGTACAGGACACTCGAAGTGACTACACCGTTGAGGAGAAGAAAGCTATCCTTGAATACCTAAGAAGCTCTAACAATCCTTATGACCTTGCAGCGCGCTTTGCCTTTAATGTTTTTCTGAGGGTAGGGGAGCTTATTGCGATTAAGTATAAGGATATTTATGATGGGTTCGTTCATATCAATAGGTCAACTCGTAGAGAGCAGGATGTTTCATTTGACAAGAATGGACAGATAAGGTTCGGTAGGATCAACTACAGGACTGAAGACAGGATGAAAGGAAACACTGAGGCTGGATTTCACGTAGTACCTCTTAACAGGGAAGCTCTTGAGGTGGTTGAACTTACTCACGCACTTTATCCTGATAGTGAGTTTCTGTTTAATAACAAAGGACACCAGCTTGAGGCAGGTACTATAAACAGACATATCAGGAGGGCTTGTGAGGCTGTAGGAGTTACTTATAGACCAAGTCATCAGATCAGGTTTACCAATGCAGCGCTATTATATGATGCAGGCGTTCCAGTTGAGCAGATAAGTCCGATGTTAGGACACAGTAATACGGCTACAACACTGCATTATATAAGGAAGAAGAAGCCCACAGAGGCTACGTCACAGATAGTACGGGACGTGCTGACGGCATAAAAATACCCACTTTCAAAGCTGTAAATTCCCTTGTACAGATTTGTACAGCTTTGAAAGCGGGCTAAACCCTTATAAATAAGGGCTCATATACTGCCGCTGGCCGGACTCGAACCGGCATGGTTTCCCGCTTGATTTTGAGTCAAGTGCGTCTGCCAATTCCGCCACAGCGGCATAACTTTTATTTTTATAGCATAAATACGATTGATAATCAAGACTGCTCTGTGCTAAAATCACTTTCAAATGGGTCCCCTTTGGGGCCATGTTATTGAAGGAGGATACTGATGGTAACGGTAGCCCTTGACGTGCTTGGCGGAGACAATGCGCCGGCATCGAATATAGACGGAGCGCTGCTTGCGCTTAAGAAAAGCAAGGATATTAGGATACTTCTCTTCGGACCTGAGGGGGTCATCAGAGAGGAGCTTAAGAAAAGGGGAGCGGAGGCCGGAGACAGGCTTGGCATAGTGGATGCTCCCGAGTTCATTTCCCAGGAGGACCACCCCGTATCGGCCATACAGGCCAAGAAGGAGTCCTCGATGGTCAAGGGACTCATGGCTGTTAAGAATGGCGAGGCTGATGCCTTTTTGTCAGCGGGCTCATCGGGAGCCATCCTTGCAGGAGGCCAGCTGAAGCTCGGCCGTATCAAGGGAGCCCTCCGCACGCCTCTGGCCACGGTCATACCAACGGCAAAGGGAGCTTCACTGCTTCTTGACTGCGGAGCCAATGTGGATGCCAGGGCTGAGTGGATGTGCCAGTTTGCAAGGATGGGAGATATATATGCAAAGAAGCTCATGGGCATAAAGTCCCCCTCAGTAAAGCTTGTCAACATAGGCACTGAGGATGAAAAGGGCAATGCCCTCGTAAAGGCGGTAAAGCCCATGATCGAGGCCATGGAGGACATCAATTATCAGGGCTATATCGAGAGCCGCGAGATCCCTGCCGGAGCTGCTGATGTCATAGTCACAGATGCCTGGACAGGCAATGCCATGCTGAAGCTCTATGAGGGCACGGCCTCCATGCTTGTGAAGACCATAAAGAAGGCGATAACCTCAGACTTCAAGTCAAAGATCGGAGCACTTCTTATCAAGGATAAGTTAAAGGAGCAGCTCAAGTCCTTTGATGCCTCCCAGTACGGCGGAGCCCCGCTTCTGGGACTCAAGGGCCTGGTGGTCAAGTGCCACGGCAATGCAAAGGCTGCAGAGATATCAAACGGCCTCATACAGTGCGAGACCTTCGTCAATGCGGGTATCAATGAGGAGCTTTCCGCAGCTCTCCAGAAGGACAATGAGCTTTTTAAACAGATGAAGGAAGAAAAGGAAGCCGCAGCAGTCCAAAGCGAATAAGCATATTACAGATCAAGCTGCCGTGGGACCAGCAGAGGCAGCTGAGATAAGGTGATAAGCTGCAGGCCTCTGCCGGTGCCATGATCGCAGCTTAAAACGGAAAGCCCCGGCAGGCTGGAAAAACATATTGCTAAATATGCGATTATAATATAGAATCAATCTGCAATAAGGGAAGCGGCATGCTCCGGAGGACTCAGGAGCCATGTCTGCGGAGCTTAAAATATAATAATATTCAATTAGGAGCAGGATATGGAATTTGAAAAATTACAGTCTATCGTAGCAGAAGTACTTAATATCGAGCCCGAAGAGATCAGCATGGAGAGCACCTTCGTGGATGATCTTGGAGCTGATTCCCTGGACATAGCTCAGATCATGATGGGCATAGAGGATGAATTCGGCATCTCTATTCCTCAGGAGCAGATAGAAAACATCGTTACAGTAGGCGATGCGGTAGAGCAGATCAAAAATGCCCAGTGATATGAAGACTGAGACCGGGGCGGAAAAGGTGAAGGAGGGACTTGAGGCTGCCATAGGATACAGCTTTAAGGATAAGAGCCTCATGCGTACTGCGCTGATCCATCCTTCCTATTCAAGTGAAAATGGCATGGAGAGGTACGAATCCAACCAGCGTATGGAATTCCTCGGAGATGCCATACTTGAGGCCGTGGTCTCAGATTATCTTTATAAGGAACACCCGGAGACAGAGGAAGGCGAGCTGACAAGGCTGCGGGCCTCCCTCGTATTTGAGGCTGCCCTTGCGGTCTGTGCAAAGGACATAGGCCTTGGCGGCTTTATACTTCTGGGTAAGGGCGAGGAAAGATCCGGAGGAAGGGAGAAGCCTTCCATATTGTCTGATGCCTTTGAAGCTTTGATCGGGGCCATTTTCCTTGATGGCGGGACTAAAGCCGCCGGAGAGTTTATCCACAGGACCGTGATAAGCGAGATAGATGAGATGAGTCTCCTTAAGGACTCCAAGTCAGAGGTCCAGGAGTATGTCCAGCGTGACGGCAGCTCTTCTCTCAGGTATGAGACAGTAGGCCTCAAAAGCCCGGATCACAATAAGAGATTCAGATCAGAGCTCTATATCGATGACAGGCTCATAGCAAGCGGTGTCGGCCATTCCAAAAAGGCGGCCGAGCAGGATGCCGCAAGGGCAGCGATCAGAGAGCTTGGGATCGGGAAGTAATACATGTATTTAAAATCCATCGAGATACAGGGCTTTAAGTCATTTGCAAATAAGACGGTGCTGCAGTTTAACAGAGGCATAACCGGTATAGTCGGACCCAATGGCTCCGGCAAGTCCAATGTTGCCGATGCCGTCAGATGGGTCCTCGGAGAGCAGAAGGTAAAGCAGCTCCGCGGATCATCCATGCAGGATGTAATATTTGCAGGTACTGAGCTCAGAAAGCCGCAGGCATTTGCCTTTGTGGCCATAACACTGGATAACAGTGATCATATCCTGCCCGTGGACTATACGGAGGTAACGGTTTCAAGGAGACTTTACCGTTCCGGAGAGTCCGAGTATATGATAAACGGGCAGCAGGTGAGGCTCCGGGATGTTCAGGAGCTTTTTTATGATACAGGAATAGGAAAGGAAGGCTACTCCATCATAGGCCAGGGCCAGGTGGAGTCGATACTCAACGGAAGGCCGGAGGACAGGAGAGGGCTTTTTGATGAGGCCTGCGGCATAGTCAAGTTCAAGCGCCGCAAGACCGTGGCAGAGCGTAAGCTGGAGTCGGAGAGAGCCAACCTTATCAGAATAAAGGACATACTTTCAGAGCTTTCCCAGAGGGTGGAGCCCCTCAGGAAGCAGTCTGAGGCAGCAAGGGAGTACCTGGGACTCAGGGACAGGCTGAAGCTCCTGGACCTTAATCTGTTCCTTCGTGAGTGCAGATCGGCCCAGGAAGAGCTTCGGAAGGCGGACGGAGACATCGATCTTGTGAAGGCTTCCCTTTCAGATGCCAGGGAAGAGGATGAGGAGCTCAGATCAGGGAGTGAGGCTTTGTCGTCGGAGCTTCTCAGCATAGAAAAGGAGCTTGACGAAAAGAGAGCGGAGATCTCGGAAGGAAGGCTCCGCATGGATGATATCAGAAATGAGCTGGGATCCATCAGATCGGACATGGAGCTCCGCAGGGCCAACATAGCTCATTATGAGGAGCGGATGGAGAGGCTGCTCTGCGATATCGAGGAGAGGGAGCGTTCCGCTTCAGCACAGCTTCTGTCCCTTTCAGAGCTGAGATCAGAGCTGTCCATGATAGATGGGAGCGATGACGATGGAAGCGCCAGGGCCCTGAGGGATCTGCTGGATGAGATAACAGCCATGAAGGCCGAGCTTGCAGATGCCCTTGGCATGGATGAGGAGGAGCTTGAGGCGAGACTTTCAGAGCTTTCAGAAGGAGGAAAGGCCTCCGCGGGGCAAGGAAAGGCTTCTGCGGGGGATCAGTCCCATAAGGATGGGGATGATGCCGGGACATCCGAAGATGCGCCCGGGGATACGTCCGGCAGAGAGGGCGATAAAGCGGATGATGCCGATGACGAGAATGATGATGACGATGAGTTCTTCAGGGAGCCTGAGTGGCTCAAGGCCATCAAATCAAAGCGTTCATCCCTTGACAGCATAGAGGAAAAGGGAAACAGGGTGGCTGCCTGGCTTGCAGGAGCCGAAGAAGAGTACAACAAAAGGACTCTTGACATAAAGGAGCTCAACAGAGCCATCAATGACTGTCAGCAGGATTATCATATGACAGCCACAAAGCTGGATTCCCTGAAGAATCTGGCTGAGAGATACGAGGGCTACGGCCAGAGCATAAAGAGCGTGATGCAGCGCAGGAGCTCCTGGCCCGGCATAAAGGGCGTGGTGGCAGATCTCCTGCATACCGAGGCGGGATATGAGACTGCAGTGGAGACGGCCCTTGGCGGCAATATCCAGAACATAGTCACCGATACCGAGTATACGGCCCGGGATATAATAGAGTATCTTAAGAAAAATAAGCTTGGAAGGGCTACCTTCCTGCCCCTTGATGCCATAAAGCAGAGGGATCCGGGAGAATATGAGAAGGCCCTCTCCGAGGACGGAGTCATAGGACTGGCTTCGGATATAGTGAGCTGTGATGAGGAATATGAGGAACTCAGGGGATATCTCCTTGGACGCACTCTGGTTGCTGAAAATATTGACTCTGCCCTTCGCATAGCAAGAAAATACGGACACAGGCTCAGGATAGTAACCCTGGCGGGAGAGCTCCTGATGCCGGGAGGCTCCATCTCGGGAGGAGCATACAAAAATTCCTCCAATCTGCTTGGAAGACAGAGGGAGATAGAAGAACTCAAAAAGGAAGCGAAGAGGGTACTTGAGAAGATAGACGGCCTCAATGAGAAGCTTGTGGAGGCTGAGAAGAAGGCGGAGGAGGCATCCTCCGAGATCGACAGCCTGAGAGCCGAGCTTTCAGAGGTCTACATAGAAAAGAACAGGCTGAGCCTGGAGATCATATCTGAATTCAGGATGAAGCTCGTTGGCCTTTCCCAGAAGGCAGGCTTCGTATCTGAAAATATGAAGCGCATCATTTCCGAGATCAGAAGAGCCTCAGAGGAGAGAGAGGGGCTCAGACAGTGCCTTGGCTCTGATGCAGCGGCCATAAGGGAAAAGGAAGAGGAGGCATCAGGGCTATCAGATCTTATGAGCTCCTGTGAAGAGGATACCGAAAAGGCTGAAAAGAGGGTGGTTGAGCTCAGCGAGAAGAAGTCCGGGCTTTCTGCCTCCCAGCAGGAGTATTTCAGGCGTAAGGATGAGATATCCGCTTCGATCCTTTCCCTGGAAAAGGAGCTCATGAGGCTCGAGAGCGCTAGGGAGAAAAAGCAGCAGAGGCTGGATGAAAAGACGGAATATATCTGGGGCGAATATGAGCTTACCCAGAGCTCTGCGGCCGCATATGAGGATGAGAGCCTTGGAAGCTCCGAGGAGCTTCAGAAGGAATGCAATTACCTCAGGAAGCATATCAGGGAGCTTGGCCCTGTCAATGTTTCGGCGATAGAGGAATATAAGGAAGTGGCCGAGCGCTACGAGTTCCTGACAGCTCAGCATGAGGATCTGGTGGCTTCAGAGGCTTCGATCCTGGCTGTCATAGATGAGCTTGACAAGGGCATGAAGAAGCAGTTCGCCGAGAGGTTTGAGCTCATAAGGACTGAGTTTGACAAGGTGTTTAAGGAGCTCTTCGGAGGCGGAAGCGGAAAGCTGGAGCTCTCGGAGCCTGAGGACGGAGACGAGCTTTCAGCAGGCATAATCATAAATGCTCAGCCCCCGGGCAAGAAGCTTCAGAACATGATGCAGCTTTCGGGAGGAGAAAAGGCCCTCACTGCCATTGCCCTGCTCTTTGCTATACAGAATCTTAAGCCCTCGCCCTTCTGTCTGCTGGATGAGATAGAGGCGGCGCTGGATGATTCCAATATAGACAGATTTGCAGGATATCTTGGAAAGCTTACAGACAGCACCCAGTTCATAGTCATAACCCACAGAAGGGGAACCATGGAATTCTGCGACAGGCTCTACGGCATAACCATGCAGGAAAAGGGCATAACTGCCCTTGTATCAGTGGATCTGATAAGCGACAGCCTGAGCTGACGGATACGGAGGTAATATTATGGCCGGATTTTTTGAAAGACTGAAGGAGGGACTCAGAAAGACCAGGGACAGCATAGCCGACGGGCTCGACAGCGTCTTCGGTGATTATTCTGAGGTGGATGATGATTTCTTTGAGGAGCTGGAGGAGGTCCTTGTCATGTCTGACATGGGCATCGCCACCAGCGACCGCATACTCTCTGAGCTCAGGGAAAAGATACATGAGAGACATATCAAGGACCCGGCAGAGTGCAGGAAGCTGCTGATCGATACCATAGCCGATCAGATGACTCCTGATGAGCATGCCTATGATTTTGAAGATGAGAAATCCGTGGTCCTTGTGATAGGAGTCAATGGAGTGGGCAAGACCACTTCCATAGGAAAGCTTGCGATAAATTTAAAAAATGAGGGCAAGGATGTGCTGCTCTGTGCAGGCGACACCTTCAGGGCAGCAGCCATAGAGCAGCTTCAGGTCTGGGCAGATAGAGGCGGCATAGACATGATCTCCCAGAATGAGGGATCGGATCCCGCTTCGGTGGTCTTTGATGCAGCCATAGCCTTCAAGAAGAGAAACAAGGATATACTTATCTGTGATACTGCGGGAAGGCTTCATAACAAGAAGAATCTCATGGATGAGCTTTCAAAGATAGGCAGGATACTGGATCGGGAGCTTCCCGGTATACATAAGGAGGTGCTTCTTGTGCTGGACGGCACCACCGGGCAGAATGCCCTGAGCCAGGCAAGGGAATTCCTTAATGCCACCCAGGCTACAGGCATCATCCTTACCAAGATGGACGGGACTGCCAAGGGCGGCATAGCAGTGGCCATAGCCTCGGAGCTTTCGATACCGGTCAAGTACATAGGAGTTGGAGAGCATGCGGAGGATTTCCATCGCTTTGATGCCAGGGAGTATGTGACTGCTCTCTTTGCGGATAATTGATCCTGCCTGAGATCAGGTCTTTTACCTGATATTTATATCCTTTGCATATTTTCATTACAAAGAAGCCTTATTGTCTTGTCAGAAAGCAGGAAGGAGGAGGGACCATGAATAACAAATCAGGTTATATCACACTTACCATTGGAAAGCAGAAGCGCATAGCCCTGATAGCCCATGACGGCATGAAGAAGGAGCTTATCGAGTGGTGCGCGGATCATAAGGATGTGCTTCAGAAGCATTTCCTCTGCGGCACCGGGACTACCGCAAGGCTGATAACGGAGTACACGGATCTCCCTGTCAAGGCCTATAACAGCGGCCCTCTGGGAGGAGACCAGCAGATCGGAGCCAAGATAGTTGAGGGAGACATAGATTTCGTGATATTCTTCTCGGATCCCCTGGAGGCCCAGCCCCATGATCCCGATGTCAAGGCCCTGCTCCGTATAGCCCAGGTCTATGACATACCCATAGCCAATAACAGATCCACTGCGGACTTTATGATAAGTTCGCCCCTTATGGATGAGGAATATGATCACAATGTCATAAATTTCCAGGCCAACGTAAAGGACAGGGTGGAGAATCTACAGATCAAGTGATCCGGCGTGTGCCGGGAGGGGGGCATATGGCTTTTGGATCAGAAGCAGCCCGGCATGCGGATTCTGAATCAGCGGCAGTCCGGCATGCGGTCCGGACTCATAAACGGCCGCATGGACACAGCGAAAATGCAGGGAGGGTGTAAAGAAATACTACTTGACACCCTCCCTTTTTTAATGTAAAATTGCGCATGTTATGGAGAAGATCGTAAGACAGGGAATGCTATTTGACTTATATGGAGAGCTCCTTACGGAGCATCAGCGGGATATCTTCGGAGATCTCGTCAATAATGATATGTCCCTTTCTGAGATAGCAGAGAGCTACGGTATCTCCAGACAGGGGGCCCATGATGTGATAAGGCGCTGTGACAAACAGCTGGAAGCATATGAGTCGAAGCTTCACCTCCTTGAGAAAGAGCTTGCGGCTAAGGAGGAATGATATGGCATTTGAATCTCTTTCGGAAAAACTTCAGTCCGTATTCAGGAACCTGAGAGGAAAGGGAAAGCTTTCCGAGGCTGACGTCAAGGCTGCCTTAAAGGAAGTCAAGTTGGCACTCCTGGAAGCCGATGTGAACTTCAGGATAGTGAAGAAGTTTATAAAGGACGTGGAGGAAAGGGCAGTAGGCGAGGAGGTCATGCAGAGCCTCACCCCCGGACAGCAGGTCATCAAGATAGTTAATGAGGAGCTTATAAAGCTCATGGGCGGAGAGCCTGCAGTTCTGGAGCTGAAGCCTTCTGATACAGTGACGGTCATCATGATGGCGGGACTTCAGGGAGCCGGCAAGACCACCACCGTGGCAAAGCTTGGAGGAAAGCTCAAGGCTAAGGGGCGCAGGGTACTGCTTGCAGCCTGTGATACCTACAGGCCTGCGGCCATAAAGCAACTGCAGGTCAATGGTGAGAAGGTCGGAGTGGATGTATTTTCACTGGAGGACGGATCCTCACCGGTGAAGATCGCTGAGACAGCCTACAAAAAAGCCATAGACGAGAAATACAGCGTACTTATCCTGGATACTGCAGGAAGGCTCCACATAGATGAAGACATGATGCAGGAGCTTTCGGACATCAAGGCGACTGTCCCCGTGGACTGTACTCTCCTTACCGTCGATGCCATGACAGGACAGGATGCGGTCAATGTGGCTTCATCATTTTCCGAGAAGATAGGCATAGACGGCATCGTCATAACAAAGCTGGACGGCGATACCAGGGGCGGAGCTGCACTTTCCATAAGGGCAGTGACCGGAAAGCCCATATATTATGCGGGCATGGGCGAGAAGCTTGCGGACCTTCAGGAGTTTTATCCTGACCGTATGGCCTCGAGGATCCTGGGCATGGGAGACGTGCTCTCTCTGATCGAAAAGGTGGAGCAGAGCGTGGATCTCGATAAGCAGAAGGAGATGGAGAAGAGGCTCCGCAACGCAGAGTTCAACTACGATGATTTCCTCGAGCAGATGCGCCAGATGGAAAAGATGGGAGGCCTGTCGGCACTCATGAGCATGATGCCCGGCATGGGCAGTGTCAATATGGACGATTTTGATGATTCCAGACTGAAGCGCATTGAGGCCATGATCCTCAGCATGACAAAGGAGGAGAGGGCCAATCCGAAGCTTATGAGCCCACAGAGGAAGCAGAGGATAGCAAAGGGCTCCGGCAATGACATAGCCGAGGTCAACAGGATCGTAAAGCAGTTTGAGCAGATGCAGAAGATGATGAAGCAGATGGGCGGACTGATGAAGGGAAAGAAGAGAGGCTTCGGAGGACTGGGAGGATTTCCCGGACTAAAGGGCCTTAAGGGAGGCTT
>CALWMV010000032.1 GCA_944382125.1 uncultured Lachnospiraceae bacterium
CGCGGTGAAGCAGTACCGAAAATATAAATTGGCGGCGGGTGTTGTATGCTCTAAAAGACTTCTTAATCAAGCGGTTGGGAAGTCTCTTAGAACACACAACCTAAAACCGAAGAAAGGAGCGCAAGTTATGAGAAAAAACGAGAAAATCACAGCTTTGTACGAGCGACTGAGCCGTGATGACTTTGGCAAAGATGATGACCAGCAGCGTGAGAGCAATTCCATATCCAATCAAAAAGCAATGTTGGAGGAGTTCGCCGCACGGCAGGGCTTTACAAACATTGTCCATTTCACGGACGATGGCATTAGTGGTACTTGCTTCATCAAGCCGGTATATGAAGCATCGAGTTGGCAACGTTAATGGTAACAACCATAAGGCAGGTCACAAATGAACCCAGCCACATCTTACCTGTAAGCTTGAACAGATAGCGGGTAAGTATCGGAGCCACAAACAGCAATACCAGAAGCTGATAAGTCTGTATGCAGTTCAGACAGGCTGATCCATAAGGATTGATGCCGGGATTGAATACATATACATTAAGGTACATGACAGCCTGCATCAATGCAAGACCGAGAATATTTCCTACTCCGCATATAAGCAGATTTACAAATTCATTCTGCCCTGCCACTCTTCTAGAACCATTTGTGCTCAGAGACACCATAAAGTAATAGGGGAAGAACATAACCGCATAGCTTAAAGCATATACTATATGTATAGGCTTAAATACCTTTATCGCAAGTACCCAGATGCGGAAGTCAACTACAAAGAAGTAATTTGCGATAAATACTACGCTGAAGAAAACTGCTATTACCATAAGCGCCAGCAGTAAGGTCCTTCCAAGATCCCTGGCACTAATTTTTATTCCCCAGTTATCAGGCGTAACCCCATTTTTCTTTGAAGAGAAATGGTATGTAATAAAGAAAAATGCAAGTCCGACAATGGTATTGAACATGGCCCAGATCCATATGAAATTCGTCATCGACTGAGGGAACAGCCAGGTAAGAGTGTTCTGTCCCTGCTGAGCCGGGAATATAACTCTCGCTATATCTATGGCAGGGAGGAAGAACTGCCATGAAAGTATTGCCGAGATAAGCAATACTCCCCAGAATATAAGCTTACTCTTTCCGGTCTTTAATGCAGGAAGCTTTTCAGGCACCGCCACTGCGAGTCCCTTGAATATATTAAGGTTCATAAGCAGTGAAGCCATAGGTACTACCAGAAGGAACATTCCTATAAGCCCGATACAGTTAAATATCTCCTTTATCCTCCAATACTGGTTTCCAGGAGCTATGGGATTATCCATTTCAAATGCCGTAGTAAAGAAATCAGAGATGCATGATGCCTCTGTTGCTGAGAAACGCTCGTAAGCATGTATCTCCGGAGGGTTGTAGAAGATGCGGAGAGTATGGTCCTCAGCACTTCCATAATATGTATCAAGCTCAAATCCTGCCTCGGGTGTATTTCCCACGGCTACCTTCTGATCCTCGGGAAGGACCTGATTAAGCAGATGGATCATATCCGGATGATAGTTGAGCGGGTAAGCCACTCCATCCACCTGATAATTTCCTCTTCCAAACTCATCATTGAAGCCGTTATATACTGCAACACTTGCATAAGCCATCTTAGGCATCGGCTTATCCTCAGGCGCTCCCTGGATGCCATGGACTGCAAAGGTATCATCCCTCTCTCCAAAGGATATCTCACTGGTCTGCACTCCTGAAGCAAATGCTGCCATAACCTTATTCTGAGAATCTGCGTATGCCTGTTCTTCAGCAGTTATCTCTTCGCCTCCATCAGAATCAGGTTCCTGAGCCTCTGCAAGAGCATTTTCATAAGCTACGCCATAGTGTGCCAGCGTATTGGATATAACACGCCCTCCGAGGGAATGTCCTGTTACGCCTATCTTAGTATTATCAACAAAGTCCAGATTATCAGATGCAAATTCAACGAGAGCTATCATTCCGGCATCTGTCCATGCAAATTCACTGTAAGGCTCTGTTCCGCCGCTAGAAAGTCCATGCATGTAGGGATCAAAGGTGATAACTGCGATCCCTCTTCTTGAGAGCTCTATACCGGGTATATCCATCTGCTCCTTACTTGCATAGGTTCCTGCCATTGCAATGACAAGGGGCACTTTATTATCCGCGGAAGCTTCCTTGGGTCTATACATATTACAGGACAAATACTTTCCATCACTTGTAGGTACTTTAAACGTATATACCTGTGTCTTTCCGAAATTTGTCTGTAAAGCAGATGCTCCCACGCAGCTTATAAGTATAAGAGCAAATGCGATAAGAAGCCATTTTATGGCCCATTTCTTTGTTCTTATTTTTTCAACTTTAGTTTCCATACTCCACCTCATTAACCTTGTGGCAAATATCTTTTGCCGTTTAGAAAAAATGATCTTCTGCTTCATAGCATCTCCCGCTTTTATGTTCTTCTTAGCAAAGAGACGATATCACCGATACTCCATCCGGTATGACTGCTGTATCCCACCTTTCCTTATTTATTATTTTCTTAGCCTTCTCAAGCGCTTCCTCCATGGAGTGTGCCGGGATAAGCTGAAAATTCTCAACCATCTCATCTGGCATATCCGAGATAAATATTATCCTTGCCTTGCAAAGCACCCTTGCAAATATCTGGGACTGCCACTGGTCTACCCTTGTCTTCTCAGGAGGGGTATCTATAAAGCCCTGGATCATGCGCTTCAGATCCTTTTCCTCCTCAAAGGTCTTATAAAAAACATCGCCGCCATGCCCGTCCTGGCATTTGGCTATCATTATGATGACTCCGCCCTCCTTGACTATGGGCTCCGCTCCTGTCATGCCCTTGACTGCCTGATAGATATTCTGATCCAGAGGATATCCTCCGTTGGTGGTCACCACCAGGTCCATGGGCTTTGAGCTGACGCCGCACTGCTCTTTAAGGAACTCACAGCCTTTAAGATGAGCCTCTTCACAGTCGCCTGCAGCGGCATAAACGATCTTCTTCTTGGGATTTATGACCACATTGAGGATAAAATCCAATCCGACCTTCCTTGCGGCAAATACCATGTCCTTATGCATGGGATTGCCTTCAAGAATGCCTGCTCTTGCACAGGGACTGTCTATGAACTTTCCGTTGTGGTTATAAAGCACCGTGTGCCTCTCAGCTACTCCGGGAAGAACGCTCTTTCTGGAACCGGAAAATCCGGCGAAGAAGTGAGGCTCTATGAATCCTTCCGCTACCAGCAGATCAGCTTCGACAGCCAGCTTATTGATAAGGAGCTCGCCGCCGGAGGGCAGCTTTCCCAGATCAACCGTCTCTGAAAGATCACAGTCATGAACAGCGATCTTTTCATGCTCATAGACCTCGTCTCCGAACTTCTGCCTCAGCTCTGCCTCTGAAGATCCTCTGTGGCAGCCTGTTGCGATAAGGATGGTGATGTCCGCTTCAGGATTGCCCTTCCTTATCTCCGAGAGAAGCCTCGGGATAAGGATACGGCTCGGTACAGGTCTTGTATGGTCGCTGGCAAGGATCACAACCTTATTTTTCCCGACTGCAAGCTCTGATAAGGGCCTCGATCCTATCGGATGCAGAAGTGCCTCATCGACCAGGCCTTCCTCGGACAGGGGCGGCACATAGCTCGCCAGCCTTGATTCAAGAAAGACCGGCTCCAAAGGCTTCAGGGCACTGCATTCCAATGTCTCCTTTCCATAAGGTAAATAATACTTTTCCATACTTATAAAACTCTCCTTGCTAAATAGATATTATCATCATACCTTTTATCGTAAAAAATATATCATCCCCTCCCCGCCCAATGCTGTAAAAGAAACTTGAAACCGTCTTATAGGTATTATCATCATACCTTTTAAGTTATAAAATATTGCTTGTCTTTTGGCCAAAAGCACCTCCTGCAGCCAGCATCAGTATCTGCAGGATACGGCCCTGACTTTTATTTTATGTAAAGCGGCACCTCTCCCGCTTCCATACGCTTTATGAAATTATCTTTGGTTATCTCCACATGTTCTTCCATCAGTTCTCCAGCAAGATCGCTGTTATGCTCTTTCATGGCTTCCACTATCCTTTTATGATAGCCCTGGGAGATCTCAACTGTCTTTGGAGACAGGTTGCTGATATTGATGTACTTGGAGATTATGCTCTTGATGGTCTTATATACCGCAGCCAGGATATAGTTGCCCGACGCGTCCGCTATATACTCATGGAACTGCACATCAAATGCGCTGAAGGCCTCAGCATCCCTGTTCTTTGTTGCAATATCCATGCTGGCCATAAGTTCATCCAGCTTCTGGGCCTGTTCTTCAGTCAGATTGGAGGCTGCAAGGCGGCATACTCCTGACTCCACATATTTTCTTGCATCATAGAGCTGGGAGACACTTAAGTTATCCATGATTATGGATGAAAATACCGGCTGGATCATGGTACTCATGTCCGCTTTATTTACGAAGGTGCCCTCTCCCTGCTTGATCCTTACCACGCCCAGCATGCTGAGCTTTTTGAAGCTCTCCCTTATGGTCACACGGCTCATGCCGAAGTAATCCACAAAGTACTTCTCCGGAGGCAGCTTTTCATTTTCCTTATACACGCCCTTGGCGATCATGGACAGGATTTCGTCCACTACTATATCGCACTTTGTTTTTGTCTGTCTGGGTGTATACATCAGGCCTCCGTCATTGTCTTAAATATGGCTTCATATTATCATATTATGTTTATTGTTACAATATTGACAATTTCTACAAATTTATCTGCTGCTTTTTGTGCAGTTTTAATTTTTTTATGAAAATACTCCTGCTGTGGGTACTGAGGCATTTTATCATGGGATCCAAGGAAACTGTCTTATTTGCGGAGGCTCAAGGCTGATGATAAAAAAGCTCCTGCCCCAGGGCTGCGAAATGCAGTCCGAAGCAGAAGCTTTTATTAAGCTTAAAACTCAATTTTCAGTGCCGGGCTCTTATACAAGCTCCTTTACGATCTCCATGAGCTTCTTTACATCCTCTACCTTTGTGCAGTGATTCTCATCCTGGATAGAGCTGTAAACGTGAGGGATGACCTGCTTAACGCCTGCGTTAAGGATGGTCTCCATGATCTCGCGGAAGTTCTCAAGGGTGATTCCGCCTGTGGGCTCCATAATGAAGTCATTGCGTGCGCAGGCCTCTGCCACTGCCTTCATCTCATCCTTGCACTTAAGTCCGCCCATGGGGAAGAACTTAACGGAGTTTCCGCCCATCTCCTTTATCATGGCGATGGCTGTGTCAACGGGAACGATGGCAGGCTCCTTGGCATCCTTGGAAAGGGGACCTGTGGAGATCTTTACCATACCGGGAGTTCCTGTGGGAGATACAAGGGCATTGATGTGTGCCCAGTCATTGTCCACATTGGCTCTGGTATAGCCTACTGCTGAAAATACCTGATTGAAGTGATGAGCCTTGATCTCTTTGGCTATATCTCCTACGGCCTTCCACTGATTGGGGTTGCCGCCGCCAAGACCTACTGATACGTTGCCCTCAAGCACTTCCATGTACTTCTTCATATCCTCAACTGCTGAAGCGACATCGGGATAGTTGGAAGAAAGCACACCTACCTCAACATACTTCTCAGCTGCCTCATATACATCCTTTGCATTCTGGAGATTTCCAGCAAGCACATTGAGGCAGACTCTGTCATGATAATAGTTTATCCTGCTCATTGAACTATACCTCCTGTATTATTTTACTTTGCAATATCTTTAAGCTTGGTATAAATATACTCCAGCTCCTCATGGCTGTTAAGGGGCCTGGGATCGATGGCTATGGAGCCCAGGTTCATCTGATAATCCCTGGTATAAACAGCCACCTCGCCCTCAGCAAGGCGCTTTACGGCTTCGACTGCATCTATGCCGTACTCATCCTTGTCGAAGTCTATCTTGCAGCGGTAGATCTCTCTTCCGGCCTCATCCTTGATGATGGAAGTCTTAAGACCCTTGATCTCTCCTACCTTCTTTGCAAACTCCTCAAGCTCTGCCTTTGAGATGCAGCATACTCTCTCTCCTGCAAGGTATTCCTTTACGGCCTCAAGAAGTCCCATGACGGTCTCCTTGCCGACCTTCATGACACGGCCGATGCCCTTGAACTGCAGGCGCATATTGTCTGCATATTCTGAGCTTGAGCATGCGCAGAAGCCGCTGGTAGGTCCCTCGATGGCCTTTGCTCCGCTGTAGCATACGAAGTCAGCGCCCATCTTTATATATTTCTTAAGGTCCTCCTCTGCGGAAGCATCTATGATGCAGGGGATGTGAAGACGATTTGCAAGAGCCACAGTCTCCTCAACGCTTACCATCTCCTTCTGTACGCAGTGATGGGACTTAACGAAGAATATGGCCAGGGTATTTTCAGTTACTGCCGCTTCGATATCCTCCACGGTGCTGCCGTTTGCGTATCCGGCATCAACTATCTTTCCTCCGCCTACCTGGATCATCTCGGCTACGGGAGCTCCGAAGTCGATGTTCTGTCCGCGAAGCAGGATGATCTCCCTCTTCTTTACGTTCGGAAGCATATCGTAAAGATTATGCACGTTCTGAACGCTGTTTCCGCATATCAGGGAGGCTACGGCCATGGCTATGGCTGCAGATGCACTGGAGGTAACGCAGGCATCGGGAGCCTCTATCATCTTTGCAAGGGCATGTCCGGCCTCTCTGTAGAGATCCTCGATAACCACATAGTTGGATCCGCCCTCCATGATGGCCTTGCCGACCTTTTCGGAAATGGTTGAGACTCCGAGCTTGGTCATGCGTCCTGAGGCGTTGATGACTGTCTGAAGTCCGTACTGATTGTAAAGATTTTTCATAATTATGCCTTTCAGATCACAATACTATTTTCTGATCTATGCCCATGGCGGCATTCAAAGCCGAAAGCAATGCTCCCGGCTTTGATCCTGAATCCATTATCAAATCCCTTAAGCAGCTGCTCCGGGGAAGATAAATGCAACTATCATTGCTCCAAGTATGGCTCCGCCGACCATGCTCTTTCCAAGCTTCTGGCAGATAACTGCACCGATGATAGAGCCAATTCCTGCAGGGATGGAATACTTTGCAGCGTAGATTATGATCAGGGGACCAAGGTAACGGCCTGCTGCATTTCCTGCACCCATCATGATGCCGGTTCCGCCTGCAGCCATGCCCTGAGGCATAGTCTTCTTAACGATGATGATAACAAGGCCAAGGATAAGTCCGATAACAAAGCCTGCGATCAGGGTAAGAACAAAGTTCTCCATGATGGCGCCCATACCTGTAACCAGGAAAAGGCTGGCAAATCCGGTACCTACACCTGTCATCAGGGATCCGCCGATATCAAGGATACCTACAAGAGGTCCCTCAAGGATACGGGCAAGCAGGAAGCCTGTGCAGTAGCCTATGGGTGTTGCGAAGTCTCCGGTCTCCATACCGTTCCTGATCATCTCTGCCTGAGCGATCTCATTGAAGAATCCGAATCCCTCGGTTATGAACATGTGGGAGCCTCCCAGTATGGCTGCGCAGAGCATAGCTGTGAGCAACGGGAAAGACTCATTTTTCATAAGAAGATCATTAAGTTTTTTCATTTCCCTTACCCCCTATCACATAATGAATGAAAGCATGTTGGCCCAGAAGCCGCGGCCCTGTCCTATAGCTGCAAACAGGATCACAACTATAACGAGCATTACCTTAGCAGACTTGTTGAATCCGCTCTCCTGGATGGTCTGTCCAATAAGGATACCAAGTACGGCACCGGGAGTAGCATTGCCCATGATGAGCTGTGAAAGTCCGCCGAGTGCCAGGCCCCACATACCGGGCATCTTGCCTGCGTCGAGAGCGGCAAGGATGAACAGTACAGGGATGATCATGTCGATCATGGTGCTGGAAGCCGGTCCGAGGATACCTGCAGCGATCGCTGACAGAGACTCGGGAATGATGGAGGCGATAGAGTTGAGGAATGCAACTACTATTGCACCGACGATAGCTCCGGCTACTGCCATCTTGGCAGGATTGTAAAGGGTCTCCTCAGGCTTCTTGTTCTTGAGCAGAAGCGCTGATGCAGCCCAGTTGGGCACGATACGATGCCATACGTCCTGAGTCAGGGCGCCGGCTCCGATAACAGATCCTGCTGCATTGAACAGGAAACCAAGGCCGAATGAGAAGTGAGCCATCGGATCGCCCTTGCAGGCATTAAGCTCTCCCAGTCCTCTGAATGAACCCATGGCCTGTATCTCGGGAGCATGGAACATCCTTGCTGCACCTGCTGCGGCAGCAAAGCCTCCGAGTGCTCCAAGGATCATGGATTTGATGATGATTTCTAACATTTTCCCCCTCCTTGAAAGTTACTTATTAGGAATGTATTTAAGCCGGACTATGATCGAGACTTTGATGTTATAGGGCTTGAATTCCCTGGGCTTGAAATAATCTGCAAGCTGCTGGGTCTTCGACCTCTCTTCTTCGCTCAGGATGAATACATCCTGGGGCTGCATCTCGACTATGAGTCCATCGACTTCTTTGTAAGCGCGGGCCTTCAAAGCTGAAAAGGCCTGGGCGAAGGCTTCTGTCCTGTCCTTGCCTCCCGCCTCTATGATGAATTCCCGCTCACACACTGTAAGTGCGGATACTCTTTCTTCCTGCATCCTGATACCCCGAAGGCTTAAGCCTCAGGCCTTCCGTTAACCTCATACCAGGTCTCGGTGATGGTCTTTCCAAGCTCTACGGTATCCATGAATCCAAAGCCAAGGACCTTGCAGCCCTCTCTTACCGCAGTCTGTCCCTCGCCGACTGAGCGCATGCCGTGTCTGGACTTCCATCCGTACTTATTGGATGCCATAAGTGCGCCTGCTCCGCCTGAACCGCAGAAGCTTATGCCAAGGTCAGCATCCTTCTCCTTCATGACATCTCCAAGCTTCATGTCAGCTGCCATGCCGGGGATAACATAAGCCTCTCCGCCGGCCTCTTCGATGCCCTTGGCCACGTTCTGGCCCTTGCCCATTCTGTCGCCGATAACGATCAAAACCTTCTTACTCATTATCTGCCTCCTCCTTTTAATGTTTTAATGATTCTTCAAACTGTTCCTGGGCAGTCTGGATGTGGATGGCCAGGAGCACCAGCTCCGTCATATCGGCCTCTCCATACTTTGAAGCGTATCTGGATACCAGCTCCTTGGCCACCTCCATGGCCTTGTAGTTGATCTCCTCCAGGATGCTCTCATCCAGAGCATCTACCTTCTCACCTGTCTCCAGTCTGCGGAACAGTGTCATTACATGGTTTGTGAATGCCAGCAGGTTGCCCTCCTCAAAGAAGACATTCCTGTCTCTCATAAGAATGAGTACATCCCTGAGGTCATCTCCGTACTTCTCAAAGTCTGCGGGGGTCCACTCATCTCTGGACTTAAGCTCATCTATTACCTTGATCTCAAGGGGCTTAAGCTCTCTCTTCATAACGATCTCGCCTTCCTTAAGAGCCAGCTCCACCTCTATGGACTCTGTGCCCTCAAGGACATTTTTATTGGCGTCCATGAATACGTAGTGTCCCTTTGTCACCGTGAATACGGTGAAGTCTGCCTTATCTCCCTTTCTTATGTGTCCAAGGCCGGGAAGCTTATAGATCCTGGCGGGAGCAGCCGTTACCTTGTCAACACAATCCTCAAGGCTGTAGCCCAGGGCCAGGAACTTGTCCATGGTCACGGGAAGTGAATAAACGGGTCCGAGCCAGCTTATGGAATGAAGGTCGGTGCTTATGATATCGGGGTAAAATCCCAGGCTCTTTGCCAGCTTTCCTGTCTCGAAGTTGAAGCTGTCCTTGCCGTGTCCTATATCGAAGAGCACTCCCCTGTCCCTTGCAGCCTGGGTCTGGGGCTTGATCTTTCCGTTGTCAAAAAGATTGTTGTCCTTGCCGTGGAAAGCGTGGGTTATGACATCTCCCTCCTCCATGGTATCAAGCACATCCTCGATGGTGGGAGGCATATGTCCTATATGTACCATGACGGGAAGTCCCAGCTCCTTGGCGAGCTTCTTTCCTGCCCTGATGGATACTATGCCCAGATCTCCGACACAGCTCTGGCTGGCCCTTTCCTTGATGGCAACTATGTGCTCCTTATTCTCGGCATAGGCCTTCTTGCCAAGCTCCAGATCATACTTTGACTCGTCATCCGCCTCGGGAGGATCTATCAGTCCGTCCGTTGCATAATGCATGGCAGAATATATCCTGGTTTTGCTGTTTTTGATATCCGTATCAATGAAATCACGGATATTGCCGGGGCCTGCAGAGCCTGCGTCTATGACCGTGGTCACGCCCTTGTCCACGCCGATAAGGTCGGCAGGAACTCCAAGATGGGCCTTGTGATATACATGCACATGGCAGTCTATGAATCCCGCGGAAACATAGCTTCCGGTGACATCGATCACCTCGGTATCAGCCTCAGGCTCGATATGGTCCTCTATGGAGGCTATCTTTCCATCCTCGATAAGGATGTCCTTTTTGTCCTCGTGGAAGCCATCGGCCTTGCTTATGAGCATTCCGCCCTTTAACAATACCTTCTTCAACTTATCCCCTCCTGATCTAATTTATTGATCCAAATTTTTATATCAGATATGGCGGCTTTTGCCTGCCATTTTCTGTCATATAAGATACCTCAGTATCGTGACCGCCTCATCCTTCGATATCTCAGTCTCAAATATGCTGTCAAGGCTGTCCAGGAACTCATGCACAAGTCTGAGGGCCGAGGCCTCATAATCATCCTGGGGCCTGTAATAGGCATGGGGGAAGAATCTTCCCGCCTCCCATCTTGCGGTACTCAGGGCCACATGGATCACAAGTCCCATCATGGTATCAACGGAAAGGGGCTTTTCCCTCATCTCATTGACCCTTGTAAAGAGATTTCCAAGATTGACCATGACCCTGGCTATGAGATAGGCCTGTTCATCCTTTATGGCATTGACATTTTCCCTGGAGACAAGACTCTGGGATCTCTGCACAAGGCTCGTAAGGATACGCCTCAGCTCATTGCGGTCATTTTCGCCGAGCTTTTCAAAAAGCTCCGTATCGATCGTGGTATTCTTAAGTATATAGTCTCCGATGTCGTCCTTGTCGGGCTCATCGGCATATTCTTCAGAGGACAGACTCTTGTTTATCCTCCTGATGTCTGCATTTGAGATGACCGGACTCACCCGGAATACAGGTATGCTTCCGGCATCGATCTCTGCCGTCGATATTATGAAATCCACTCCGCTAAGCAGCTCCGGATGCTCATCCACATCATATACAGATGCAGTAGCGGTTATATTGATATCCGGGATATTGTTCCTTATGCGGTTTCTGAGGAGCAGTGATTC
>CALWMV010000033.1 GCA_944382125.1 uncultured Lachnospiraceae bacterium
ATGTCCTTGATACACAGATACTCCACATTCCCGGCTTCAACCTCTTTCATCATTGCCAAAAATCCGGGACGGTCAAATGTGTTTCCGCCTTTCAGGGCATAGCAGCCGCACAGTATACAGTCTGTGCGGCTGTTTTCATAAAAAAGCAGTGTAAGATGATATTTCAATGTATTCTGTAGATAGTTGAACCGGATAATGATTAAAGTGCAGAGCGAATCGGACAAATCACCTGACGGGGACCGCTAAATCACCGAAAAATTTCCGGCCAAATCACCGAAAAATGATTTTAACAGCCTGACAGGATGCAAAACACGGTTTGATTATAGCTGATCACGTATGATATATTGACAGGGAGCGCATCGACTCATATAAAGAAAATAGGACATGATAATGGAGAAGGTTGATTATATGAAGATCGTCATAACCATAGATTCATTTAAAGGGAGCATGAGCTCCATGGAAGCAGGACTGGCTGCAAGGGATGGGATACTTAGGGCCATTCCGGATGCCAAAGTGGTGGTGAAGCCTCTTGCAGACGGAGGAGAGGGCACCACGGATGCCCTGATAGAGGGACTTTCAGGAGAAGAGATAAGGATCAATGTCAAAGGGCCCTATGGAGAATGTGTAAATGCACATTATGGCCTGATCAGGGAGACTGGGACTGCCGTCATGGAGATGGCGGAAGCCTCGGGCATAACCCTTTCAGAGCGCAGGGATCCTATGTCAGCAACTACCTATGGCGTAGGTGAGATGATAAAGGATGCCCTGGACAGGGGCTGCAGGGACTTCATCATAGGCATAGGCGGGAGTGCCACCAATGACGGCGGGATCGGTATGCTGAAAGCCCTTGGCGCAAGATTTATGGATGCTGACGGCAATGACTGCGGCGAGGGCGGAGCGGCCCTTTACAGGATAAGTGACATCGACCTTAGCGGCATGGACCACAGGCTCAGGGACTGCCGCATAAGGGTAGCCTGTGATGTTGACAATCCCCTCTGCGGGGAAAATGGTGCCACCTATATATATGGACCTCAGAAGGGAGTCACTGATGATATAAAGCAGGAACTCGATGACGCAATGGCCCATTTTGCGGATGTCAGTGCAGAGAAGCTTGGAAAGGACCTGCGGGACAGGAGCGGCGCCGGTGCTGCAGGCGGCCTTGGATATGCTCTTCTTATGTATCTGGATGCCGAGCTTATACCGGGAATAGAACTGATAATGGAAGCAGTGGGTCTTGAGAAGGAATTTATGGATGCGGACATAGCCGTTACCGGAGAGGGAAGGCTCGACTATCAGACAGCCATGGGCAAGGCCCCGGTCGGTGTAGCAAAGCTCGCAAAAAAACATGGACTCATCACCCTGGCTTTTGCCGGAAGCGTTACGCCTGAGGCGGGAAAGTGCAACGAGGAGGGTATCGATGCTTTCTTTCCGATAGTCAGAGGCGTATCCACCCTGCAGGAGGCCATGGACAATAAGACTGCAAAAACTAACATAACGGCTGCGGCAGAACAGGCCTTCAGGCTCATAAGAGCTGTGAAGCCTGAGCAGGGCATCTAAGATGGATCTGATTGACATAGGACAGAAAATATCATAAAATGATCATAGTTAGAATAAACTAACCAACCGAGGAGGCATTTTATGATAGAAACAGAAGTAAAGATAAACGGCATGATGTGCGGCATGTGCGAGGCCCATGTCAATGATGCGATCAGAAAGGCCTTTGATGTCAAGAAGGTAAGCTCTTCCCATAAGAAGGGGCTGATGAAGATAGTTTCAGAAGATGAACTGTCACCGGAAGCCATAAGAGAAGCCCTGAAGGACACCGGATATGAAGTCGGTGAGGTTGAAAGCCATACCTATGTCAGGAAAGGGTTGTTTGGTTGATAAGAAAAGCCAGTCGAAGCATATTAGTTCAAGGATAATTACATACATACTTCAAAAGCTCCGGGCATATTAGTGCCTGGCGCTTTTACGACAAACAAATCGTTGCAATCAGCTCTATGAAAATGTATCATAGAGCTGATTTTTACTTTTCAAAAAATTAAGCTGATAAAATGTCCGGTAAAACTGTCGGCGAAGGATATCGCAAAGCGGCAGTTCAAGACGACAGTTTTTCAGACGCTTGTATGTCTGAATTATTTGGTGAACTTTTTATCCATGCATGCTTCAGAAGAAAAAAACAGCATAAGGATCAATAAGCTCTTTGCCTCCCTTGGCATTTGCTCAAGGCGTGAGGCTGACAGGCTGATAGCTGAGGGCAGGGTCAGGATCAATGCTGCCGCAGCTTCGGCCGGAGACAGGGTGTTTCCCGGAGACAGGGTCTTCCTTGACGGAAAAGAGGTAGATACTGGTGAAAGGGAACAGCCCGTGCTCCTTGCCTGCAATAAGCCGAGGGGAGTGGTATGCACAAGCTCCGATAAGGACAGGGCTCCCAATATCATAGACCTTGTTTCTTATAAAAGCAGGGTCTATCCGATAGGAAGGCTTGACAAGGACTCTGAGGGCCTGATACTGCTCACTAACATGGGTGAGCTCGTAAACAGGATCAATAAGGGCGCAGGCGGACATGAAAAGGAATATGAGGTAGAGCTTTATGCTCCTTTGCCCGCAGGCTTCATAGAAGGGCTGAAAAGGGGAGTAACGATAGAAGTCCCCGACAGAGGAAGGGTCAGGGCTCATTGTAAGGATGCCTGGCAGACCGGAGATCGGAGCTTTCATATCATTCTTACGGAAGGCATGAACCGGCAGATACGAAGGATGAGCAGTGCCATGGGAGGCAGCGTGAAGAGGCTTCGCAGGATAAGGATCATGAATATCCGCCTTGGAGGACTGAAGCCCGGAGCCGTAAGAGAGATCAGCGGTGATGAGCTTTCAGTATTGCTTTCGTCTCTTGGTGATGATATGGAAAACCAACCTGTCCATGCAAGAAAAATATAGCGCATTTTCCAAATTATGTTATAATTAGTAACTTGAAAATGCAAATGCATAAAAGCCTTAAACAGTGAAAGGAGAACGCCCCGGAGGCGTTATCGTTATTTATGGAATTATACTTACCTGAGCATTATGATCCCAAGATGAGCATAAGGGAGACCCAGGAGGCCATCAAATTTATCCGTGATACCTTTCAGAAGGAGATCGGAAAGGAGATGAACCTGGAGAGGATATCTGCACCTCTGTTTGTTGAGAAGGCTTCCGGTCTCAATGATGACCTTAACGGAGTTGAGAGGAAGGTATCTTTTGATCTTAAGGCCATGCCCGGTGAGGATATAGAGGTCGTGCAGTCCCTTGCAAAGTGGAAGAGGATGGCTCTTAAGAAGTATGGCTTTGAGCCCGGCGAGGGTCTCTATACCAATATGAATGCCATCCGCAGGGATGAGGAACTTGATAATCTGCACAGCTGCTATGTGGATCAGTGGGACTGGGAAAAGGTCATAACGAGAGAACAGAGGACAGAGGAGACTTTAAGGGAGACCGTATGCACCATATTCAAGGTGGTAAAGCACATGCAGCATGAGGTCTGGTACAAGTATCCTGACGCTGTGTATCATCTGCCCAAGGAGATACATTTTGTGGATTCTGAAGAGCTGAGGCAGATGTATCCTGACCTTACTCCCAATGAAAGGGAAAATGAGATCTGCAGAAAATATGGCGCAGTATTCCTGATGCGAATAGGTGATAAGCTTGGAGACGGAAAGCCCCATGATGGCAGGGCCCCGGACTATGATGACTGGCAGCTTAACGGAGACATGCTCTTCTGGTTCGAGCCCCTTGGAAGGGCCTTCGAGCTTTCGTCCATGGGCATAAGAGTCTCTGAGGAAAGCATGCATGAACAGCTTATAAAGGCAGGCTGCCTTGAACGTGAGCAGCTGCCCTATCATAAGGCTATCCTCGATAAGGAACTCCCCTATTCCATAGGAGGAGGAATAGGCCAGTCAAGGCTCTGCATGCTGCTCCTTGGCAGGGTCCATGTGGGAGAGGTGCAGGCCTCCGTATGGCCTCGGGAGATGAGGGAAGCCTGCAGAAAGCATAATATTTATCTGCTTTAAGAAAAGCTTATTCCCCGCTTTAAGCCGGTGCTTATTCACCAGGTGATCATTTCCTGTCTTAAAGCCGGGGAGCATCTTCACATTTCAGGTCGGAGATCATTTTTCCTCGCTTCCCAGAGGCTTCATCAGGGCCTTCATGGTATGGGCATAGATGCTCTGGCTCTGCTGAGCCCAGTTTGCACACATGGTCTCCGCATCTGCCTTGTCGGGAGCGGAAAGGTTGACGGAAAACAGCAGTGATTTGCCTTCGCGGACTTCACAGCGGACGATGTAGTCATTGCCATCCTTATAATAATCGGCAGAACTGCTGACCTCCGAGCGGAGCCTGAATTTGTTGTCCTTGATGTAGGAATCCATATCGGAGACAGCGGCCCCGGATATATCATTTCCAAAAAATCCAAGGGTCTCCCTGCCGTCGTCCGTGATCTCATAGCGGGTGGAGGTGCCCACAAGGCGGCTCTTTATCAGTTTAGAATCACAGAGCTCCGAGAGCACCTGCTGAAGAGTAAAATAGGTAGTATACTCATTGTCAAGGAAAAACTGGCTGAGCTGTGAATTGGTCAGCGGAAAATTGACCTTGTTGAGCATATAAAGGACCATGAGCTTATATAATGTTTCGGGTTCCTGGATCATAATATTCTCCTGTGCCGTGAAGCCGGCTGATGTACTCTGCGATCCGTCCTTTTACGGGCGGAACAGCCTTTTAGGCAAGTATAACATATTGACAGGGATTTTACATCAGTATCGATAGTTCTGTCTTGTAAATATGGCTCAAAATAGATATAATTAGTGCTGCAGGCTCATTGCTGCATAAGAGTATGGAGGTACAAAATGGCTGCAAAAAAAGAACGATATATGGCCTATGTCGGATCTTATTCATATACAGGAAAGGCAAAGGGCATAACCTGCTATGATGTGGATGTGGAGAAAGGAAAGTTCACATACCGCACTGAGGTAGAGGTGGACAATTCCTCATACCTGATCTGCTCCCATAAGAATCCGGTGCTCTATTCCATAGCTGATGAGGGCATCGTTGCCTTCCGCATACTTCCCAACGGTACTCTTACGAGACTGGGAAGCCGCAAGATAAACGGCATGAGAGGCTGTCACCTCAGCATAAGCAAGGATGACCGCCATATCTGCGTGTCAGGATATCATGATGGAAAGGGCACCATACTTGATGTCAATCCTGACGGCACGGTAGGAGATATAAAGTATCAGTTCTATAACAGGGGCTACGGCTCAGTTGCGGACAGGACCTACAGGCCCCATGTGACCTGCACCAGGTTCACTCCCTCCGGAGACTATGTATTCTCTGCCGACTCCGGTATAGATCAGGTCAAGATATTCAAATACAGCCCCCATGATGAGAGCCTGAGACAGGTGGATGCCCTGAGACTTGAGAGGGGATCTTCTCCCAGGTTCTTCAGGTTCAGTGCTGACGGACGCTTCATGTATCTCATATATGAGGTCAAGAATGTCATAGACGTATATTCCTACAGGGACGGAGCCAGGGCTCCGATCCTGGAGCGCATCCAGACCATAGGCACCACGCACAATACGGATCCCAGCCTGCTGACCGCAGCCTGTGCCATAAGGCTTTCGACTCCCGACCAGACCCATGTCATGGTATCAAATGCAGGTGAGAATACCGTCACCATGTATGAGAGAGATAAGGATACGGGACTCCTTACATTCATGAGCTCCCTGCCCATAAGCGGCGACTATCCGAAGGATATAAGCTTTTTCCCCGACGGAAATCACCTTGCCGTGGCAAACCATCAGAGCAATGAACTGTCATTCTTCAAGATCGACTATGAAAAGGGGCTCCTCATCATGAACCAGAGGAACATCGACGTGAACCAGCCGAACTGCATAAGATTCGTAAAGCTTGGCAATGCAGATTGATCCTGCCGGCAGGCATTTCAGGGAACGATCTGTTTAAAATAACATTTTTTCTAAAATCTCTTCCGAGAGGAAGAGATTTATCATATAATATAGTTGCGCGTGCAACAGATGATAACGCAACTAATGCGCACGCAACAAAATCGCCAGGGAGGATGAAAATGAAGCATCAGCATCTTATGAGAAATATAAATACCATCGCCCGCTGTGCTTCGCTGTTCCGGGATGAACATCTTAAGGATACCGGACTCAGCGGCTGGCAGGCACCCTATATACCGGAGATCATAAAGACTCCGGGCATCACCCAGGAGGAGCTTGCCCAGAAGCTCCATGTCAATCGCAGCAATGTCACAAGGCAGCTTACTCTGTTGGAGGACAATGGCTTTGTGATAAGGAAGCGCTGTGAGACCGACCGGAGATCCGTGGAGGTATATCCCACGGATAAGGCCAGGGAAGCACATACCAGAGTTAAGGCAGTATATAAGGAGTGGAGGGAGCTCCTTTTTGAAGGCATGAGCGAAAAGGAAAGGAACATGCTGGAGATCATGCTTGATGGTCTTGCAAAACGGGCGGAGGAGCTGAGATGAAGACCATAGCTTCTTATATCAGGCCGAAGGCAGGGATCATAGCCTTTGAGCTTGTCATTAAGATCACCGGTACGGTGACGGAGCTCCTGCTTCCCTGGATGCTTTCCGTCATTCTGGATGATTATGTGCCGGTGAGGGACCTCAAGGGGATATTTGCCTGGGGAACACTGATGATGGTGAGCGCTGCCTTTGCGTTTATCTGCAATGTGGCGGCCAACCGCATATCCTGCGGCACCTCCAGGGATATCACGAGAAGGATCAGGCAGGACCTTTTTATAAGGGTCACCGGGCTTTCCTGTGCGCAGATAGATGAGCTGACGGTGCCTTCGCTCCTGTCCAGACTTACAAGCGATACCTATAATGTGCATCAGATGATAGACCGTATGCAGAGGCTCGGAGTCAGGGCACCGATACTGCTTATAGGCGGGATAGCGGTTACCTTTACCATGGAACCTGTGCTTACGCTGGTGCTGCTCTGCATACTGCCCCTTCTGGGACTTTTGGTATTTATGGTATCAAGAAACGGTATCAGGCTTTATACCAGGACTCAGATCGCTCTGGATGAGATGGTGAGAAGGACCAGGGAGAGCATAGCGGGCATAAGGGTCATACAGGCCCTTTCCAAGACGGATTATGAGGAGGCCCGCTTCGACAGGGCCAATGCCGAGGTGGCAGACAGGGACCAGAAGGCTACCATGCTTATGAACATCACCAATCCGATGATGAACCTCATGCTCAATACCGGGCTTACACTGGTCATTGTGCTCGGAGCATACAGGGTGGACAGAGGCATAACGAAGCCCGGCACCATCATAGCCTTTCTGAGTTATTTTACCATCATCCTCAATGCCCTCATGATGGTCTCCAGACTGTTTGTCATGTATTCAAAGGGTGTGGCGGGAGCCAGACGTATAGAGGAGGTGCTGGAGGCTCCCGAGGATCTTCCGATATTGGCTTTTGGAAGAGATGAAAAAGCTGACAGCAGAACGGACATGCTTGTATCGGAATGCTCAGAAGCCCACAGCCATGCAGACGATATGACTGCGGCGGACGTGGACGGAGACTCAGCAGCAGAAATGCTGCCAGGTGCTTTGAAGAAGCCGGTGCCTGAGATATGCTTTGATCATGTGAGCTTTTCATATGGAAAGGTGGAGGACGATATCAAAGACATAAGCTTCAGATTGTATAAGGGAGAGACCCTGGGCATCATAGGCCCTACAGGCAGCGGCAAGAGCACGATACTGAGCCTGCTCCTTCGCTTTTATGATCCCTCCTCGGGAACTGTGAGCATAAGAGGGCGGGATGTGAGGAGCATGCCCGGGAATGAGCTGCATTCTCTTTTCGGGACTGTTTTTCAGAATGACTTTATATTTTCCGGAGATATCAGGAGCAACATAGATTTTGGACGCGGCCTTGATGAGGAGAGGATAAGGGCTGCCATAGACACGGCCCAGGCAGGCTATATATATGAGAAGAAGGATGGACTTCTGGAGTATGTGGCAGCAAACGGAAGCAATCTGAGCGGAGGCCAGAAGCAGAGGCTGCTTCTTTCCAGAGCCTTTGCAGGGGATGCGGAGATACTGCTCCTTGATGACAGCTCCAGTGCCCTGGATTACAGGACCGACGCCCTGCTCAGAAGGGCTCTTGGCAGGGACTGCAGGGATGCCACGAAGCTCATCGTTGCCCAGAGGGTAAGCTCCATAAGGAATGCGGACCACATACTGGTGCTGGAGGAGGGCCGTGAGGTAGGATACGGTACCCATGAGGAGCTTATGAGAGACTGCGACAGCTACAGAGAGATAGCCAGGATACAGATGGAGGAGGTGGAATAAATGGCAGGAAGGATGAATGCGGGAAGCAGCCACGGACCGAACAGCACTGCCTTTGAAAGACCAAGGGGATCCTCTGTGTCGGTGCTTCGGAGACTCTGGGTCTACCTCTGCCATTATAAATGGCTGATGCTGGGCTCCCTTGTGCTCAGCCTTGTGAGCAATCTGCTGTCCCTTTATGGACCCAAGCTTTCAGGCTATGCCATAGATGCCATAAGACCGGGAGCCGGTGCGGTGGATTTCGGAACTGTATTTCATTATGCGAGGCTTATGATCGTTTTTTATCTGGTGTCATCCATACTAAGCTATGTACTGGCGGCCATGATGGTACATCTGACCAGAAATGTGGTCTACAGGATGCGAAAAGACATATATGAGCGCCTTATGAAGATGCCGGTCAGCTTCTTTGATACTCATCAGGCCGGAGATATCATAAGCGTGCTGTCCTATGATGTGGATACGGTCAGTGCCTCCCTTTCAAATGATCTTGTCCAGATGCTTACCAGCGTGATAACCGTCATAGGATCGTTTTTCATGATGCTGAGCATCTCTCCGGCATTGATATTGATCTTTGCGGTGACTATACCGGTGTCGGTGATATTTACCAGATACAGATCCGGAAAGGTGAGGCCGCTTTTCAGAAAGCGATCTGAGGCCCTCGGACAGCTGAACGGCATCACCGAGGAGATGACGGGCGGACTGCGTACTATCAAGGCCTATGGCAGGGAGGCGTATTTTGAGGAAGGCTTCCTTGAGAAAAACATAGAGGCCTGCAGGGCCAACTATGAGGCGGATGCCTTTGCAAGTGCCACGGGGCCTGCGGTCAACTTCATAAATAATTTCTCCCTTGCTCTTGTGAGCATGTTCGGAGCCCTGCTTTATATGGCAGGCAGCATCAGCCTTGGAAATGTCTCCTCCTTTGTGCTTTATTCGAGGAAATTTTCAGGCCCGATAAATGAATTCAGCAACATTATAAGCGAGCTCCAGTCCGCCCTTGCCGCAGCGGAGAGAGTATTCAGGCTGCTGGATGAGCCTCTGGAGAAGGCCGATGCCTCTGATGCAGAGGAACTCACTGAGGTAAGGGGCGAGGTAGAGCTTTCGGATGTGCATTTCGGATATGACGGAGAAGAGGTCCTTAAGGGCCTCGATCTCAGGGTGGAGCCCGGAAGGGTGGCTGCCATAGTAGGCCCTACAGGAGCCGGGAAGACAACGATAATCAACCTGCTTATGAGATTTTATGATCCTCAGAGCGGAAGCATAAAGCTGGATGGACATGAGATAGGCGGGCTCACAAGAAAGAGCCTCCGGCATGCCTATTCCATGGTGCTTCAGGATACCTGGCTGTTTACCGGGACCGTATTTGAAAACCTGGCTTACGGAAGAGAGGGAGCCACGCTCGAGGAAGTAAGAGAGGCTGCAAAGGCAGCCAAGATAGATGGCTTCATACGCTCTCTTCCCAAGGGCTACGATACGGTGCTCAGGGACGGAGGAAGCGGCATATCAAAGGGGCAGAGACAGCTCCTTACCATAGCCAGAGCCATGCTTCTTGATGCACCCATGCTGATACTTGATGAGGCTACCTCCAATGTGGATACCTCCACTGAGCAGCGTATCCAGGCGGCCATGCTGAAGCTGATGGAGGGCAGGACCTGTTTCGTCATAGCTCACAGGCTGTCTACCATCAGGAATGCAGACCTGATAGCCGTGCTCCAGGACGGGCGCATAGCAGAGGAGGGCACCCATGAGGAGCTCCTCAGAAGGAATGGAATATACAGCGAGCTCTACAAAGCCCAGTTCGATACCGTGAAAGAATAAAGGTTTTATTAAACTTACGCAATATCCGTGACAGTATCCTTCAAATAGGATAGAATAGTCTGTAAGAGATAAGGCTGCCTGCAGAGGCGGTTATGAACGTGAGAAACTTAAAGGCATATCAGATCAGGATCAGGGCAGAAATAAACAGCTGCATCAGTATCAGATCTAAACAAAAAAATACTGAAAAGGACCTTGACAAATAAATTTATTATGGTATTATAAAAACAGTAATAATTACTATTATTAAAATTTAATCGGAGATGCATATGAGAAAGCTGAAGTATTCAAAGCAAAGAGAGGCCATCAAAGACTTCCTTTCCGAAAGCTCTCACCCTACGGCTGATGAGATCTACATCAAGGTCAGGGAGCAATTTCCGAATGTCAGTCTCGGTACCGTATACCGCAATCTCAATCTTCTTTCTGAATGCGGAGAGATAAGGAAGCTGACCTTCCCGGAGGGACCTGATCATTTTGATAACAATACGACGCCCCATTACCATTTTGTATGCAGGCACTGCGGCAGAGTATTTGATCTGAGTCTCAGGGGAGTGGAGCTGGAGCTTCCGGATAAGGAGGGACTGATGCCGGGACATATAGAGGGGTATTCTCTCATATGTTACGGGACCTGCAATTCCTGCATTGGCATGAGAGCTTAAGGGGAAGTACAGGAGCAATTTTCAGGCAGTAATGCTGCAAAAGGCATCAATATAACATCAATATAGAATAAGGAGAAACGATATGAAAACTTGGATCTGCACAGTATGTGGTTATGTAGCAAAGGGAGAGAATCCTCCGGCAGAGTGCCCCGTATGTCATGCACCTGCAGAGAAGTTCAAGCTTCAGGAGTCTGAGGACAAGTCCTGGGCAGCTGAGCACGAGGTAGGAGTAGCAAAGGGAGCACCCGAGGATATCATCGAGGGGCTCAGAGCAAACTTCGAGGGTGAATGCACCGAGGTCGGCATGTATCTTGCTATGGCAAGAGGAGCTCACAGAGAGGCATATCCCGA
>CALWMV010000034.1 GCA_944382125.1 uncultured Lachnospiraceae bacterium
TGCAGAGGATAAGGCTCCTCTGTTCCCTGTCCTGCATATACCATGAAAAAGGCTGCAGGGATGCCTGTCATATTGCTGTAGTAGCTGAAATCCTCGCTGAAGGAATAGGGAACATCCAGCTCTATGAGAGCGTCTGCTCCAAGCTCCTCCTTAACTGCATCCTTTACGCAGTCCACCATCTTTGCATCGTTGATGGTCGAAGGATAGCCTTCAAACTTATATATATCCACGTCACAGTCAGAAATATGCTTGATACCCTCTGCGATCTTGTACATCTGATCGGATATCATCTTTCTGGCCTCGTCGCTGTAGGCTCTGGAAACTCCTCCGAACTTACATACGGCAGGAATGACATTGGGAGCGTCACCGCTGTGGATGCTTCCTATGGACATGATGCCTGTATCCAGCGGATCTATCTTCCTTGCCACGATCTGCTGCATGGCAACTATCATCTGAGCTGCTGCAAGGATCGGGTCCTGAGTGGTATGAGGATAGCTTCCGTGTCCTCCGTGTCCGGTGATGGTCACATCATAGAGATCCACTGCTGAGGTAAGGGCTCCGGCCTTAATGGCCACCTTGCCTACTATCTCGGGATCAGGCATGACATGCATACCGAAGATGGCATCGACCTTGGGGTTATCCAGGACTCCCTTCTCCGTCATCTCCTTGGCTCCGCCGGGGAGAGTATCCTCGCTGGGCTGGAATATGAGCTTTACGGTGCCGGGGAACTTGTCCCTGTTCTCGCAAAGCACCTTAGCCACGCCGAGCATCATGGAGCAGTGGATGTCATGGCCGCAGGCATGCATCATATTGGGGACTTCACTGGCAAAGGGAAGGTCCGTATCCTCCTGAAGCGGAAGAGCATCTATGTCGGTCCTGAGTGCCACGCACTTTCCCGGACCCATCTGGCCCTTTATGATAGCCACCGTGCCTGTGGGCATCGGAGTGCTGATCTCATCCACGCCGTATTCCTTAAGCTTGTTCCTGATGATCTCTGCCGTCCTTACCTCTTTGCGGCCTATCTCGGGATGCTTATGGATGTCTCTGCGGATGTCGATGATCTCATTGATCACAGCCTCTGTAGAAGCCTTAATACTTCCCATCGTCTTGTCCCCCTTTGCGCCTTATCTTTTCAGATGTTCCGCATATACTTCCGGAAGCCGCAGCTGCTGCTTTCCCTTTTCTATGCTATACTGTGCTAAAGCGCTTTATCTGCTAATTATAAGGTACACTTTATTTTTATTCAACAATTTTTTTATACTTTCTTAATATTCTCTGGTAGTTTTCAACTATTTACTGCCAGATATAACCTGAGGTTATATATAGTATCTGCCTTCCCGGATCCCCTTATCTGCCTCCCCGAACTCCTGTTTTCCTCCCGGGCCAGCATCCTTCTATCTTCTGCCCTGTCCTGACCAGTAATCTGAAAACGGCATCCCCTGACAGCCCGCCATAATACGTCTTCTTTTGATAAATCCGGGACATACCGCCATGATCCTGTAGGTGCCCCGGGATACGGGTGTCTTAAGCTCTCTCAGCTCCCTGCAGCTTCGAAGGCTTATCCTGAAGCCGCTGTCCTCAAGTTCTGCCCTGAGGCTCTCTGCCGCCTTCTTTTTCATGAAGCCGCAGATGACAAAATACCGCCTGCCCTTCGGATCCTCATAGACTGCGCCGTATCTTCTGAGTCCCGCCCTTCTCTCAGCGGCAGAGAGGCTTCTCGCCGCAGCATCGATGTCTGCAGCATTGCTCTTAAGTATCTCTGCGATCTTAAGGTCCACCTCATATATGCGCTGCCTTATCCTGCTCACATCCTCATGGAGCTCATTGATCCTTTTTCCAAGGCTGAGCCTTTCCTCCGGATCAGTGGCTGAAAGCAGCTCCTTTCCTGCAAGGCGGAACTCCGACGCCATTGGATCCAGTTCCTTTTGGAGCTCCTTCTTTTTAAGCTGAAGGGCATCCATACAGTTCTTTATGCCAATGCATACCCTCTCCGCCGCTTCAGGTGATATATCCAGGCCTCTTCCCCGGTCCCCGGCGGTAAGGATACTGGAATAATCCTGCCTGAGAGCAGCAAGATATTCCTTTTCCTCTTTTCGTCCGGTATCTTCGGACATAGGAAAAAAAGTCCCCTCCGGCAGGAGCTCCTTATGTGCCTCCGCCAGCCTGAGGACTTTTTCAGGATGGATCTCATATCTGGATAAATGTTCATCGCAGAAGCGGTCGAGCTTAGCGGCCGCTCCCGTGATCGTCACAAAACATGTGCTTCCTCTCATGATCAGTTTTCAATAGGTGCTATATAGTCTTTATGTATAACGAGATCCAGACCGTCACGCTGGAACCTTACATAATCAGAGCCTTCGATCTCCTGGATCTCTCCGATCTCGGTTCCGCTGGAAAGCTGCTCATAGATACGGTTCTGGTTGTCTGCATATCTGACGTTGACATTGTTGCCGGTAACAACATATCTGAGAGGTACTGCCTCGGTGGTGGGTGCCTCCGTTGTGGGAGGAGCGGTGGTAACGGGCTCTGTTACGGACTCTACAGGTGCCGTAGTGGTCGTATCCTCCGTTCCGCCTCCTGCAATGCAGCTCCTGAGCAATACTATAAGCAGAAGTATGCATATGACGGGGATCAGTATGCGCAGAAGCCCGTATACATCGATGCCTCCGTTCCTGGTGCCGCGCTTCTTGCCATTGCGGTTCTGCTGACTGGCCCTGAGCCTGTCCTCTCTTGTAGGTACCTTGCTCTTGCCTGAGGAGGAGCTTCCCTGACGCCGCTTGGAGCTATTGCGGGATGCCTCTTTCTTCGGAGCCACCTCGGTCCTCAGCTTGCCTTGGGATCTGTCGCTGCCTGCTGCAGGACGTTCCGCCGTCTGTCTCTGTCCTCTCTTTTCATATACGGGTGCACGGTAGGTATCGCTGCTTTCCTCAGCCTTTCTTGCCGCAGCCTTCGTGAACTTCACATCCACGGCCTCATCATTATATGCAGGAGCTTCATCCTTCCTGCTTACATTGACCGGAGCACGGTTCTTTGTCCCTGCCTCAGTACTGAGATAGACCTCTATCTCATTTTTAAGCAGATAATATGAATTCTCCGCGTCCTTGGGATCATTGTCCCCCTCATGGACAGCCTTGTTGCCAAGCTGCCTGATGGTATGGAAGGCATCCCTTGTGCCTCTGCCGATGGTGCTCTCGCCGTAAAGGTTCTCTATCGTATCCGCAAGATCCGTATAGATGAGCCTGTTCTCCTTGGCATAACCCCTTACGAGCTGTTCCATGGCCTGCCTGCCCTTTACCAAAGCAAGGTTATAATCTCCCCTGCTTATAAGGCTGGCCATATCCATCAATCCCTGTTCTGCCGCCTGTCTGATATCCGTACCCCTGGTGTCGGCCATATATACCTCCCCGGGCAAGCCTCCCTGCCCTGATATGTCCCCATTTTTATATAAGGATATTTTACTATCAGCACAGGATATTTGCAATAAATTCTACATTACATTTTCATTATAAAAATAGAAGCCCCAACCCCGCAGATCAAAGCTGCAAAATCAGAACTTCCGGCGTGCACCTTCAGGGACTCGAACCCTGGACAAATAGATTAAGAGTCTACTGCTCTACCAACTGAGCTAAAGGTGCTCTCTATAAAATTGGCGTCACAAAACAAGGCTGTTTCAGTGACGAAGCATATAATACTCCATGAAGGAGCCTTTGTCAACCGTTTTTTTGATAAACTGCTATAAGCTTGCAGATCGGATTGCCCTTGGCTGAAAATTTGGCCTCATACTCGGTCATGATATTGCCCTTTGAAAGCTCCGCATCATGGTGAAGGTCATAACTCACCGCCTTAAGCTCAAACCCTGCCGCAGGGAAGGTCTCCACGGAATAATCAAAGAGCCCCCTGTTATCGGTCTTGAATTCTATCAGGCCTCCGTCCCTGAGGATATGCTTATAATGCTCAAGGAAGATCGGGGAGGTAAGCCTCTTGTTGGCATTTTTATCCTTGGGCCAGGGGTCGGAAAAATTGAGATAGATCCTGTCTATCTCTCCCTCGTCAAAATAATCCTGAAGGAATCTGGCATCGCTCCTTATGAATCTGAGATTTCCCGCTGCCTCCGAAGCCTCCCTGCCTTCATCAGCAAGCTCCGCCTCATATCTCCTGAGGGCCTTATAGAGCACCGTGGTATTGAGCTCAAAGCCTATGAAGCTGATATCGGGCTCCCGGTGGGAAAGCTCCCTTATGAAGGTGCCCATGCCCATGCCTATCTCAAGGCGGATCGGTGCCTCAGTCCCGAATACCGCCTCCTTATATCTGCCCCTGAAGTCCTCGGGCTTCTGTATGACCAGAGGGCTTCCTGCCACATATTCCTCTGATCCCTTTACATGTCTTATCCTCATCTGTCCGTCCTTTTCAATCCTGGGATGAAACTATCTCGATAAGGCTTGCTCCCGAATCCGAAGAAGCAGCCTCACCGGAAGCAGCCCCCTCCATGGCCTCATCATATACGGGGAAATGTATATTGGCCTTATAAAGGTCTCCGTCTATGACGATCTCGAGTTTTCCTCCCATCAGGTTCGTCAGGCTCTTTGCTATCGAAAGTCCCAATCCCGAACCCTCCGTATGTCTGGATTCATCTCCCCTTACGAACCTTTCCGTAAGCTCGTCAGGGCTGATGTTAAGCTTTTCCCTGGAAATATTTTTTATGGTGAAGATATTTTCCTCCTCACCGGCTATGACATCCGCATAGATCCTGGTCTTCTCCATGGCATATTTAGCCGCATTGTTATAGAGATTTTCCAGTACCCTCCAGAGATGACGGCCGTCCGCCAGGATATATACCGGAGTCTCCGGAGTATCCAGACAGAGCTCCAGCTCCCTGGCTGCAAACTTATCCTCAAACTCGGCTCCGGCTTGCATCGCAAGCTCCACCAGGTCTATCTTCTGCATGTCGAGCTTCACGTTGCCCGAGCTTGCCTTCGAGGCCTCCAGCAGATCCTCGGTAAGGTTCTTGAGCCTCTCGGATTTCTTATCCAGTATATCCACATAGTCCCGGACCTTCTGGTTCTGTATGTTCTCACGCTTTATGAGATCCACATAGTTTATGATGGAGGTCAGAGGGGTGCGTATATCGTGAGATACGTTGGTGATCAGGTCCGCCCTCAGCCTCTCGGCCTTGACCTGCTCATTGAGGGCCTTCCTGAGGCCCTGGGATATGTTGTTGATATCCTTTACCACCTCAAGCTCCCTGCCGGAGAAATCCTCCTCGGAGATCTCTGTCTCAGTACCTCCCTCAGAGATGGCCTTCAGCGCAGTGCCTATATCCTCCCGCTGGCGATCCTGCCTGTATATCCTCATGAATACCACAAGGTCTATGATAAGGAGCAGCACTAAAAAGCCGCACATAAATATCATATATCTCCAGCTCTCAAAGCGCATGCCGAAGCAGTACATGGCTGCAGCTCCAAGTCCCACATTGAGGACGACAAGGGAAAAATATCTGGAAGTAAGGACTGCTGCAAGCCTGCCGTGAGCTGAGAAATCCTCTATGGCATCGCAGGTCTTCCGAAGCAGCGTATTCTTCCAGAGCACGCCTCCGTTATAGCGTCTTATCATGGACCTGAGCACGCATACCACAAGACCGTATATGACGAGGGCCCTTCCAAGGGAGATGAAGTACTCCCTGCTGTCCGAGGGCGCAAGTATGGATACCACTGCGGAAAATGCTCCTCCGCCTATCCAGTAAAGCAGCACTCCCGCTGCAGCGATCATGATTATGTAAAGCTCCAGATCCATGCCGTCAGCAGGCTTAAGGGCAACAATACCCTTCTCCGTACTTCCGGAATAAAGGAGCATGATCAGGCTTATGATACCGAGTATACCGCCGGATGCCATGGCAAATATGCCGGCATATACATTGTCTATGTCCCGGCTGTAGGCGTCTGCAGCCCTGCTGTACCTGTCCTGATAGGGGAAGGTAGTGTCTATGCCCACCACCAGCTCATACTCATCCTCCCTTCCGAAGGGATCCGTCTGGGCAGGGCTGTTCTCCGACTCATAGGCATTGGAGGGAACAGGCGAGATATTGGTATCTATGGAGCTCTGGCCGCTGCCCTCCACCCTCAGATATCTGGGGTAACCAAGGAGATCGTCCATGGGCTTCTCTGTATTATAGACATCTATATATTCGTCCTGGGCATTGAGATAATGCAGGGAATAACAGAAGTTGGTGCTTTCATGACCGTATTCCTCATCCAGCACATAGTATCTGGCAAAGACCTGCATGACCTCTATGCTGAGATCCTTGAGATTCATGATGCCCTGTCCCGGTCCCTGGGGCCTGTCCGCATAATAATCCGGATCGTAGTACTTGACCGCGATCTTCAGCTGATAATTGACAGCAGAATCCTCCTCGCCGCTTCCGCTGTCGGTTATGCTTATCCTGTGGGTCTGGGGATCCATGGTGCAGCCATAACCCGCGGCTATATTGCTCATCTCCCTGAGAGTATAAGCCGTGAGTCCGTTGGAGGTCTCTGCGGTCACTATGGTCTTGTCGTATACTATCTCCCCGTTTTCCTCAAAGGTATCCTTCAGTATGGCATATTCCTTGATATTGCCGATATCCTCATTGACCATCTCCGCAAACTGGGGAGATGAGATAAAATCACTTTCATTGATCCAGCTCAGTCCGAAGCCTCCGGGAGAAAGCATATATACGACACTCAGTCCTGCCGCAAACAGCAGGACTGATAACACATGGATCATTAGTACGATAGTCTTCTTCACGAGCTTACCTCTCGTCAGGGCTGTTTTTCAACCTTATAGCCGACGCCCCATACCACCTTCAGATATCTGGGCTCCCTGGGATTGATCTCTATCTTCTCCCTGATGTGCCTGATATGTACGGCAACAGTGTTGTCGGCTCCGATAGCCTCTTCATTCCAGATCTGCTGGAATATCTCGTCTATTGAAAATACCTTTCCCGCATTCTTCACAAGAAGGAGCAGGATGTTGTATTCAATGGGAGTGAGCTTTACCGGCTCTCCATCCACAAAGACCTCTTTGTTATCGTCATTTATCATCAGGCCGCCGCACTTATAAACAGCCTGGGACTGGGATCCGCTCATGTTGCCGAGCTTGGTATATCTGCGCAGCTGAGACTTTACCCTGGCCACAAGCTCCAGAGGATTGAAGGGCTTTGCGATATAATCATCGGCTCCGATATTGAGCCCCAGGATCTTGTCCGTATCCTCTGACTTTGCAGACAGTATGATTATGGGCACCGATGAGGTCTCCCTGATCTTAAGTGTGGCATGGATACCGTCAAGCCCCGGCATCATCACGTCCATGATGATAAGATCCACAGGCTCCTTCTCCATGAGGTCCAGAGCCTCCTGGCCGTCATAGGCCTTTACTATCCTGAAGCCTTCACCGCCAAGATATATGGAAATGGCATCCACTATCTCCCTGTCATCATCACATACCAGTATGGTCTGCTGCTCCTGTGCCATGATCTCCTCCTTAACCGAATATCCTCCAGGCTACGATAAAGTTATTGCGCCACCAGCTGGAAAGGGAACGGTGCACTACTCGTCCGTTTGAGGAGGATGCATCTATGATGGTGCCTCCGCCTGCGGCTATGCCCACGTGTCCGTTTACCACGACGATATCGCCGGCCTGTATATTGTCAAAGCTTGATACCCTCTGATACCTTCCGGGATTTCTCCATCCGGAGGATGTCAGATAAGACTGTCTTACTCCCACCTGATTCAGGCAGTAATATACGAAGCCTGAGCAGTCGAAGGAGTTGGGTCCCTTTGCTCCCCATACATAGGGCTTTCCAAGGTGCTTTGAAGCCTCATTGATCAGAGCCTGAGCTGATCCGCTTACGGTAGCTCCTCCTGATCCTACTCCTGATGAAGAGCTTCCGCCCGATGAGCTGCTTCCGCCTGAAGAAGGCCTGCTTGAAGAGCTTCCGCCTGAGGAGCTGCTTCCTCCGGCACTTGCTGAAGGTGCGCTTGCCGGCTTCTTCGCAGCATTGTCAGACTCAAGCTTGGCCATGGTCTGAACGCCCACCGTACCGTCCTGGGAAAGTCCGTTATATCTCTGGAACTGCTTTACCGCAGCCTCCGTGATGGATCCGTAGTATCCCGTCACATGTCCCGATGAGAGATATCCATAATGATTGAGCCTCTGCTGTATATAGGTGACTGAGGAGGATTCATCTCCGACTCTCAGTGCAAAAGGCGTTGCATTGCCGGAATCCAGGGCCGCCATCGTACCGGGGCCGAGGTATCCGTCCACCACCAGGTCATTCCTTGACTGGAACTCCCTTATGGCGTTCTGGGTGGCGTTTCCGAAATTGCCGTCCGCCTCTCCGCGAAGATATCCCAGAGCCTCCAGTCTTTCCTGATAACGTCTTACCAGCTCAGACTCCTCTCCGAGAGCTATGATGTTGGCCTTGACCTCATCCGAATATAAAAGGTTGATGGTCTCCTTGCCCACTGCTCCATCCACAGAGATGCCGTTGGTCTCCTGCATCTTGCGAACGGCCTCCTCGGTGGTATCGCCGAAGTATCCGGTGGTGGAATCATCCGTCAGATATCCCAGCTGGAAAAGTCTCTGCTGGATCTGGACTATATCCGTTCCCGAATCTCCGTTCGACACCTTATAGTAGGGAGCTGCCGCTGAAAACAGGGCATCCCAGGTCTCAGTGCCGCAGATACCATCCTCAGGCATGTCCAGCTGACGCTGAAAATGCTTGATCGCCTCTGCCGTCGCACTTCCATAATAGGTGGTCGGTTCATCGTTATCCATATATCCCAGGCTCATGAGCCTTTCCTGTAGCTTGCGCACCACTGAGTGCTCATCTCCTGTCTTGAGATATACGGGAGCCAGTTCGGAATTATCGGCAGCCGTCGTTACTCCGTCTATGGCGGGAAGGATGTCCCCGCCAAGATCCATGCGGACTATCTGCTCCGTCTCCGATATGGCTGCATTGTCTATATTGATCACTGCCGGTGAAGCCTCCTCTGAAGCCTCCCCGGGTGTGGCGGTCCCTGCGCTGCCGCCTATGCTGCAGCCGCAAAGCATCATCATGGCGGCTGCCGCCATTATCATCATTTTTAAACCTTTACCTGATCTCATGCCGTTTATCTTAACATAGAAGAAATCAATTTCTTTTTCTTTTCCTTTTATTTTTCCTTAAACTTTGCTGCACCAGCATATCCATGGCCACGCTCTGCTGCCCGGTCATATCTCTGGTATGTCTGAGCCTCCGCTTTCTGCGCCTCTCTCTGGCCTTGGCCTCCCGCTTCTCGATCTGGAAGCTTATAAAGAGCACCACGCCGAATATCAGGGCACAGCCTGCAAGTATCAGGATAATGATCCTGGATATGCCCGAAAGCCCGGAGTCGCTCTCACTGAAGGCCTCCTCCGAAGCCGCTGTCTTTGCTGAAGCAGTATCAGCCTGACTGCCTGCCGATCCCTCCGAAGAGGCTTCAGCCGGAGCCGCCGCTCCTGCAGCTCCAAGGGCTGCTGCAGCTGCTGCATCCGCGTCCTCACCGGTAAGTTCCCCCGCCTGCGCTTCATCGGCATTTCCCTCTGTCAGCTTACGGAACAGGGGATCCTCCTTTGCTTCCTCAAGGACCGTATCTCCTCCGAATTCCATGGTAAGGAGCCTGGAGCTTCCAACCTCACGGTCTCCGTAATAATATACTATATCAGCTCCCCCGCCGCTGTCCATGCGGAGCTCCTTCGATATCTCTGAAAATTCTCCTCCCCTCGGGATCGTGACCTTGCAGCCGCTGTCTATGCCCAGAGTATATCCGTCCACCACGGCAATGCCGCCCACGGACAGATCCTCTTCCACCATGCTGGCAGTATCATCATAATCACTTACATAAAGGGACTCAAAATTACCATAGCCATAGTCAAAGAGCCTGACTGTATCATTGTAATGATTGTTGTGGGCATTCATGACCGTGGCCACAAGGGTCATGCCGTTGCGCTCACAGGCAGTGACCAGGGTGTTGCCAGCGGTGCTGGTATATCCGGTCTTTCCCGCAAAGGCGCCTTCATAATACCTGTCTGAATTTCTCTTGAGCATGCTGTGCTTCGGATAGACAGTATTCCAGGGATCCTCCGGATCCGGATATCTCTTTATAGGAGCGTGGGTCCAGTAGGTGTGGCTCTCTATCTCCACGAATTCCTCATTTTTGCAGGCCGCAGCCATGATAAGGCACATATCATAGGGAGAAGTGTAATGCTGCTCATCCGTAAGGCCTGAAGGATTATTGAAATGGGTATTGGTGCATCCCAGCTCTGCCGCCTTCGCATTCATCATCTTTACGAAAACGTCCCTGTCCGTATCTCCCTCTTCCCTGAGCTCGGGATGCTTGGCACCCACGTGCTCGGCAAGGGCATTGGCCACCTCGTTGGCTGACTGGAACAAAAGGCTGTACAGACAGTCCATCACCGTCAGCTGGTCTCCCTCGGAGGCACCTATGATGGTGGCATTTTCCTCCTCTATCACAACGGCCTCTCTGGAGAAGGTCACCATCTCCGTAAGGTCCTCACAGTTCTCAAGAGTAAGCAGGGCCGTCATCACCTTGGTGATGGACGCAGGGTAAAAGGCCTCCCGTTCATTCCTGCCGTAAAGCACCACTCCCGAATCGGCATCTATCACGCAGGCTCCCTCCGAAGCCACATAACAGCCCTCGGGCCAGGGAACGGCAGCAAAAACAGTCCCGCAAATATTCGGGACCAAAATTATAAGCATCAAAATAAAGCTAAGTATGCGGTTTCCAAATCCAGACCTGCACATCTTATATTGAAAAAGTTTATCATCTCAGGGTGACTATGTCAAACTGTACAGAAAAGGCAGCTTCTGTAATTTGCGTATAAGTCAACACCGTGCCTGCTAAATTGGCTTATGCGGAAATATATTGTACTTTGGGCAGAACATACAATAAAACCATATTATTAAATGATTTTATGTGTTAAACTATACAAGCGTTATC
>CALWMV010000035.1 GCA_944382125.1 uncultured Lachnospiraceae bacterium
ATGCAGGAGGCCTTCTTTGAGATGAAAGTCGGGGAGGTTGCGAAGCGGGTATCCCAGAAGGACAGGAAGTTCCTCCTGGTATCGGGGCCATCCAGCGCGGGAAAGACCACTACGGCAAACCGCCTGGCCATACAGCTCAAGGCTTACGGCCTGAAGCCCCATATCATCTCGGTGGATAATTATTTCCTCGGCATAGAGGACAGGCCCCTGGATGAGAACGGAAGGCCTGACTTTGAGTCCCTTTCCGCAGTGGATACAGAGCTATTCAATGAGGACATGCTGAAGCTCCTTCGCGGAGAGGAGATAGAGATCCCCAGCTATAACTTTATGACCGGTGAGAGGGAATATAAGGGCAATGTGATAAGGCCCGGTGAGGATGATATCTATGTCATCGAGGGCATACACTGCTTAAATGAGAAGCTTTCAGAGAAGCTGCCTGCGGAGAGCAAGTATAAGATATACATATCAGCTCTCACCCAGCTCAACATAGATGAGCATAACAGGATACCCACAACTGATATGCGTCTTCTTCGCCGCATGGTGAGGGACAACCGCACCAGAGGCTACAGCGCGGCCCAGACCATAGACCGCTGGCCCGATGTGCGAAGGGGTGAGGAAAGGAACATATTTCCCTTCCAGGATCAGGCGGATGTGATACTCAACACTTCCATGATCTATGAGCTGGCGGTGATAAAGAGCTTCGCCGAGCCCCTGCTTTTCGGCATACCCATGGAGGCACCGGAGTACATAGAGGCCAAGAGGCTTCTGAAATTCCTGGATTATGTACTGCCCCTTTCTCCTGAGGTGGTGCCCGGAACTTCCATAGTCAGGGAGTTCATAGGGGGTTCCCTTCTGGATGTGGGATGAACTTATGCTTGAGTTTATGACAGCTTTTAAGTATAATCTATCCTTGCGAGCCGCATGAGCGTTCGCTGCCGATTCGTTCGGGAGAGGAAAGTCCGGGCTGCACAGGGCAGGATGCCTGATAACGTCAGGTGGGAGTGATCCTAAGGAAAGTGCAACAGAAAGTATACCGCCTCCATAAGCATGAGTTTTGCGGGCAGGAAGGCCTCAGGGCCCGGAAGCTGCCTGCCTCATGGGAGGTAAGGGTGAAATGGCAGTGTAAGAGACTACCGGCACTCCGGTAACGGAGGGCGCATTGTAAACCCCATCCGCAGCAAGTCCATGAAGGAGCCATATGGCTGCCCGTCATGCTCCGGGTAGGACGCTTTAGGCCTGTGGTGACACAGGTCATAGATAGATGAACGCTTTGGATGACAGAACCCGGCTTACAGTGCGGCTCGCAGCTATGATTGATCACGGAGCTTTTATAAGCTCCGTTTTTTGTGCCCATTTATGGGGATAACAGTTTGGCCGGATCTTTTCATTGATGGATGAACGCTCGGGAATGAAGGAAGGGACATTCCCCGGCCGCTGCTATCCCGGGGATGACTTTGTGTAGGTTCACCAAATAATAGTTGGATATATGAGGGAAATATGTTACAATTATAGCAAATATTTGTGAAGGCAGGCGTTATATGGAAGATAAAAGATTTATCATTGCTATAAGCCGCCAGTACGGTGCAGGCGGCAGAGCCGTCGGAAAGGCTCTGGCCGAGGAGCTGGGGGTGCATTTTTATGATGAGGAGATACTCAAGATAACCTCTGAGACCTCAGCCATCGGAGAGCAGTATTTCAGGCTGGCCGATGAGAAGGCGGGCAACAATCTTCTCTATAAGATATTTGATTCCATCAGACCGGAGATAAAGGAGCCGAAGGTGGGGGACAGGATGACGAGCCCCGACAATCTGTTCCGCTTCCAGGCCAAGATCATAAAGGAGATAGCCGAGAGGGAGTCCTGCATCATAGCAGGCAGGGCTGCCAATTATGTGCTTAAGCATGCAGGCATAAAGGATGTGATCAGCATATACGTCTATGCTGACATGAAAAAGAAGATCGAGAGGATCATGGAGCTTGAGACTACGGATGCTGAGACTGCGGAAAAGCATGTCAGGAAGACGGATAAGGACAGGGCAGAGTTCTACAGATATTATACCGGCCTTGACTGGTACGATATGCAGAACTATGATCTCTGCATCAATTCTTCAGATATATCCTATCCCCAGATAGCTAAGGTCATAAAGGACTATATGCATACAAGAGGCTATGACATCTGAACGCCGAATTATAAAATAAATTGAGAGAGGAGACTTATCACATGAGGGCGTACAAAACAGAAGACATAAGGAACGTGGTATTGCTTGGCCATGGAGGGGCCGGTAAGACGACTTTAGTCGAAGCATTGGCTAAGGTCACCGGAGTAACCAGCCGCATGGGCAAGGTGGACGACGGCAATACCATCAGCGATTATGATAAAGAGGAACAGAAGCGTAAGTTCTCAATATCCACTTCGGTAGTACCGATAGAGTATAAGGGAGAGCAGGGAGAGATCAAGATCAATCTGCTTGACACTCCCGGATATTTTGATTTCTGCGGTGAGGTGGAGGAAGCGCTTTCTGTAGCCGATGCTGCGATTATAGTCATCAACTGCAAATCAGGTATAGAGCCCGGAACCAGAAAGGCTTGGGAGTACTGTGATAAGTACGAGCTTCCCAGAGTCATATTCGTTACAGACATGGATGATGACGAGGCCTCCTTCAGAGAGCTTGTCATAAAGCTCAGCATGGAGTTCGGACGTAAGATATCCCCTATCCAGATTCCCATACGTGAGGACAGGAAGTTTGTCGGCTATGTCAATGTCGTAAAGATGAAGGGACGCCGCTTCACAACAGAGAGCAATTATGAAGAATGCGAGATCCCTGATTATGTTGAGAAGCAGCTGGAGACTGCCAGGAATTCCCTGATGGAGGCAGTTGCCGAGACTTCCGATGAGTTGATGGAGAAGTACTTCGGAGGAGAGGAATTCAGCTACGAAGAGATCTCCAAAGCCCTCAGGCAGAATGTTTCCGAAGGAAGCCTGGTTCCCGTACTCTGTGGATCCGGATATAACTGCCAGGGTATGAGCACCCTGCTTCAGTCCATAGACAAGTATTTCCCTGCTCCTTCAGACAGAGAGTGCGTGGGCAAGGATCTTTATACAGGTGAGAGATTCGTGGCTAAGTTCAATCCCGATGCCAACCTTACCGCCATGGTATGGAAGACCATAGCTGATCCCTTCATCGGAAAGTACAGCCTGATAAAGGTCGTTACCGGTTCCATGAAGCCCGACAGCATCATCTATAATGCCAACAAGGAAGCAGACGAGAAGATAGGCAAGCTTTACATCATGCGCGGCAAGGACACCATAGAGGTGGATGAGCTCTGCGCAGGAGATATAGGAGCCATCTCCAAGCTTACCGTTACCCAGACAGGAGATACCATAGCTCAGAAGAACGCTCCCGTAGAGTATCAGCAGGCAGAGATAGACAAGCCTTACACATACATGGCATATAAGCCCGTTAACAAGGGTGATGATGACAAGGTATCCTCAGCCCTTTCCAAGATGCTGGACGAGGATCTGACCCTTAAGGTGGTCAATGATGCAGAGAACCGTCAGTCCCTTATATATGGTATAGGCGAGCAGCAGCTTGATGTGGTCAAGTCCAAGCTGGAGAGCAGATATAAGGTACAGATAGAGCTTTCAAAGCCCAAGTTCCCTTACAGGGAGACCATCAGGAAGAAGGTAAAGGTACAGGGAAGACATAAGAAGCAGTCAGGCGGACACGGACAGTTCGGTGATGTTATCATGGAGTTCGAGCCATCAGGCGATCTTACCGTTCCTTATATCTTCGAGGAGAAGATATTCGGAGGCTCAGTGCCGAAGAACTATTTCCCTGCAGTAGAGAAGGGACTTCAGGACTGCGTACAGAAGGGACCCATGGCAGGATATCCCGTAGTAGGACTCAAGGCAACACTGGTAGACGGATCCTACCATCCCGTGGATTCCTCCGAGATGGCCTTCAAGATGGCTGCTACCATAGCCTTCAAGGAGGGCTTCATGCAGGCAAGCCCCGTCATCCTTGAGCCCATCGCTTCCCTTACAGTGACCGTTCCCGATTCCTATACCGGAGATGTCATGGGAGATCTGAACCGCAGACGCGGCAGAGTGTTGGGCATGAATTCTGACCATCATGGAAAGCAGACCATAGAGGCTGAGATCCCCGTATCAGAGCTTTACGGCTATGGCACCGATCTGAGGTCCATGACCGGCGGACTTGGTACCTTCGCATATGAAGTAACAAGGTATGAGCAGGCTCCCAACGATGTACAGAATGCAGTCATTGCAGCAGCTGCTGAGGCTGACGCTGAGTAAGCAGACGGATAGCTGTATATAATACTGGTATAAAGGGAAAAATAAAGCCGGTATAAAAGAAAAAATATAAAGTCAGTATAAAAGATAATATAAAGATCAACGCTGACAATAAAATGGAACGGGCTGCAGAAAGCAGCCCGTTCTTAATATACTTTTTTGTAAACATCTCTGCAGATCATCAAAGCTTCTCGGATCTTAGCTTTACTTCCTTTGCGCAGGCTATGTAATAGTGTCTGCCATTGGCACTGGTCTCCATATCGGAAAGAGCCAGGAGAGCCCGGGCTTTAAGTTCAAGCAGTTCTTTCCTGAGAGAAAGATTTTTACAGGGAGCTTCATTAAAGGAAGACCCATCAGATGAAGCGTTATCGGAAGGATCATCAGAGGAAATTCCATCAGCTTCTGACTGGGAAAGCAGGGTGCAGAGCTCCAGAGAAAGCTGATACTCTCCATTTTCATATGCTTTTGCCGCTTCCTTGAGGACCTTTTCATATCCGCCCATGAGGCTTATATATCTGCTGCTTCTTTCAGAAACGGGCAGGGGATGGAGATTTGCAGGATCGCCGTCAAACCATCCCGTATAGGCGGCATAGATCTCCCTTACTGTCCATTCCACAGAGCCGTAGTATTCTCCAAGATAGGGGAGCTTTGAAAGCTCTTCGGGAAGCCTTATCTCAGAAGCCAGCTCATCGGCAGTCTTACCTTCATTGATGCCCTTAAGGGTCTCATCAAGTATGTATTCCATCATGGACTTATAATTGCCAAGGACCTCCGTTATGGCAGCATGGCCAGATATCGCCTTTGTGTGACCGGGAAGAAGGTGCTCGGCAGGGTAGGACATGAGCTTATCAAGGCTCTTTATCCACTGGGCTATGTCCCTGTACTGGCCGCCCCTTATGGCATAAAGATTGGGGAAGCAGCCATAATAATCGTCGCCGCAGCAAAGGACCTTTTTATCCGGGAGCCATACGGCAGCCTGATCATCGGTCTCACCGGGAATGGCGATAAGCTCAAGCTCGATACCATCTATATTTCTGTAAACGATCTCTTCATCATAGAGCACGGTAGGAGGGAGGATGGCCTGATGCTCGCCGTAGTTGGAGCCCTCCCTGGGGCCGAGACCCTGGGAGACTGCTTCCTCATCGCTGAGACCGTATCCGAACTGCCTCCTGGCACGAAGACCGAAGATTGCTCCAAGTCTCTCCATGCCGAAAAGAGGAGCCTGTACCGGCTTAAAGGCTATGATCTCCCTGACCTCATCCCTGAAGGCTCCGGCGCCTCCTCTGTGATCAGGGTGTCCGTGGGTATATATGATGGTCCTTACGGGCTTATGACATTTTTCTTCTATGATGCCGCGGAGCTTCTGGCCCCTTTCCAGGGTGTCGAGGGGATCTATGAGTATGACGCTTTCATCTGCCTCAATAAAGATGGCATTGCTGTGACCAATGGCACCTGCAAACCAGACGCCTTTTACTATCTCTGTTACGGAAGGGACAGAATGAGTCTCTCTGTCAAAATCCTTAAGCTCAAGATATCCATTTTCCTTAAGCATGTGTATCTCCTTTCAGTAAAAATCCGTGAATGAAGAGCTGATCCCGGTGTTCCTCCTTAAGCAGTACAATGGCGCAGGAGAGGACGAGGGAGAGTATCTCCTCCGGTTCATCTATGTCTATGCCCATGTCGTCCCTTATCTTCCTGAGGCGGTAGAGGACGGTATTTTTATGGGTGAAAAGCTTTTCGCAGGTGGTCTGCAGGGAGTGATGGCAGCAGAGATAAGTATAAAGGGTGAGGCAGAGCTCCGAATCGTGCTCCCTGTCATAGGCGGAGAGAAGCCTGACCCTCGGATCAATAAGCTCAGGACGATCCATGATGCGCCAGAGCAGCATAAGCTCCCTGAACTGTCCGAATCTGGCAGTAAAGCTGCCGTTAGTATGGCTTAGGAGATGATCCTTAAGCTTATGAAGGGCTTTATAGACGACCCTTATCCTGTAGAGATCGGAGAATACCTCTGATATGACTATGCGAAGGCCATATTTTTCCTGGAGCTGATCGAGAACGAGATCATCATCGCTTTCTTTCAATAATAACAGGACATCGTCCTGATATAAAAAGGGTTCAGCCTTTGGAAATGCCTGCTTAAGCTCCTTTTTCAGCGTGTCGTCCCTGAAGTTCCTGCTGTGGTATAGCCCAAGATCGATGATCGCCAGCTTTCCGCTTTGGAAATCAGAAAGGGAGCTTGTAAGCACCTGGGCGCGAAAGGCTGAGGGTCCGGAAAACCTGCCGTCCAGCAGTCTTGTCAGAAGTTCCTCGGAGCTGCTTCCATAGAACCTGTCATGACGCTCCTGACAGAAGAGCTGCTTGGCTATGATGGCTTCGATCTTTCTCAAGTCCTCTGCCGGTACTTCCTTAAGCTTAAGCTTCGGATCCACAAATACCAGATATCCGAGCTTTATGCCTTCGGACATCAGTCTGGAAAACCGCCTTATATATGGAGTGTCTTCCACGGGGCTATAGATCGCACCTGTCTCATCAGCCATCCTTTCCCAGTCAAAGGAGCTGAGTACCTCGTAGGTTATCTCCTTTCTTTTTATGGCAGCCTCAAATATGTCATCATGGAAGCCTTCGGGCAGATAGCTCCCCAGTACATGGAAGCTAACATCAGCGACAAGCACTGGACAGTCAAGCAGTCTGCCTGTATCTGCTATGAGCCTGTCAAGCCTGCTGCTTGAAAGAAGATCATGATAAAGCATGCTAAGATCAGCCATAAAACCTCCCTCTGTCAGTATGTGCTCCCGGCACAATTTTTAATTTTCAAATTATATCATCAGTTTAGTGACATGTCCATGCGGCAGAGACTAAAATATCGGACGTAAAAAGAGGAGGGACCTGACAATGGAAACAACTGAAAAAAATGTAAATATCTGGAAATCGCTTCAGAAAGTGCCGGCGGGCACCATGTTTGTGCCGCTTATAATAGGCGCGATAATAACTACTATATGTAAGGGCATGCTCGGCTTTGACCTCTGGGCTTATCTTGGAAACCCGATGAAAGACATGTTCTCTTCAAGCGGACAGATGCTGCTTATAGGACTCATGCTTTTCTGCACCGGTACTTCTCTTAAGCTTTCTGATCTTAAGGATGCCATGAAGAGGGGAGTCTTCCTTATCATAGTAAGACTGGTCATCGCCTACGCCCTTTGTACATTATATTATTTCTGCTTCGGCTATGAAGGTATCTTCGGGATATCCTTCCTTGCCTTCACCTGTGCAGTGACAAGTGCCAATGCAGCTCTTTATATGGGCATCATCCAGCCCTTCGGAGATAAGTCCGATAAGGCAAGCTTCGGTGTCATGCTGATATGCTCCATGCCCCTGCTTCCCCTTTTGTTCCTGGGATTCTTCGGGACCTCAGGCTTCGGCATGGCGCAGGTGCTTCAGATAGTATCTCTGCTGATACCTTTCATACTTGGCATGATCCTTGGCAACCTTGACATGGACATCAGGAAAGTATTCGCAGGAGGAAATGCGATCATACTTCCCTTCCTTGGATTTGAATTCGGATCAACAATAAACCTCTTTGACGCCGTCAAGATGCTGCCTCAGGGCATAGCGCTCAGCCTTATCTATTTCATCATAGTCATTGTGCCTTCATACATATTTGAACGCATAGTGCTTAAGCGTCCCGGCTATGCTTCAGTTGCTTCCGGCTCCCTTGCAGGAGTAGCACTCTCCATACCTGCTCTTGCAGCAGCAGGCAATGAAGCCTTAAATGCTTATGTGGACAGCTCTGTAGCGACTCTTGCCTTTGTGCTGGCGGTAACCAATATACTCTGCCCCTTCATGGTAAGGTGGATACTTAAGAAGCATCCTGCCGATGAAGTCAGGGGACATATGGAAGGAGTGCTGAAGGCAGCTCACTGAACCAGCCTAAAAGACTCAGTAAAAAATTGACTAAAAAGACCGGGCTGCGAAAAATTTTGAAAAAAGATTTATCATCAGCATACTTACTTAGCAACAGGTAACAAAATATTAACACATCAAGGAGTGACATTATCATGAAAAAACTTGTAAAGCTGGTACAGGCATCCACATTAAATGCTTTGATGCTGGGCAATTTTGACTGCACGATCTCCGTAAGGGATTTCCTTGCAGAAGCAGATACAGGCATAGGTACTTATACAGGACTTGACGGTGAGGCCATATTTGAGGATGGCGTGGCTTACAGGGCTACTGCCGATGGCGGAGTCAGCGTCATGAAGCCCGAGGACGGAGTGGCCTTCGGTACCGTGGCAAGATTTGACAGCTCCCTTCCCAGACATAAGGCAGAGGGCTTTAAGGACATAGAGGAGCTCAAGGAGCTTCTTAAGCCTTACACAGATGAAAATCCTAATATCTTCTATATGCTCGTTATGAACGGAAGCTTCGATTTCATGCATGTAAGAAGCTGCTATGCCTGCGAGAAACCCTATCCGACCCTTTCAGAGGCTGCAAGCCATCAGAAGGAGTTCAAGTATGAAAATGTGGAAGGCAAAGTTATCGCAGTATACTGCCCGCCTTACGTAGAGGGTATGAACCTGCCGGGCTGGCATTTCCATTTCCTGAGTGAGGATAAGACCAGCGGAGGCCATATACTTGGCCTTGCCGGAAAGGATATAAGCTATCAGATAGAGCCGATCACTGAGTGGGAACTCATACTTCCTGAAAATGCTGAATTTGCAAAGCTGGATCTCTGCGAGGATCTGAGTGCAAAGACTGCCGCAGTTGAGGGAAGTGCAAAGAAATAAATAATATAAATGGAGGATGGGAAAATGTTAAGACTCAGGATGATGCGCGCACCGCAGAAGTATGTACAGGGAAAAGATTCCCTGCTCAAGTTCTATGAAGAGATGAAGGATCTCGGAAAGAAATGGCTCTTCATCTGCTCAAACAGCGGATTCAAGGCCTGCCATGACAAGCTTGAGAAGAGCTTTGAAGGTACGGAAGATGAAAGAAAATATGAGATCTTCGGCGGCGTCTCCAGTATAGGAGAGATTGAACGCATGAGAAAGCTGGTAAGGGAAAACGGAATTGAGGTAGTAGTAGGAGTAGGCGGAGGCTCAGCAATAGATACTGCCAAGGCTACTGCCCACTATGAAGGACTTCCGGTAGTTATAATCCCCACTGTCGTAGCAACTGATGCACCCTGCACGGGACTCTCTGTTATCTATAATGATGACAAGACCTTCAACAGCTATCTTTTCTATCCCAAGAATCCTGAGGCTGTTATCGTAGACAGCAATGTCATTGCTCATGCTCCGGTAAGCTTTCTGGTATCCGGCATGGGAGATGCCCTCGGAACCTTCTTTGAAGCCAGGGCATGTGAGAGGACTGATGCTCCGAGCCTTGAGAATGGAGGCATCACCAAGTCAGCTATGGCCCTCTGCAGGCTCTGCTATGAGACCTTAAGAGAATATGGCGCTCAGGCAAAGAAGGCCTGCGAGCTTAAGGTCGTAACTCCTGCCCTTGAGGCTATAATAGAGGCAAACGTCTATCTTTCCGGTGTGGGAGCTGATAACGGCGGGCTTGCCTGTGCCCATTCCTTTTATAACGGCATAACTGCTCTTGGCGGACACAGCGCTCCCCACGGAGACTGCGTAGCCTTTGGTACTCTGGTACAGCTGGTACTGGAGAGGGCTCCCAAGGAGGAGTTTCGTGAAGTGCAGGATTTCTGCATGGAGGTAGGTCTTCCTGTGACCCTTTCACAGATAGGCATCACTACGGATGAGCAGATAAAAGTCATAGCCGAGCATGCCTGTGCTGAGGGTGAGTCCATCCACAACATGGTTGCAGATGTTACTCCGGATCAGCTCTATGCAGCCATCCTGGCCTGCGATGCTCTTGGAAGGGAGAGGCTTGAGGAAAGGGCCTGAGCCATCCTCCGGGGACTATCCCCGTTAAAATATCGCCGCTGAATGCATCCTGACAGCTTGTCGGGGCATTTCAGTGGCACTTGATTTTTTTTACAATTACAGCGTATAAGAGTCTGAAAAACTATCGCCTTGGACTGCCGCTTTTGCGATGTCCTTCGGCGACAGTTTTATCAGACATTATATTAGCTTAATTATTTCCATGTAAACTTAAATGGAAACTGTCTTCTTCATGTGC
>CALWMV010000036.1 GCA_944382125.1 uncultured Lachnospiraceae bacterium
TGTATGGATGCTGACAATCTGCATCGCAGGCTGAAGAAGATCATCGGGCAGGTGCAGGCCATTGACAGGATGATCGATGAAGATATTCCCTGTGAGGATATCCTGGCTCAGATAAATGCGGCCAAGTCCGCCCTCCACGGGTGCGGCAAGGTGGTGTTGGAGGGCCACATTAAACATTGTGTACGGGACGGCATCCAGCATGGGGATGCTGATAAGACCATTGAGAGCTTTACCAAAGCTGTAGAGCGCTTCTCCAATATGGGTTGATACGAAATTAAAGTAAAGGCAGCCTGTCAGGCTGTCTTTTTTCTTGACGCAGTATACCCATATGGGTATAATATACCTATACCTGGTACGGTATATTGGAGGGTATATCATGAAATCTTTCATGGAAAAGTTAGAGCATCTGCTGGGGCTGGGCGGAATAAAAAAGGATATTACGCTGCTGGTCATCTCAGGGATAGCCGTGGTACTGAGCCTCTTGGGCGTACGGCCATTTCCCTTTGATATGGCTTGGGTGGCCATTGTACTGTGCGGCATCCCCATCATTCTGGAGGCAATCATCGGCCTGGTGACTGCCTTTGACATCAAGGCGGACGTACTGGTGTCTCTGGCCCTCATTGCTTCGGTGGCTATCGGTGAGGATTTTGCTGCCGGTGAAGTGGCTTTTATCATGCAGTTGGGCGGCCTGCTGGAGGAAGTGACAGTAGCCCGGGCCCGGGCGGGCATCGAGAAACTGGTACATCTGACGCCCCAGACCGCCAGGGTGCTGCGGGACGGACAGGAGAACATCATCCCTGCCGAACAGGTGAAGGTGGGTGAGCTGCTTCGGGTTCTGCCCGGAGAGGGAGTGCCGGTGGACGGCGTGATCGTTTCCGGACAGACCTCCATCAATCAGGCCGTGATGACCGGTGAGTCTCTGCCGGTGGACAAGACCGTGGGAGATGAGGTCTCCAGCGGTACGGTGAATCAGTTCGGGGCCTTTGAGATGAAGGCTTCTAAGGTAGGGGAAGACAGCTCGATCCAACGAATGATCCGGCTGGTGCAGTCTGCTGATGCAGGCAAGGCGAGGATCGTAGGGATCGCTGATCGCTGGGCTACCTGGATCGTTGTCATTGCCCTGAGCGCTGCTGCCATCACCTGGCTTATCACCGGCGAGATCATCCGGGCGGTGACCATCCTGGTTGTGTTCTGTCCCTGTGCCCTGGTACTGGCTACTCCAACTGCCATCATGGCGGCTATCGGCAACGCCACGAAGCACGGCTTCCTTGTGCGGGAAGGAGATGCGCTGGAACGGCTTGCCCGTGTTAAGATCATCGCTTTTGATAAAACAGGTACTCTTACTTATGGTTCACCGGAGGTGGTGGATGTTGTCAGCATGACCGATACTTACAGCAGGAAACAGCTCTGCATGCTGGCAGCCTCTGCCGAGCAGCTGTCAGAGCATCCTTTGGGCAAGGCCATTGTTCGCTGCTGCAAAAGCAAGCTGGGCGGAAAGCTTGCCCCGGTCGGAGACTTTTTTATGCTGCCCGGCCGGGGAGTGAGGGCCCGTGTAGAGGGGAAAGAGGTCCTGGCCGGCAATCCGGAGCTGCTTCATGATCACGGAGTGTCCATTGCGCATACTTCTGCAGTAGAGGAGGCTGTACGCAAGGGGTGCACAGTGACCTATCTGGCGGTAGACGGTGTGTTCGCAGGGTATATCGTTCTATCTGATACCCTGAGGAAGGAAAGTGCAGATATGATCAGCTCCTTGGACAGCATGGGGGTACAGCCGGTGCTGCTCACAGGTGATCATGAAAACGCCGCCAGGGCAATAGCCGGGAAGCTTAGAATCGCTTCAGTACAGGCCAACTGCCTGCCCGAAGATAAACTGAAGACCATCGACCAGTATCAGGCTGCAGGTCAGCCTGTGTGTATGATCGGAGATGGAATCAACGATGCTCCCGCCCTGAAACGGGCCGAGGTGGGCATAGCCATGGGTGGTGTGGGCAGTGACATCGCCGTGGATGCGGCTGATATTGCCCTGGTGGACGATGAGGTGAAGGAATTGCCCCACCTTATTGCCCTGTCTAAACGGATGATGACCACCATCAAGGTTAATATGATATTCTCCATGACGCTGAACTTTATTGCCATCGTCTTGGCTATCAGCGGTACCCTGAACCCGGTGGTGGGCGCTCTGGTCCACAATGCAGGCTCCGTACTGGTAATAACATGTTCCGCTTTCCTGCTGAAGTGGAAGCAAAAAAGATAATAAAATCAAAGCGGGCAGAATCAGTAGTTTTCACTGGTGCTGCCCGCTTTACGAATTGAATAGATTATATCATTTTTTGTAGTCCAAGGCTATTTTCTCAACCTGCAGACCACTCATGCTGTGGAGACTCACTCCCAGGGTGGACAGATTGTGGAGCATGGCAGATGAAGCAGGCGACAGGATACCCGCTGCACCCATACCGATGAGCATCCCATTGAAGCCGATGACGAAACGGTAGTTATTTTGGATACGGTGCATCAGGGCCATAGCCAGCTTCCGCAGGTGTACAAGCTCCCACAGACTGTCTGCGGCGATGGTGATATCAGCGATCTCCCGGGCAATGGCTGCACCGTCGCTGATGGCGATACCCACATCTGCCTCAGAGAGGGCAGGGGAATCGTTAATGCCGTCCCCCACCATAAGGACTGTATGGCCCTCCCTCCGAAGAGCAGCCACGTAGTTCGCCTTATCCGCAGGAAGAACTCCGGCTTCGAAGTCATCCACACCAAGTTCGGATGCGATAGCGGCGGCAGTACGGGGACTATCTCCGGTGAGCATTACGGATTTTTGTATGCCCAGATGCTGAAGGGCTGACATTACCTCCTTTGCCTCTTCCCGGAGAGGATCGGAGATACAGATCACGGCAGAGAGCACCCCATCGATTGACAGATAAAGATGGGAGAACTCCGGAGGCAGTTTGTCAAATTTTGTCTGTTCATCTGCAGGGATGATCACTTTTTCATCTTCAAAGATAAAGTGAGCACTGCCTATGCGTATCTGTTCGCCATCCACCGAGCTGGCGATGCCGTGAGCGACCAGATACTCCACTTTTGCATGACGCTCCTCATGAATGAGTCCGCGCTGGCGGGCTTCCTCCACCACGGCATTGGCCATGGAGTGTGGGAAATGCTCTTCCAGACAGGCGGCTAAGCGAAGCATTTCTTTTTCTTCTTTTCCGTTGAATGGAACTATTTTTGCTACTCTTGGACAGGCGCGTGTAAGAGTGCCAGTTTTATCAAAGACTATAGTGTCAGCTTTAGCCACCGCCTCAAGGAATTTACCGCCTTTTACAGTGATATGCTCTCGGCCTGCTTCACGCATGGCAGAAAGTACTGCCAGGGGCATAGCAAGCTTCAGCGCACAGGAAAAATCAACCATGAGCACTGAAAGGGCCCGTGCCGTGTTCCGGGTGAGGGCCAGGCTCAGGAGGCTCCCTGCAAAGGTATAAGGCACCAGCCGGTCCGCCAGTCCTGCAGCCCTGGCCTCAACAGCGGACTTCAACTGCTCGGATCGCTGTATCATATCTACGATCTGGTCGTATCGTCCCTGGCCGGAGGCCTGTTTAACTTCCACTACACACTCACCTTCCTCCACCACTGTACCGGCGTACACTACGCCGCCGGGACGCTTGGCAACAGGTATGGATTCACCGGTGAGAGATGACTGGTTGACAGTGACCTCCCCTTCAGATATTACGCCATCAAGGGGAATGATGCCGCCGGCACGTATGAGGACCCGATCGCCAGGGTTCACCTGGCTGATAGGAACCAGTATATCTTCAGTCTCTGTTTTCAGCCATACTCGATCTACATGCAGGGACAGGCTTTCCGCCAGATCTGCTACGGATTTCTTTCTTGTCCAGTCTTCCAGCAGTTCACCTATCTCCAACAGGAACATAACCATGCCGGCGGTGCCGAAGTCCTGTCGGCTTACTGAAATACCTATGGACAAAGCATCCAGCAGTTCGACCTTGATCTGCCTTCGGCAGAGGCATTGAAGCCCTCTGCGGAGGAAGGGCAGCATATGACAGGCTATCCGGGCGATCCGCAGGGGAGCCGGTAAAAACAGGGTTGATGCACCTTTCAGCAGCACCTTGCCTGTAAGCTTTTCCTGAAAACTTCGATTAAGGGCACGGGTACTGTGACCGGGCAAAGTAACAGATGAATCTGCCTCAGCCCATGTAAATGTACTGATAGCTGATAAGACAGCTTCCCGATCTCCTGTGTAGGTCATGATAATGCAGGCAGTGCGCTCATGGACAACCGCCTCTTTTATCCATGGCTGGTTTTTCAGCCATGCTTCCAGCAGATCAGCCTGGTGAAGGGTCATATTTTTCAGCCGCAGCTGCAGACGCATCCTGCCGCGGCTTTCATGTTTGATGGTCGCTTTCATATAAAAAATCTCCTCAAGGAAAAAAGAGCCGTTTTCCGGCTCCCTTTTTCAGCTTTCAGGCCTCTTCCCCATCTATCTGGATCTCTGCCTCACTGGCGGCCCGAGCCTCGTTGATATCCTTTGCAGATGCCAGGATGTCAGCAGTATTTTCCTGAAGGTCGGTAACGGTCTCCATCACGCTGTCCTTTATCCGCAGTCCTGCGGCAGTAATATGGGTATAGGCCTTCTTGGCATCTTTGCTGGTAAGCAGCTTTACGCCGACAGATCCGAACAGGGCACCGCCAACAAAGCAGGCCAGTCTGACATAGTGCTTCATCATGTGGATTTCTTCCTTTCTGCTATGTACTATTTGTGCCTGTAGCCTGTGATCATTACCATGATCATACAGATCACGGCACCCCAGGCCCAGAATCGATGCTGTTTCATTGATATATCCTCCTATCAGGAAACATGCGCGTCTTTTTTACACGCTGAAATATTATAGCAGGCGAAGGACCTTCATGTATAACCGAAGCGGACGGTGTTATGCCGATTCAGACTTTTTTCGGTATTGCGACGGTGTCAGACCGTACTGCCGCCGAAAGGCAGCGGTGAACTGGCTGGCACTGGCATATCCCACTGATTGAGCTACACCAAGCACACTGAGGGCAGAGCTTTGAAGCAGCTCTGCCGCCTGCTCCATCCTGCGCTGCCGCAGCCAGGCATGAACGGGCTGACCGTACAGCAGGCGGAATCTTTCCTTGAACGAAGTAGCGGAAAGACAGGCTCGGCGGCTCAGGATCGGAATGGTGAGAGGCTCGTCCAGGTGTTCCTCCATGTATCGGAGAGTATCCGCCAAAGTCCGGGCGACATCCTGCCCCGGTTCTGAAACAGTATCCGATGTCTTTTCTGAAGTGGAAAGAAGATAGAGCAGTTCAATCGATTTCCACACACACCATCTGGCACGCTCGTCCTGTGGAAGTCTGTCCAGTTCGGAGAATACTGCTCGACTCCAATGGGAGGGTCCTTCCACAGTGCATCCGCCCTGACCTGACATCCATCGTCTCACCTGTCCGGTATCAAGGATAAGATCTCCCATCAGGCTGCATATGGTTTTCAGACTTTCACGGGCATTTCGTGCATCTACTGCTACCAGGATCCCCTCAAGGGGTGCTTCCACGCTTACTCCTGTAAGATATGAGAGGTCAGAGAGAAGCAGTATCTGCCGGGGCCCCAACTTTAAAACTGAATCATCCTTCCTGGTCAGGGACATTATCCCTTTAAGACAGAAAATGGCCTCAAAGTGCAGATCCTCCAATCTGAGGGGCAGGGCGCACGGCAGATCATGCAGGGCGAAGAGACAGGCCTGTGTACCGGGCATTACCGGCGTAAAGCCCTTCTGCTTTTCCAGAAATTCTTTCAGCAAGATCCAATCACCTCCTTACCCCAGCGCCACGTCCAGGGCCATCATCAGGGTAAAGCCAAGGGAAAAGGAAACTGCCCCTATATTTGAATGTTTTCCCTGAGACATTTCCGGGATCAATTCCTCCACTACAACATAAAGCATGGCACCGGCAGCAAAGCTTAGCAGATAGGGAAGTGCTGGTACCACGAGACCTGCGGCGAGGATGGTCAGCAATGCGCTCAAGGGCTCTACTGCACCGGAGAGCACGCCTCCGGCAAAAGCCTGAGCCTTACCCATTCCTTCAGCCCGCAGAGGCATGGAGATAATGGCTCCCTCTGGAAAATTTTGAATGGCAATACCCAGAGACAGGGCAAGAGCAGACATCAGAGTGATCTGTTCATCTCCGGCCAGATAGCCTGCATAGACCACTCCAACTGCCATCCCTTCGGGGATGTTATGGAGGGTGACAGCCAGCAGCATCATGGTAGAAGGCTGCAGATGGGTGCGAGGGCCTTCAGACTGCTGGCTCCGCCGATGGAGATGAGGTATCATCTTATCTAATCCTAAAAGGAAAAGTATGCCTGCCCAAAAGCCTATGACGGCTGGAAGGAAGGACCAGCTTCCTGCTCCTGATGACTGCTCTATGGCAGGGATAAGAAGGCTCCAGATGGATGCAGCCACCATGACGCCGGACGCAAATCCGGTCAGCCCTCGCTGGATCAGATCGCCAAGGCTTTTCTTAAGGAAAAAGACACAGGCTGAGCCCAGGGAAGTTCCTGCAAATGGGATCAGCAGTCCATAGATCGTGGAAGCTTCCATTGATCAAACACGGCTCCCTTTCTTATCTGATTGATTAAATTGCTTTGCCATCTCGTACCATTCATCCTTCGTAAAAGGTGTATATGCACTGCCAAATTAGTTAGCTAAAACTAACTAATAGAGAATTATAAATACTTCATTGTTCATTGTCAAGAAACAAACTGCCGTGTTTGACTGACGCTGCAGCTTTTCTGATGCCGGAAGTATACCAAAAGAGTATCTCAAATGAGTATTCAAAAAGTGTTTTGAAACCGGAGTTTTATGTAGTATACTTACCGGAGAAAAGAACGGGCAGGGGCGAAGGTCTTCTGCCTGAAGCAAAAGACAGATATCCTGATGGGATGTCTGCAGGGAGAAATATATGGAAGATGATAAACAGATAAATGTGCATGAGCTTAAATTTGAGCGCTTTGGATGTGAGGATGTGGACAGGCTCAGGGATTATTATTTCATGCGGCCCAACCGTACCTGCGACAGTGCGCCTTTGGACAGCTTTATCTGGAGAGAATACTATGATGTAAAGAAGTGTGTGGTCAATGAGGACTGCATGCTCATGACAGAGTGCGATGACGGGATCATGGCAGCAGCCATACCCCTCTGCAGGGAGGAGGACCTTCCGAAGTATTTCAGGGTCCTGGAGAGATATTTCAATGAGGTGCTGAAAAAGCCCCTTATCATATTCCTTGCGGACGAGGAGGGGGTGAATGTCCTTAAGGAGGCCGGAGCCCTGGATGATTATGAGGTCAGGGAAGAGGAGGACTTAAAGGACTATCTCTATGATGCGGAGGCTCTTCGTACCCTTGCGGGCAGGAAGTATTCCAAGAAGCGCAATCATATACATAAGTTTGAGGAAGCCTATGAGGGCAGATGGGAGTACAGGACCCTTACCTCGGAGGACAAACTGGACATCCTTTCATATCTGAGCGAGTGGAAGCTTCAGAAGGATGAAGTGGGAGAAGGCAGCGGCATAGATGCCAATGAGGAGAGCTATGATGCCATGGAGTCTCTGGATGCGGAGATCCTGGGAGTCCACGACATACTCAACAATGACTGTGTCTTTGACAATGTAAGGATCGGAGGCATATACATAGACGGCAGGCTCAGGGCCTTCTCAATAGGCAATTATAATCCCAGGGAGAAGATGGCCGTCATAGACATAGAGAAGGCAGATCCCGATATAACTGGCCTTTATCAGATCATAAACAGGGAGTTCCTGATACATGAGTTCCCTGAGGCCGAGATAGTTAACAGAGAGGACGATGTGGGCCTTCCCGGACTCAGGAGAGCCAAACTTTCCTATTATCCTATCGATTATGCCAGAAAGTATCTTATAAAACAGCTTGATTATAAGGGTATAGAAGAATAAATTATAAACAAGACTGTAAACATGATTGTTGGCAGGTATCGCGATAGATATTTTTAATGGGGACAGATGCCGCAGGAGCAGGGTATCTTTATTGCAATTAAACTGAGTATTGATGGCATATGGCAAGATTCCTTGATAAACATGAAAATATTCGTACCAGGGAGCTCTTTTCCCTCTGCTTTCCGGATGATGGATTTTTGATGGAACACTATGGTAAGCAGGGAGAGGGCCTTTCCTGCAGGACCGCTGCAGCGGAAAGGGACGGAGCCATAGTTTCCATGGCTCAGCTTGTGAGGCGCTCAGCCGTGTATGGAGATCGCAGCATTCCCGTGTGGTATATCATGGGAGTCTGCACCCATCCCTCCTACAGGCACAGGGGACTCATGGATGAGGTCCTTAAGCTGGTGCTTCGTGAGCTCAGGGCCGAGGGAGAAGACTGGTGTTTCCTTATGCCGGTGGATAAAGCGATATACCGGCACCTTGGCTTTGTCCATGATTTTGACATAGGTACTGAGAAGGAGCTGGAGCTTCTCTATGCCGATGACGGGCTTTCCTCCTGCAGTGCCTGCCTTCTTTGCGGAGAGCATTTTCAGAAGCCTGAAAAAATAGATATTTACCCTTGAAGTTTACTTCAGGATTTGATATACTTTCTATCTGTGACAAAATGTAACCTTGTTCCCGGGATACCGGGGGCCAAAGACCGAAAGGAGGGTTGTAACACATGAATAAGTACGAGATTACGGTTATTCTTAGTGCGAAGCTCGATGATGAGGCCAGAGCAGCGGCCATTGAGAAGATCAAGGGTTATATCACCCGTTACAATGGCACTGTGGGCGAGATCGATGAATGGGGCAAGAAGAAGCTTGCTTATGACATCCAGCATCAGTCCGAGGGATTCTACTACATCATCAACTTCGAGGGTGATCATGAGACACCTAACGGACTTGAGTCCCATGTTCGCATAATGGAGCCTGTTCTCAGATACTTAGTCGTTAAGAAGGAAGACTAATTATTTGAAGAAAGTGAGTTAATATGAATAAAGTCATCTTGGTAGGCAGACTTACAAGAGATCCCGATATAAGATATACACAGGGACAGAACAGCATGGCAGTAGCCAGATATACCCTTGCAGTTGACAGACGCCGTACTTCGGCTGACGGACAGAGGGAGGCTGACTTCATCGGATGCGTGGCATTTGGAAGGCAGGCTGAGTTTGCTGAGAGATACTTGCATCAGGGTACCAAGCTCATAGTTACGGGCCGTATCCAGACAGGCAGTTACACAAGGCAGGACGGACAGAAGGTATATACTACGGATGTGGTCGTTGAGGATCAGGAATTTGCAGAGTCCAAGGCATCATCTGAGGGACGCCAGCAGGGCGGAAGCTCATACAGTGCTCCCGGCAGGGACAACGGCATGGCAGATGAGATCGGAGACGGATTCATGAATATACCTGACGGAGTCGAGGATGAGGGACTTCCGTTCAATTGATAGGACGCTCTGACCTGTACCGATTTTAAGAATAACAGGAGGTTCAACCGATGGCATTCCAGAAGACCGAAGGTAAGGATGCCGGAGCCGCTCGCCCCAGAAAGATGGGCGGATTCCGTAGAAGACGTAAGGTATGCGTATTCTGTGGTGAGAAGGCTAAGGCTATCGATTATAAAGATGTAGCTACTCTTAAGAAGTATATCTCTGAGAGAGGAAAGATACTTCCCCGCAGGATCACAGGCAACTGCGCTAAGCATCAGAGAGAGCTTACTGTAGCTATCAAGAGGGCAAGACATCTTGCACTTCTTCCTTACACAGTAGAATAAGATAAGCTGAAAAAGACCGGAAAGCTTCCGGTCTTTTTTGTGCAATATTTTTTCTGCAAAGCAGCTTTTTTATTGGACAATATCTTTGGATGTAAGTATCTCAACTGCTATGCGGAGGGTTTCAACTCCTCCGGTATTGCCGGGGAAAATGATATACGGTGTTCCCTGAAAACGGCTTTCCGGACCGGTCTGCCATACGGGTATACCGGGCTGTATCTGTCCCAGAACATTGGCGCGATGTACCTTAAGGGCTTTAGTTCCGACGTCACTGGAGGTGATACCTCCCTTTGCAATCACAAATGCAGGAGTGACTGAAAGCCGTCCAACCAGATTCTGCACACCATCG
>CALWMV010000037.1 GCA_944382125.1 uncultured Lachnospiraceae bacterium
GGCCAGTCCAGCTTGTCCAGATCCTTAAGGAGCCTGTCAGCATAGTCGGTTATCTTAAGCATCCACTGTCTCAGGTTCTTTTTGGTAACGGGGGATCCGCAGCGCTCACAGCAGCCGTTTACGACCTCCTCATTTGCAAGACCGGTCTTGCAGGAAGGACACCAGTTGATGGGGAACTCCTTCTCATAGGCAAGTCCATGCTCGAAAAGCTTTACGAAGATCCACTGGGTCCACTTATAGTAATCAGGATCAGTGGTATTGACCTCCATATCCCAGTCATATATGGCATTGATCTGCTTGATCTGCCTCTTGATATTCTTAACATTCTCGGCGGTAGATATAGCAGGGTGAACATGGTGGCTGATGGCATAGTTTTCTGCCGGGAGTCCGAAGGCGTCCCAGCCCATAGGGTGAATGACATACTTTCCCCTCATGACCTGATAGCGGGCCCAAGCGTCAGAGATCACATAGCCTCTCCAGTGGCCTACATGAAGTCCGCTTCCCGAAGGGTAGGGAAACATATCCAGACAATAATACTTTTCCTTTTTGCCGTCATTGACATTTATCGGATTTTCAGCCCAGAATTTCTGCCATTTTTTCTCAATGGCCTGATGGTTGTATACTGTAGCCATTTTTGCCTCCAAAATATATAGAATATTTAAATGAGCCCCGCATGGATCCGTGCCCTAAGCTAAAGCAAAAGGCCCCTGCCCCTAAAAGCTTTAAGGCAGGCCATGGGTAAGGCCTTTAACGCTATATATAGCGTAGGGTCCACTACCGGCATCATATATATCATAACTTTGAAATCATAAAACATATTTTAATCGCTGTCAACAAGGAAGCATAAAGAAAATACCGGAAAAGCTATATATGTGAAAATAATGTATTTAAAATCCCGCTTTGCATAAAGAAAGCGCTGAAAAGCCCGATATACCGGACTTCTCAGCACTATCCCAGTTTCTAAAGTCACAAAGCTTAAAAGCGAGCTCTCTGCAATTTATTCGTCAGTATCACATCTATGCCATTATTAAACAGCATATCTGCTTCCTCTCTGTCATCTGACCAGAATAAATTGCATATAATTCCATGCTCATGAGCCTTATCTATCATGCTCTTTGTAAGGAAAAGCTTGTCAAATTGAACCCTGCTGCATCCGTATTCAATGCCATGCTCTACGATAGTATAGTTCATGTCGCCCTCCAGACAGCAGCGTTTTATGTCCGGAGCCATTGATACTGCAGTTTCCAGCACATCCCTGCAGCCTGTTACATATACGCTATCCCTGCAGTTATATATATCCAGCAGCCTCAGTATATCAGCAAACACCTCCCTGTCATAAGGCGTAAACGGCGCCTCCTCTATCTCTTTAAGCACTGTCACTTCAGACTCCGGCGCAAGCTCTGTTAGCAATATGCCTTCCTTATATACTTTTTCCAGACGTCTGAGCCTGTCCATAACGGCTTCAGTATGCGGAAATGGCCTGTATAAGGATTTTATGTGCAGATTCATAATGATCCTTCCGCCGAATTCTTTAAGTATCTCTTCAAAATATGGGATCCTTACCCCTACAAATTCTTTGCTCATCCCAATTCCCGCATCAGCTTCCCTGATCTTGTCTGAAGTAAGGTCTATTATTTTCCCGCTTTTATTGGTAGTACGGTCTATTGATGGATCATGGCATACCATTATCTTGCCGTCTGCACTCGGCCAAAGATCCAGCTCTATCTCATCTGCTCCAAGCGCTGCTGCAGCGCCAAAAGCAGGAAGAGTATTTTCAGGGGCTATGGAATTAAACCCTCTATGTGAACAGTATATTTTTTTCTTCATGATTTTTCCCTTCATAAAATAGTTTTAAATTGCCTAATACTATGTTACTCACGACCTGTTTTTGAGTTTGGGATCCAGTCTGTCCCTAAGCCAATCCCCAACAAGTGAGATCTGAAGGATCATTACGACTATAACCACGCTTGGTATCATCGCAAGCCACCAGTGAGTAAGCATATAATCCCTACCGCTGCTGACCATCACTCCGAGTGAAGTGCCCGGAGGCTCTATCCCAAGTCCAAGAAATGAAAGCGTGCTTTCCAATAGTATAAATCCGCTTAGCTCCATCGTGATCTGTACTATCAGCGGCGATGCAATATTGATCAGTATATGTTCAAATACTATCCGCAGGCCTCCTGCTCCCATGGAGCGGCTCGCTTCGATAAAGGCGGCCTTTTTTAATTGTATGATCTGGCTTCGCACAAGCCGGCAGAAAGACGACCAGCCTGTTATCGTGATCACCAGCACCGTAGTGGTAGGTTTGGCCCCAAGTATGCAGGCTAATATTATCCCAATAAAAGTAGTGGGAACTGAAAGCCTTACATCCGTAAAAAAGGATATGGCCATATCTACATATCCGCCGGAAAGCCCTGATATTATTCCCAGCGCAGTCCCCAGTGCAGTAGCGATCATCATGCCGCTGAAAGATATAAGCACCGTTTCTCGTATTGCATACAGCAGCCTCACAGCTACATCACGTCCCAGATTATCCGTCCCCATCAGGTATGGAGATAACGGATCCAAAAAGGATGGCTTTATAAGCCGCTTGGTAAGATCTGTTTCCGCCAGATCCACAGGGGCGATCACCGGCGCCAGAAGTCCGGCTCCTACTATGATAAAAAAGGTTATGATCAAAAACAGGATCATCGGAGGTATGCCGCTTCTCCCATTTCGTCTTTTATTTCTTTGCATCATCTTACCACTCCCCTCAGCTTTTCCTTATCCTTGGATCCAGCAATCCATAGGACAGATCCACCAGCAGGTTCACAAAGGTCACTGAAGCCGCTATGACCAGTACTCCAAATACTACCACCGGAAAATCGCGCTGCTGAGCGCTTGTAACTATCAGAGTTCCGATACCGGGCCATGCAAACACAGTCTCCACCACTACGGATCCGCCTATCAGTGAGCTGAGCTGAGCTCCAAGTATAGTGATCACCGGGATCAATGCATTTCTGAGCCCATGTTTTATGACTACCTTCCACTCTCTGATCCCCTTAGCCCTTGCAAAATCCAGATATTCATTGCGTATCACATCTAAAAGTGAACTCCTTGTAAGCCTAGCCACGCTGGCTATCGGCCCTACAGAAAGAGCAATGACCGGCAGGATATAGTTTTTTGCAGTCCCCATGCTCCCGCTTGGCAGCACTCTGAGTTTCAAGGCAAAGATAAATATCAGCAAAATGCCAAGTACGAAATTAGGCATGGTACTTCCGATCACAGCCGTGCTCATAGTTATCCTATCCAAGAGCGAATTGTGCTTAACTGCTGCCAGCACACCCAGCGGCAGCCCTATAAGTATAGTAATAAAAAGCACGATCCCTCCCAAGGAAATTGTGGGCCATATCCGTTCAGCAAACAGATCTGATACCTGCCTTGCATAATAATAGCTCTCGCCGGTATCCCCGGTAAAAAGCCCTATAAAGGATTTTATGTATTGCTTCCAAAGCGGCAGATCAAGTCCGAGGTTTTCCCTAAGCGTTTCCTTAGCCGAGTCACTGGCTCCGGCCATAGTAAGCCAATCTACTGGATCCCCCGTCACTCTTGTCAGGAAGAATACGAGGGTGTATACGGCCCAGATCGTAAATACCGCCTTCAATACCCTCATGATCACATAGCGTTTCACTTTGCTTCCTCCTTATTATATAGATGGCAGGCCACAAAGTGGCCGTCTTCGATCTCATTGACCTCTGGCCTTGACTGGCTGCATATCCCCATCGACTTTGGACAGCGGGTACAGAACGGACATCCGGAAGGTACATCTACCGGGCTTGGTATCTCTCCCTTAAGCACATGACACTGATCTTTGATCTCGGGATCAGGCACCGGCACCGCCTTCATAAGAGCCTTCGTATAGGGATGAGCAGGAGTCTCAAATAAAGTCCTCTTATCTGCAAGCTCCATCATCTGCCCAAGATACATGACCAATATCCTGTCGCTGATATGTCTTATCACGCTCATGTCATGAGATACGAACAGATAAGACAAATGCTTTTCCTTCTGCAGCGAACGCAGCAGATTAAGTATCTGAGCCTGAACAGATACGTCCAAGGCAGATACCGGTTCGTCGCATACAATAAGCTCCGGTTCCAAGATAAGGGCTCTCGCAATTCCTATACGCTGTCTCTGCCCTCCTGAAAATTCATGCGGGTAGCGCTCAAGCGATTCTGCCGGCAGCCCGACCTGTTCAAGCAGCGGAAGTACTCGGTCAAGACGTTCATCCTTTGTCATTTTGCAATGGATACGCAGCGGTTCCTCCAATATTCTCCTAACTGACATTCTAGGGTCGAGTGATGAATAAGGATCCTGAAATATCATCTGTATATGCCGTCTCAGGTCCTTGCTCATTCCTTTTTTTATAGTCTTTCCCATAAAGCTTACAGAACCGGAGCTTACATCCTCCAGTCCCATGACTATCCTTGCCAAGGTGGTCTTGCCGCATCCGGACTCCCCTATGACCCCAAGAGTCTCTCCGCTTTGTATCTCAAAGCTTATATCATTTACAGCCTTGACCCGTCCTATCTCTTTTGGTATGATAAGCCCCTTAAGCACCGGATAGTCCTTCGTAAGCTTCTCTGCCTTAAGTATGGTCTCCATCCTGCTGTTAGTCTCAGCCATGCAGAGCCTCCTTTCCGAAGCCTAAGCCGCCACTACTGCCCTCAGCTCCATCGGCGGCCATATAGCAGCGGCACAGATGTCCTCCCTCTCCCTTAAGCTCAGGTTCGGATCTCCTGCAGATATCCGCCGCCAAAGCACAGCGTTTATAAAAACGGCAGCAGGCGACCGGGACCTTCATTACATCCACCTGTCCCGGTATCGTATAAAGTTCCTCCTTCTCTTCTTTGATACTGGGTATAGCTGCCAAAAGTCCTCTCGTATACGGATGCTTAGGCGCCTTAAATATCTCTTTGCAGGTGCCTTCCTCTACTACCACCCCTCCGTACATAACCAGCATTCGATCGCAGATCGCGGCTACGACTCCCATGTTATGAGTGATAAGTATGACCGCTATATTAAGCTTATCCCGAAGCTCCCTGATCAGTTCAAGTATCTGGGCCTGTACCGTCACGTCAAGAGCAGTGGTGGGCTCATCCGCTATAAGTATCTGTGGTCTGCAGGCAAGGGCTATGGCTATGACTACGCGCTGCTGCATGCCGCCTGAAAGCTCATGGGGATATTGGTTGAGCCTAAGCTCCGGAGAAGGTATATTTACCTCCCTCAAAAGCTCTAAGGCTTTTTCTTTAGCCTCAGACTCCGAAATATGCTCGTGGGCCTTAAGTATCTCTTCGATCTGGTCTCCTATCGTATATACCGGATCCAAAGCTGAAAGCGGGTCCTGAAATATCATTGAAATATCCTTGCCCCTTATGCCGCACATCTCCCGTTCAGAAAGGCCGAACAGATCCTTACCGCAGAAAACGGCTTTTCCTCCGGCGATCCGCGCAGACGAAGGATCCAGCAATCTCATAAGAGCTCTGACCACAGTGCTCTTTCCGCATCCGGATTCTCCTACTATACCGACTATCTCTCCGGGATAAAGTTCAAGATCCACTCCGTCTACCGCGGCTACCTCTGATCCATCCCGGCTCTCATAATAGCTTTTAAGTCCCTGCAGGCTGAGCAGGGCATTTTCTTTCTGGTTCAATGCTTCCCTCTTCCTTTAAAACTGCAAAGAGCCGCAAAATGCAGTATGTCACATTTTGCGGCTCCCTGCTTTTTACAGATTCAATTCAAGTATTACTGATTCAATCAGCCGGTTATCTTTAGATCCTCTGCTCTGAACGGCATGATCTGATTTTCACAATAGGTTGTATCCCATTCAAGTCCGTCTCTAATGCCATAAAGGTCCTCTGCCTGATAAAGATAGGTGCCGGGACAGTAAGTATCGAATACCTCCAGCAGCGTCCTTGCCGCCTCGCGCTGCTCTTCAATATCCTTGCTGGATATCAGTACCTGACCGGCGTTTACGAACTCCTCAGTCGGTGTCCAGCTTCCGGTATCCGGATTTGCAGGACCAGAACCTGGTCCAAACAGCAGCCAAAGCGCTCCCAAAGGATTGTCAAAGCGTGAGGCCGATGACCAAGCCCTCACATCTGCCTGAAATGAGAACTGATCTGTAAATACCACCTCGGCCTTTATGCCCACATCCGCCAGCATACTTACTATGGCTTCGCCGGCCTGATTTCCATTGGTATAGTATCCGTCAGCCATCTCTATGCTTATGACCTCTTCGCCGTCATATCCGGATTCCTCTACAAGCCTGCGGGCCTCCTCGGGATCATACTGCACTCCGGGGTAGTCCTCTATGTATAGATCTCCATAGCTCTCAAACTGATGTCCGTTAGGCACCTTTGCATAGTCTGTCCAAAGTGTATCTACTAAAAGCTGCCGGTCTATAGCCTTTGTGATAGCCTGACGGAACTTTTCATTGGACATGATACTGTCCTCGTCCTTTGTATTGAACGTATATATATGAATGTTCTTTATCGGAGTTCCAACTACCTTAAGTCCCTCTGTAGCATTGATCGTCTCCACTGCATCCTTAGGCACGTCGTTGATAATATCCAACTCTCCGGTGATCAGAGCAGTCATCCTTGCTGAGGCCTCCGGATAGGCTATGAACTCAATGCGTTTTACCGAAGGGATCTCTCCCCAGAAGCCATCATAGCGCTCAAGCACATATTTCTCAGGTGAATACTCGGCCAGCATATATGGTCCGGTACCTATCGGAGCCGTCTGGAAAGCCTCATCGCCAACCTCCTCAGTGTAATCCTTCGGAACTATACTTGCTCCCCATATAGAGCCGAGTCTCTGTTCAAAAGCCGCATCCGTCTGCTTTAATTTAAAGCTGACGGTCAGATCGTCTATCTGCTCCACTGAATCAAGCGTCTCATACAGCACTGCAATGGTTCCGTCTCCATAGCCGCTCAGTATCCTGTCAAAGGTAAACTTTACATCCTCTGCAGTGCAGGGCTCTCCGTTTTGAAAAGTAATGTTCTCCTTAAGCTTGACATTAAGAGTAGTATCATCCTGCCACTCCCAGCTTTCAGCAAGCCTTCCGACAATATTGCCCTCCTTATCAGTAAAAAGAAGCGTATCAAACATATTGTAGAAAAGCTTTATGCTTGCTATCCCGATGCCATAATCCGGATCCAAAGAAGTGGGCAGGGCAGCAAGTCCTACCTTCAATACATCGAGCTCTCCGCTGCCTTCTGATACGGCCTCGTCCGTCTGTCCCTCTGTACTTTCTGCCTGAGCAGTACTGCCTGCAGTTGTTCCATTAGTCTCTGCTTCTTTGCCTCCGCAGGCCGTAAGGGCCATAGCAGCCGCAAGAGCTCCCGCAATCAAACGAATTTTTTTAATCATCGACTTATCTCTCCTGTAGTTTTTTCAACAGAAGCTAATATAATTTCTTTTACGGACAAGTTCCATCAAGAAAGAGTAAACTTTGCGTCTGCAAAAAGTAAGTATCCTGTGTCCTGTATAGAAAGCTTAAACTTTATATGAAAAAGGAAAAGAATTTGTAATGTGCATCATAAAAACCGCTGTGCATAGGATGCTATTGATCCCTGCACAGCGGCTTTTACATAATAAATATGAACTTTACAGCTCAGTCCTCTTTTTCACTCTGTCCTTCCGTATCGGAAGGCTTCTCCTCTATGGTAAGCGGCTCATTTTCTGAGGAAATGAGCTCCTCTTTGGTATGGAGATCGTCCTCGGAAGGATTATTTTCCGAATACTCCTTTTTGATGAGGGCCTTCATGGAGGTGCCTCCGATAAGGATGGCAAATACGGAAAACAGCACTATGGCGATTATGAAGATGACCCTCTCCGTTCCCTCGGTCTCGAAGGGAGTGGCACGGAGCTGCCATACGGTATAGAGCAGATAAAGGGCTACAAATACCCTTATGGTATAGGAGATCTTGCTCACCGAGTAGTACTTCTTTTCCTTATCGTCCTGTTTGTTGTTTCTCTTATCTTCCATAACAGATCAGGCCAGCCATTCCTTTATCTGAGCCTTGATGCCGTCTTTATCTATGCCGTACTTATGTATGAGCTCTGCTGCAGGACCGGACTCGCCGAAGCAGTCCTTTATGCCTATCCTCTTTACGGGAACGGGACACTTCTCAGACAGTGTCTCACATACGGCGCCTCCGAGGCCTCCAAGTATGGAGTGCTCCTCCACGGTCACTATCTTGCCGGTCTTCTTTGCATACTCGCAGAGAAGCTCCTCGTCTATGGGCTTGATGGTGTGGATGTTGATAACTGCTGCATCCACTCCTTCTGCCGCAAGGGCCTCAGCTGCCTTGAGGGCCTCGCTCACGCAGAGACCTGTAGCCACGATGGTCAGATCCTTGCCGTCACGAAGTACAACGCCCTTTCCGATCTCGAACTTATAGTCTGGTCTGTCATTGATAACGGGAACAGCCAGACGTCCAAGCCTCAGATATACCGGGCCCACATACTCATAGGCTGCCTCTACCGCTGCCCTTGCCTCCACATCATCGGAAGGATTGATGACCACCATGCCGGGTATCTCTCTCATAAGAGCTATATCCTCATTGCACTGATGGGTGGCTCCGTCCTCACCTACGGAGATGCCTGCGTGTGTAGCGGCTATCTTGACATTGAGATGGGGATAACCCACTGAGTTCCTTACCTGCTCAAAGGCCCTGCCTGCAGCAAACATGGCAAAGGAGCTGGCGAAGGGCACCTTGCCTGTGGTAGCTATGCCTGCAGCTATGCCTATCATGTTGCACTCTGCGATACCGCAGTCTATATGTCTCTCGGGAAATGCCTTCTTGAATACGCCTGTCTTGGTAGCCTCAGCCAGATCCGCATCCAGCACTACCAGATCCTCATGCTTCTTTCCAAGCTCGACCAGCGCATTGCCGTAGCTTTCTCTTGTAGCGATCTTCTTAACTTCCATCTTGCCCATCACTCCTTTTCAAGCTCTTTTCCGATTGCGTCGAGCTCTGCCATAGCCTGCTCGTACTGCTCGTCATTGGGCGCCTTGCCGTGCCAGCCTACCTGGTTCTCCATGAAGGAAACGCCCTTGCCCTTGACTGTATGGGCAATGATTGCCACCGGCATGCCCTTGACCTCTCTGGCCTCCTTGAAGGCAGCGCCGATCTGCTCCATGTCGTTGCCGTCCTCCACATTGATCACATGGAAATTGAAGGCCTCGAACTTCTTGTCTATAGGATAGGGTGAGCAGACCTCTGAAACAGGTCCGTCTATCTGCAGATTGTTGTTGTCAACTATGACCACCAGATTGTCAAGCTTATGGAAGCCTGCAAACATGGAAGCCTCCCATACCTGACCCTCTTCTATCTCACCGTCTCCAAGGAGTGCATATACCCTGTAGCTGTCCCCCGAGAGCTTGGCAGAAACTGCCATGCCCACCGCTGCAGAGATGCCCTGTCCCAGGGATCCGCTGGTCATGTCCACACCGGGTGTATCATTCATATTGGGATGACCCTGAAGATGGGATCCGGTATGACGGAGGGTAAGGAGATCTTCCTTGGGGAAGAATCCCCTCTCGGCAAGAGCCGAATAGTAACCCGGAGCAGAATGTCCCTTTGAGAGCACAAATCTGTCCCTGTCTGCCTTCCTGGGCTCCTTGGGGTCTATGTTCATCTCCTCAAAATAGAGCCAGGTGAGGATCTCTGCAGATGACAGTGATCCGCCCGGATGTCCGGCCTT
>CALWMV010000038.1 GCA_944382125.1 uncultured Lachnospiraceae bacterium
GTCTGAAAAACTATCGCCTTGGACTGCCGCTTTTGCGATGTCCTTCGCCGACAGTTTTATCAGACATTATATTAGCTTAATTATTTCCATGTAAACTTAAATGGAAACTGTCTTCTTCATGTGCTATAATCCAAGGCATGAAAAGGACAGTTTTTTTAATAGCATCATTATTGACAGCCGCTCTTATGCTCAGCTCCTGTGAGAGATATGAGCCGGTGGCGTTGAGCTCTGCTGAGGAGCTCGAGGCAGAGACTCCTGCGGCAACGGAGCCTGAGAGCACGGAGGTGCCTGTGGAGACGGAACCTGTGGAGACGGAGCCGCCTGCACCTGAGGATAACAGGATAAGGACTGCGGCGAAGGGCATCTACCTTGCCTATGCTCCTGTGAACAATGAAAGCTTCATGGATGAGATCATAAACGTCATGGATGAGACCGAGCTCAATGCAGTGGTCATAGACGTGAAGGATGACTACGGACGCATAACCTATGCCATGCAGGGAGTGCCTCTGGTGGATGAGCTTGGGGCTTCATCCGGGGCCATTAAGGATCTCCCTGGTGTCATATCGGAGCTCAAGGCCCATGGCATATACTGCATAGCCCGTATAGTTGCACTGAAGGATCCCTTCATCGCTGAGGCTAAGCCGGAGTGGGCCCTTTATAAGGGAGACGGCACCGTGTTCCGTGACAATGCGGGAGATGCCTGGGTCAATCCCTATAAGACCGAGTACTGGGACTATCTTCTGGATGTGTCGAAGGCTGCAGGAGAGATAGGCTTTGATGAGATCCAGTTTGACTATATAAGGTTCTGTACGGAGCGGGGAGTCAATGAGGTGGTTTATGACGAGGCCGACACCCTGGGAAGGGACAAGATAAGCATAATCACGGAGCTTGTCAATTATCTTTCCGAGGGCCTCAAGAAAGAGGGACTTTTCGTGTCCTGTGATGTCTTCGGAACCATCATCGGAAGCTCCATAGACGCCAATTCAGTCGGACAGAGTTATACCCAGATGGCGGATGCCCTGGATTATATCTGTCCCATGATATATCCCTCCCATTATTCAACAGGCAACTTCGGACTTGAGCATCCGGATACCCAGCCCTATGAGACCATACTGGGGGCTCTGAGCCTTTCGGAACGGGAGCTGTCACGATCCTATATAGAGGGCAGCAATCAGGCCGTGGTAAGACCCTGGCTTCAGGCATTTACAGCCTCTTATCTTGGTTCGGGCAATTACATAGTATACGATGCCTCCGCCATCAGGGCCCAGATCCAGGCCGTATACGATGCGGGATACGATGAGTGGATACTCTGGGATGCGGCAGTGGACTATGATTACAGTGCGTTCCTGAGTGAGGCGGACGCGGCGGCCGAGCAGGCAGCCATAGCTGAGAGCAGGGCCATACAGGAGGAACAGGAGCGCTTTGAGGCTGAGCTTGAGGAAGAGACCTTCCCTGAGGAGCTGGAAAATGCCCTTAACGGAGACCAGCTCTATGAAAGTGATGCAGCCATCCTTTCCCAGGACGGTCCGATAGTGACCTATGAAGACGTCGGCATGGAGACTCAGGACCAGGAAAGCACGGGCCAGCCGTAAGCTTTACCGGGGATCTCCATATGAAATTTATCAGACAAGGATCAAATGATGAAGGGTATAGTGTTTTTTGATCTGGACGGTACCCTGCTTTACAATAAGGAGGGCAGGATCCCTGAGAGTGCCATGTATGCCCTCGGGGAACTCAGAAAAAACTACAAGGTAGTCCTTTCCACAGGAAGGGATATGGACAATCATTACAGCTCCTGCTGGAGGGACAGGGTCTCTCCCGATGCCATCATTCACCTTAACGGCACCAAGATAAGCATAGGCAATAAGATAATATTTGAGCATTTTATGGAGCCATCGCTCCTTCAGGAGATATATGATTTTTCCCGGGAGAGCGGCATCTGCTTCGGAACGACCATAGGGGACCGGGATTACTACACGATCCCTGAGAAGCGGACAAAGGCGGATCTCGCATTTACAAGGGATCTGAAGCGCAATTATCATCCATTTACGGATCTTATTGAGGATCATATACCGGTCCACGCCCTTTCCTATGCCGGAGACCTTGAAAATGACAGGCCCATAGTAAAGGAGAGATTTCCTGATCTGGATCTCTTTGGCTTTGATTCCGGCACGGGAGCTGATGTGGTGGAAAAGGGCTGTTCAAAGGCAGATGGCATGCTTCGCATATGTGAAGCCTTCGGAGAGGATGTGAAGGATACCTATGCCTTCGGAGATTCACAGAATGACATAGCTATCATAGAGAGGGCAGGGACAGGAATAGCCATGGGCAATGCCCTTAAGGAGCTTAAGGATCATGCGGACTATGTGACTGAGCCTGTCTGGAATGACGGTATATACAGGGCCTGCCTGCATTTTGGCCTCATAGGGGAGATGGGATGAAAAAAGAGCTTACGCTCCTTCGGGAGGCGATGAAGGAAAATAACATAGATGTTTATCTCATAACAATGGACGATGATCACCAGTCCGAGTATGTGGGAGAGTATTATAAGGAAATAGCCTTTATCTCGGGGTTTACCGGCTCTGCGGGAAAGCTGGCGGTCACCATGGAGGATGCAGGCCTCTGGACGGACGGCAGATACTTTGTCCAGGCTGAAAGGCAGCTTTCAGGAAGTGGAATAAGGCTCATGCCCATGGGAAGGCCCGGCACTCCGGAGATATCTGATTTTATAGCTGCTTCCCTGCCTAAGGGCGGCTGCCTTGGATTCAATGGAAGCTGTGTATCCTACAGTGAAGCCCTGAAGCTTTCTGAAAAGCTTTCGGGAAAGAATATAAGCATAAGGCAGGATCTGAATCTGCCGGATGGCTTCTGGAAGGACAGGCCCAAAAAGGCAGTAACTCCCTGCTATATACTTTCAGAATGTTACAGCGGAAAGGCGGCGGGAGATAAGATCAAGGATCTTCTTAATGAGCTTTCGGCCATGGGTGCCGAGGCTCATCTTATATCTACCCTGGATGACATAGCCTGGCTCCTTAACCTGAGGGCAGCAGACATACCTTATAATCCGGTATTTCGGGCCTTTCTCCTGATCGATAATGGAAGACTCAGGCTTTATACGGAGGAGGGACATCTCTCTTCGGAGGTAAAGGAGTACCTTAAGTCCCTCAAAGTCAGCGTGGACACCGAGGAGGATCATATATACAGGGATCTTAAGAAGCTTTCCGCAAAGAGCATCCTGCTAGAGTCCTCTGCCATAAATGCAGCAGCAGGCTATTCCATTCCTGAGGGAGTCAGGATCATCGACAGGATGATGCCTACAGTCAGGATGAAGTCCGTAAAAAACAGCACGGAGATGGAAAATCTCAGGAAGGCCCATCTTAAGGACGGCCTTGCCCTCACAAGATTCATGTACTGGTTCAAAAAGCAGGTATCATCAGGAAAGCTCACGGAATGGAGCTGCGTTGAAAAGCTGCATGAGATAAGGAGCGGGGCGGAGGGATTCCTGGGAGAGAGCTTTGAGACCATATCAGCTTATGGGGCCAATGCTGCCATGTGTCATTACAGCCCTTCAAAGGAGCTGGATACGCCCATAGAGCCAAAGGGACTTTATCTGGTGGATTCAGGCGGCCAGTATTATGAAGGGACCACGGATGTGACCAGGACCTGGAGCTGCGGCCCTCTTACGGATCAGGAAAGACTGTCCCTTACCCTTTCCGTGATCTCCAATATGCGCCTTGCGGATGCGAGGTTCCTGGAGGGGACCAGCGGAGCGGCCCTTGACTATATAGCGAGAGAGCCCTTCTGGAGGAGGGGACTCAACTACGACCATGGCACAGGACACGGAGTGGGATATCTCCTCAATGTCCATGAGAGGCCTGTGGGCATAAGATATAAGGCGGTCCCCGAAAGACAGGACCAGTGGCCCTTCAGCGAGGGAATGTTCGTATCGGATGAGCCCGGGCTTTATATAGAAGGAAGCCATGGAGTACGCACTGAAAATATGCTTATGTGCGTCAACGACTATAAAAATGAATATGGCCAGTTCTGCCGCTTTGAGGTATATACCCTCTGCCCTATAGATAAGTATGCCCTGGATGCCTCCATCATGGATGAGAGAGATAAAAGGCTTTTCAATGCTTATCAGGAAAAGGTCCTTGCGGAGCTTTCACCCTTCCTGAAGGGAGAAGAGCTATGCTGGCTTCAGGATATCTGCGCGCCTCTTTAAACAGGCTTATATCAGGATATGAGGAAGAGCAGGGGATAAAAACCAGGGACATAAAAGCTGATAAAGGGGCAGAGGAAAGGGATGGCCCTTTTTCAGCGGCAAAGATAAAGAAAAATTTCTTGTATTTTCAGGATACTTATGTTATTCTAATAAAGCTTGTGTAAAGCTGTATTTTTATTGCCCAAAAGGGACCGGCTTTGCAGGGCGGTACTATATAACACATGCCCGGAGATTAGCCGGGACGGTGCTTCGGATAAGATGCAGAGGAGAGCATCCCGGGAGGGATAAAGCCAAAGCAGGAACCGGAGCTTCCCGACCTTATACGGGCAGACGCTTAAAACCAAGGAGGAAAAACATGAGCGTTATTTCTATGAAGCAGCTTCTGGAAGCAGGAGTACATTTCGGACACCAGACAAGAAGATGGAACCCTAAGATGGCTCCCTACATCTACACAGAGCGTAACGGCATCCACATCATCGACCTGCAGAAGACCGTAGGCAAGGTAGACGATGCTTACAAGGCTCTCAATGAGATCGTTGCTGACGGAGGCACAGTGCTTTTCGTAGGTACAAAGAAGCAGGCTCAGGAGGCTATCAAGTCAGAAGCACTTCGCTGCGGAGAGTTCTATGTCAACGAGAGATGGCTCGGCGGTATGCTTACCAACTTTAAGACCATCCGTTCAAGAGTTGAGAGGCTTAAGGCCATCAGGACCATGGCAGAAGACGGAACCTTTGATGTACTTCCCAAGAAGGAAGTGATCCTTCTCAAGAAGGAGCTCGAGAAGCTTGAGAAGAACCTGGGCGGTATCGTTGAGATGAAGGAGCTTCCTTCAGTTATCTTCGTTATAGATCCCAAGAAGGAGAAGATCTGCGTTCAGGAGGCGCATACCCTTGGTATTCCCCTTATCGGTATGTGTGACACCAACTGCGATCCCGAGGAGCTTGACTATGTGATCCCCGGCAATGACGACGCTATTCGTGCCGTAAAGCTGATCGTTTCCAAGATGGCAGACGCTGTCATCGAGGCTAAGCAGGGTGCTGAGGCTTATGTTGAGGAGTCCGTTGAGGACGAGATGGCTGAGGCTGCAGAGGCAGCTGAGCCCACAGACATAGAGGAAGTTGCTGAGGCTGAGGACGCTGAGTAATATTGACTTTACATATGGAGGCTTCAAGGAGCCTCCATATTAAAAAGAAGATAAAGCTTATATCAAACGGATTTATTGTTAATTTATTTGACTTAGGAGGACAGGATTCATGGCAGCAGTTACTGCAGCAATGGTAAAAGAGCTCAGGGAGATGACCGGTGCAGGCATGATGGACTGCAAGAAGGCACTTTCTGCTACTGATGGAGATATGGATAAGGCAGTTGAGTTCCTTCGTGAAAAGGGACTTGCCGGAGCAGCTAAGAAGGCCGGAAGGATAGCTGCAGAGGGTATAGTTGATACTCTCGTTTCCGAGGATGGAAAGACAGCAGTAGTCGTAGAGGTAAACTCTGAGACTGACTTTGTTGCAAAGAACGAGAAGTTCAGGACATATGTGGCAGAGGTCGCAAAGCAGGCCCTTGCTTCAAACGCTTCCGATATGGATGCATTCATGGCTGAGAAGTGGATCGGCGATGAGAGCATGACAGTTGCAGAGGAGCTTTCCTCTCAGATCGCCGTTATCGGTGAGAACATGAAGATCCGCCGTTATGAGAAGGTAACAGAGGAGAACGGATTCGTTGCTTCCTACATCCATGCAGGTGGAAAGATCGGCGTGCTCGTTGATGTTGAGACCGACGTTATAAATGACGCTGTTAAGGAGATGGCTAAGAACGTGGCTATGCAGGCTGCAGCCCTTAGGCCTGAGTTCACCAGCAGGAGCGAGGTGAGCGAGGATTACATCGCCCACGAGAAGGCTATCCTCATGGCTCAGATCCAGAACGATCCCAAGGAGTCCCAGAAGCCTGAGAAGGTGATCCAGGGCATGATCGAAGGACGTATCAATAAGGAGCTCAAGGAGATCTGCCTGCTTGATCAGGTATATGTAAAGGCTGAGGACGGAAAGCAGAGCGTAAAGGCTTATGTTGATTCTGTTGCAAAGGCTGAGGGCGCCAAGATCACCATCAAGAAGTTCGTTCGTTTCGAGACTGGTGAAGGCCTTGAGAAGAAGTCTGAGAACTTCGCTGAAGAAGTTGCAAAGCAGATGGGGGTTTAAGTGAATTTTTCGCTCATCTGATAGGAAAAGAATAATCAACTTAGTATAAGTTGTTATAAGTTCGTTCAACTTAATGAAAACAGCTGTAAAGCCCATAAAATAAAGGTTTTATGGCTGTTTTTTTGTGTTATTTTAGCCTATGCCGTCAAACGGGTGCATGGTGTAAATTAGTACGTTTTGATATAACTTCGTAAATATTTTGCGTTAGCGTTTGCGTCAGCGTTTGCGTCAAATGGGTCTGACGCAAAATTCAACCATATTCAATTATGCAACGCTTTTTGAACGTCGGCACTGCCTTGCTTAAGGGCCCATGTATCATGTGACTTGATCAGCTGCATAGCTCTTAAAATGAAAATATCTTCTATATGCTCGTCATGAGCGGAAGCTTCGATCTCGTACATGTGCGTAGCTGCTACGCCTGCAAGAAACCTTATTCGACACTTTCAGAGGCAGCAAGCCATCAGAAGGGATTTAAGTACCAGGATGTGAAGGGCAAGGTCATAGCAGTATATTGCCCTAAGTATGTAGAAGGCATGAACCTTCCGGGCTGGCATTTCCATTTTCTTAGTGAGGATAAGACTAAAGGCGGACATCTGCTCGGGCTTTCAGGCAAAAACCTGAGCTATAGGATATAGCCCATTACCGAGTGGGAGCTCATACTCCCTGAAAATGCTGAGTTTGCCAAGCTCCGTAAAAGGACTTCTTGAACAAAATAGATAAATCGGAAAGTAAGCTGTCAATGATTATTTGACAGTAACCAAACGCTGCCTCTCGTATAAAAAACATTATAGTATGACGGCTTTTCTGTTATCATAAGCTTTGAAATTTACACTTCCCTTACAAATCCTTTTCAGTACGATGGTGGATTAGTGGTTTCTAAAATCATATCATTGGTTAGGCTTTAGTTTTAGAATATATTTAGAAAACATGTCTTAGATAATAGAAAGGGCCTTTTTATGAACATTACCATTGATATGCGCTGCAGCTCGACTACAGTGACCAGTATGAGTTCTTTGACATAAGCAGGGTGACAGGGGCATATCTTCACATGGACGGAGCACCACTTGGAGACTATGATCCTTCCTTTGCGAAGCTCAGGCGGCAGCTTGAGGAGCTTGGGATACCGTATCATTTCATGGGGCTTGGAGGCCATGCATATCCCTATTATCTCAGGCACATGGCAGATACCATCGAGCCCAGGATACTCGTTCCACTGCACAGCCAAAGACCTGAGCAGGTGGCTTCAGAGAAGGCAGGAGAGAGAGTGCTTCCAGCTGAGGGGCAGATCATAGAGCTTTGAAAAGGTTAAAAGGAGACAAGATGAGGATACTTATAGCAAATGACGACGGCATAGCCTCAGAAGGGCTTTTACACCTGGCAAGGGCCGCGGCCAGGATAGGGGAGACTATAGTTGTGGCTCCCAAAACCCAGTGCAGCTCCATGTCCCAGAGGATAAGCGTATTTGGGTCCATAGAGCTGCATGAGGAGAAAGACTTTGGCGTTGAGGGCGTGCGCGCCTACTCCTTAAGCGGTACACCTGCTGACTGCGTAAAGGTGGCCCTTGCCCGTGTGATGGAGGAAAGACCTGATATAGTACTGTCCGGCATCAATAACGGATATAATGTAGGACTTGACATACTCTATTCGGGCACCGTGGGAGTCACCATGGAGGCTCTTGCAAACGGCATCCCTGCCATGGCATTCTCCGCAGATAACTGCGAGGATCTGAGGGTGGCGGACCTTTATATGGAAGAGCTCATAAGGGAGCTCATAAAAAAAGAGATAAAGCCCTATGAGGTGTGGAATATCAATTTTCCCTCCATGGAGCCTGATAAGATAAAGGGTCTTCTTTACGACAGGAAGCCCTCGATATATCAGTATTATCAAAACCGTTATACACCCACTGACCTTCCTTGTGGGGGCACGGAGCTCTCTCTCTCAAGCGAGCTTAGATCCTTTGCAGAGGAGGGGAGCGACATGGAGGCTGTGCTTTCCGGCTGTATATCCATAGGAAAACTGGAAAATGCCTTGCTTAGGAATGCCGCCCTTTGAGGGCCTGGGCTTTGATGCATGAGAGTATGAAACTCTGGGCCTGTTGACAAAACCGCTTTTTACTGTTTTCTTGTTTCCACCATATGTAAAACTCTGTGCGATCAGAGATAACGTCCTTTACATAGATATGGAGATCGACGGTAGGAAGGTAAATGGCTCACAGACAGTGACGGAAAACATAGCCGATCTGGGAGCAGTGGCCTGCATAACTCAAATCGCAAAGAAAAAGGGATATGATCTGAAAAGCGTATACGAGGCATATGCGAATCTGTGGGCCTCCAAATGCCGGGAGGAATATCTTGCGGATCAGATCGCAGCGGATGTCCATGCACCTGAAAAAATACGGGTAAATGCACCGCTTTCTGCACAGCAGGATTTCAGGGACCTGTATGGTATCACAAAGGGAGATGGCATGTATCATGAAATGATG
>CALWMV010000039.1 GCA_944382125.1 uncultured Lachnospiraceae bacterium
CTTATAGTCTTTGCGGTTGCGGCAGTGATCATCGGTACCAACTGGGCTCTCTGCCTCAGGCTCATCCTTGATGTACTGGGGGTATTTACCCCCTTCATCATAGGCGGATGTCTGGCCTTTGTCATGAATATCCCCATGAGCTTCATCGAGTCAAAGCTGAAGGCGGTAAAAAAGCCGGGGGTCCGCAGGGCACTCGGCATAACCATAACCCTGCTTTGTACGCTGCTCATCATTATGTTCGTCATGCTGATGGTCATCCCTGAGCTGGTCATATCCATCAGGTCCCTGCAGCTTTCCATCCCGGGGTTCTTTGATTCCGCTTCGGATTTCATAACGGATTTTATAAACAGGTACCCCGAGATCCTGTCCGCCTTCAATGATGTAAGGATAGACTGGAACTCCGTGGCCTCTTCCATATCCTCATGGATATCAGGAAGTCTGAGCGTGATACTTCCCGGCACGGTGACAGCCCTGGCAGGCATAGCCTCCAGCGTCACCAACGGAGTAATAGCCTTTATCTTTGCCCTTTATATACTTATAGGTAAGGAAAAGCTTACGAGACAGGCAAAGGCTGCTCTTAGGGCATTTACATCTGAGAGAAGATATCATATGACCCTGGCTGTGATGAGGCTTATATCAGGAAAATTCTCTGCCTTTGTCACCGGACAGTGTCTTGAGGCCTGCATACTGGGATGTATGTTCGTGGTGACCCTTTCCATCGTAGGTATGCCCTATGCCACACTGATAGGAGTGCTGGTGGCGGTGACCGCCCTGATCCCCGTATTCGGAGCCTTCATAGGCTGCGTGGTAGGAGCCTTCCTCATGCTGATGCAGAGCCCGGTCATGGCACTTGTATTCATAGTCATCTTTCTGGTGATACAGCAGATAGAGGGCAATCTGATATATCCTCATGTAGTAGGCGGAAGGGTGGACCTTCCTGCGATCTGGGTATTGGTGGCCGTGACAAGCGGCGGTGCCTTCTTCGGAGTGGTGGGCATGATAGCCTTTATTCCCGTATTTTCAGTGATATATGCCCTCCTTCGCAGCTATGTGCGTCTGCGCAATGAAAAGCTCAGGGAGGAGAGCGAGGAGGAAAAGCGGGATACGGAGCTTTCCGCCGCCATAAAGGACGTGTCAAGGAGGCTTGGACTCAAGAATGACGAGGACAGCATTTCCGACAAGGAAAAGTCCGAAAAAAGCTGAATATTTAATATATTTGTAATATACATATATATACTTAGCTGATACAATATGCTTTGGTACATGCACAACATATTGTATCAGATATTCTTGTAAGAGGTTTATAATGAGTGTCAGAGACAGAGAAGGGAGACCCTCTCACAGAGGATCTGCTTCAGTGCGCCGAAGCCACAGAGGGACTTCGGTTTCAAGAAAAAATGTAAGGAATTCATCTGCGCAGGATCGTCCTTCGGCAGGATCCGCAGGAAGCGGAGCCCAGGGAAAAGCGGGCTACTCCCAGAGCACAAGGAGTACGGGCTCTGCAGGCCGAGCTTCAGCTTCCTCAGGAGGTAACGGCGGCGGAGATATAAAAAAATATATCATCATCGGTGTTGCTGCTGCAGCTCTTATCATAGCGGCAGTTTTTCTTGTAAAGAATTTTACGGGAGGCGTCGTTTCCGTACAGGAGACACAGGAGACCCTCGCTGCTGATGCCTTCAGGCAGGATGCAGCCATAGACGTAAGGAACGTGATATCCGTCTCCGGCGGAGAGTCTGGTACTGCTGATGCAGAGGGAGATGAGGAGGCTTCTTCAGACGCAGCTGCCCTTCCCGCAGGAGTCATCAGCATATATGGCAAGACCCCGGATGAGGTCAGATCCGAGATCATGGCCCTCTATGAGTGGGATCTCAGGGTAGTCAATCCCGACGCCTCCGTAGGCGATGTCATAAAGCCCACTGTAGATCCCAATGAGACCACAGCTGAGGCCACCATGGGTGATCCGGAAAATCCCGATTCCCTTGGTGAAGGCGAGACAGCAGCGGAGAGCAGGGCAAGCGAGGATATAACGGTTACCAATGCCGTGGAGATCCCTGACCTTATACTTCAGAACCTCAACAGCCTGCTCATGGATATAGAGGCAGAGGAGACTGCCGCAGGCCTTAGGGAGACAGGATCTTCTGCGGAGACTGAAGAAGCAGAGGAGGATACAGAGGAAGGGGAGACAGAACCTGCAGGCCCTGTGATCTATACCCTCAGCCTGGACAATGCAGAGGAGGCCATAGCCGATGCTGCCGAGCTCTGCGATACCATGTGGTACAAGGCTCCCAAGGGTGCCAGCATAGGCTCCTATGACGCAGAGACCGATAAGTTCGTCATGGAGGGAGCAGAGAGCGGCTTCGAAGTGGACAGGGATGCTGTAAGCAGTGCACTGAGCGAGGCCATAAATAATAAGGAATATGTCAAGGAGATAGAAGTGGTGGGCAATCCCCTTTCCGCAGATTCTGCCACTAACCTTGATGCCTATAAGATAATAGGTACCTATACCACAAAGACTACCTCCAACAGCGTAAGGAATAAAAACATAAGACTTGCCTGCGAGGCCCTCAACGGTACGATAGTATTCCCGGGACAGGAGCTTTCCTTCAATGACGCCGTGGGACAGCGTACTGCAGAAAAGGGCTATGGTGCAGCTGCGGCCTACAATAACGGTGAGGTCGTGCAGGAGATAGGCGGAGGAGTCTGCCAGGTATCCACCACCCTTTACAATGCAGTGCTCAGGTCAGGACTCAAGACCACCAGACGTCAGTCCCATACCTTCAAGCCCACCTACGTAACACCGGGCTTTGATGCTACCATCAGCTGGGGCGGACCGGATTACTGCTTTGCCAATACTCCGGCGGATCCCGAGTATTCCAACAGCGAGACCTATGCCATCGGCATATATGCAAAGTACAGCGATCAGACAGTGACCGTATCGATCTACGGAAGACCTGTGCTCAAGGACGGCTACAGCTATGATCTTGAGTCAGAGAAGGTCAAGGACATCCCTGTCGTAAGGAAGCTGATCGAGCCGGGAAGCGATCAGCAGCCCACGACCGGAAGCATGGGATCCCAGTGGCAGACTTATCTGATAGTAAAGAAGGATGGAGAGCAGATAAAGCGTACTCTGGATCACAATACATATTATTCAGGACATGTGGAGTATTATACCGATGAAACGACTACGCTGGCTCCCACTCTGCCGATAGAGTCAGATCCTTCCGGTACCATGGAGTCAGAGAGCGAGACTCAGATCATAGAAGGCCTTGAGGGCGGGCCCGGAGTCGGCGGGCTCATAGGCTCAGAAGGCACCGGATCCGGGCCTGATCTATCAGGAGGTCCGGGGACTTCAGAGACTCCCACAGAGACACCGACAGCACCTCAGGCAGGGAGCGGCGGCCCTGGATCGGACCAGGCTATAGTGCCCACAGCTCCTTCAGATATTGAAAATCCCGGCCCCGGTGTGATATCCGGCGGACCGCAGTAACTCAAAATTAAAGTACACACTGAAACACAAAGATTTATTTGTGGATTGTGTGTACTTTTTCTTATACTTTCTTGTATTCATTATTTATAATTGCTATAATATTAACAGAACTTTGTCCGGAGACGGGCAAATATTCAGACTTTGTCGATATATCTAACAGGAGGATGATTCCAATGGCACGTAAAATGAAAACCATGGATGGTAACCAGGCTGCTTCACATGCTTCCTATGCGTTTACAGAAGTAGCGGCTATCTATCCTATCACGCCTTCATCGGTCATGGCTGAGCATACCGACGAGTGGGCAACGGATGGCAGGACGAACATCTTCGGACAGACCGTTAAGGTTACCGAGATGCAGTCTGAGGCCGGTGCTGCAGGAGCCGTACACGGTTCACTGGCTGCCGGAGCTCTGACGACTACCTACACCGCTTCCCAGGGTCTGCTTCTTATGATCCCTAATCTTTACAAGATCGCGGGTGAGCAGCTTCCCGGCGTATTCAATGTATCAGCAAGAGCAGTAGCATCCCATGCACTTTCGATCTTCGGAGATCACTCAGATGTATATGCCTGCCGTCAGACAGGCTGCGCAATGCTTTGCGAGTCTTCCGTACAGGAGGTTATGGACCTTACTCCCGTAGCTCATCTTTCAGCTATCAAGGGAAGAGTACCGTTCATCAACTTCTTCGATGGATTCCGTACATCCCACGAGATCCAGAAGATAGAGACCTGGGATTATGAGGATCTTAAGGATATGGCTGATATGGATGCCATCCAGGCTTTCCGTGACCATGCCCTTAACCCCAACAAGCCCTGCCAGAGAGGTTCTGCACAGAACCCTGATATCTTCTTCCAGGCACGTGAGGCCTGCAACCCTTACTATGATGCTCTGCCTGCAATAGTTCAGGGCTACATGGACAAGGTTAACGAGAAGATCGGTACAGATTACAAGCTCTTCAACTACTACGGAGCAGCTGATGCTGATCACATCATCATCGCTATGGGTTCCGTAAATGATACCATCGAGGAGACCATAGATTACCTTATGGCTCAGGGAAGAAAGGTCGGCGTTGTAAAGGTTCGTCTTTACAGACCGTTCTGCGCACAGGCTCTTATCGATGCCATCCCTGACAGCGTAAAGGTCATCTCCGTACTTGACCGTACAAAGGAGCCCGGATCACTGGGTGAGCCTCTGTACCTCGATGTAGTAGCAGCACTCCGCGACTCCAAGTTCAAGGATGTTACCATCCTTTCCGGACGTTACGGCCTTGGTTCAAAGGATACAGCTCCCAACCAGATCGTTGCTGTATACGACAATGTAGACAAGAAGAGATTTACCATAGGTATCGAGGATGATGTTACACATCTGTCCCTGCCTCTTGGACCCGCTATCGTTACCACTCCCGAGGGAACCACAAACTGTAAGTTCTGGGGCCTTGGTGCTGATGGTACCGTAGGTGCAAACAAGAACTCCTGTAAGATCATCGGTGACAACACCGACATGTATACACAGGCATACTTTGATTATGACTCCAAGAAGTCAGGCGGTGTGACCATGTCTCACCTGAGATTCGGTAAGAAGCCCATCAAGTCTACTTACCTTATCCGTACAGCTAACTTCGTTGCCTGCCACAAGCCTGAGTACATCAGAAAGTACAACATGGTTCAGGAGCTGGTTGATGGAGGAACCTTCCTTCTTAACTGCCCTTGGAGCGACGAGGAGCTTGAGCAGCACATCCCCGGCCAGGTAAAGAAGTATATCGCTGACCACAACATCAACTTCTACACCATCGACGGTGTAAAGCTTGGTATAGAGACCGGTATGGGACCCACCCGTATCAACACCATCCTTCAGTCCGCATTCTTCACCATCACAGGCATCATCCCTGAGGACAAGGCCATCGAGCTTATGAAGGCAGCTGCAAAGGCTACCTACGGCCGTAAGGGTGAGGACGTAGTTCAGAAGAACTGGGCTGCTATAGATGCAGGTGCTCACAGCTTCCACAAGGTAGAGGTTCCTGAGTCCTGGAAGAACGCTGAGGATGAGGGACTTGATTATGCGGTAGCAACCGGAGCAAGGAAGGACGTTGTAGACTTCGTAAACAACATCCAGACCAAGGTTTCCGCTCAGGAGGGCAACAGCCTGCCTGTATCCGCATTCAAGGATTATGTGGATGGTTCCACACCTTCAGGCTCTGCAGCATATGAGAAGCGTGGTATCGCTGTCAACGTACCTCAGTGGGTACCCGACAACTGTATCCAGTGTAACCGCTGCTCCTATGTATGTCCTCATGCAGCCATCAGACCTGTAGCTCTTACAGAGGAAGAGGCAGCAAAGGCTCCTGCAGGCATGGCTATGAAGGATATGACCGGTATGCCCGGCAAGAAGTTTGCTATCGTTGTATCTGCTCTGGATTGTACCGGATGCGGATCCTGTGCAAACGTATGTCCTGGCATGAAGGGTGCAAAGGCTCTCGAGATGATCCCTCAGGAAAAGGCTGCATCTCAGGCAGCATTTGACTTTGCAGTAGAGCTTCCCGACAAGGAAGACGTTATAGAGAAGTTCAAGGCCAACACAGTAAAGGGTTCACAGTTCAAGAAGCCGCTGCTTGAGTTCTCAGGCGCATGTGCAGGCTGCGGAGAGACTCCTTATGCTAAGCTCATCACTCAGCTGTTCGGCGACAGGATGTACATCGCCAACGCTACAGGATGTTCTTCGATCTGGGGCAACTCTTCACCTTCAACTCCTTACACTGTTAACGCCAAGGGACAGGGTCCTGCATGGGATAACTCCCTGTTCGAGGATAACGCAGAGTTCGGATATGGTATGCTCCTTGCTCAGAACGCTATCCGTGACGGACTTAAGGCTAAGGTAGAGGATGTTGTTGCCAACGGCGACAACGAGGCTGTCAAGGCTGCAGGCCAGAAGTGGCTTGATACATTTGCAGTAGGCGCTGAGAACGGCGCAGCTACCGAGGAGCTTGTAAAGGCTCTCGAGGAGTGCGGATGTGATAAGGCTAAGGACATCCTTTCCATGAAGAACTTCCTGGCTAAGAAGAGCCAGTGGGTATTTGGTGGTGACGGATGGGCTTACGATATCGGCTTCGGCGGACTCGACCATGTTATCGCTTCCAACAAGGATATCAATATCATGGTATTCGATACCGAGGTTTACTCCAACACAGGCGGACAGTCATCTAAGTCCACTCAGCCCGGAGCTGTTGCACAGTTCGCTGCAGGCGGAAAGGATGTCAAGAAGAAGGATCTCGCTTCCATCGCGATGAGCTACGGCTATGTATACGTTGCTCAGATCGCTATGGGTGCTGATATGAACCAGGCTATCAAGGCTATATCCGAGGCTGAGGCATATCCCGGACCTTCACTTGTTATCGCTTACGCTCCTTGTATCAACCATGGTATCCGTAAGGGCATGGGCAAGGCTCAGACGGAGGAGCAGCTCGCTGTTGAGTGCGGTTACTGGTACAACTTCAGGTTCAACCCTGCAGCTGCAGAGAACAAGTTCACTCTTGACTCCAAGGCTCCTGACTTCTCCAAGCACAACGAGTTCCTTAAGGGCGAGGTTCGTTATTCCTCACTGTCACTTAAGAACCCTGAGAGAGCAGAGAAGCTCCAGGCTCAGAACCTCAGCGATGCAGAGGCAAGACGTAAGTATCTGGAAGGACTTGTAGAGCTCTATAAGTAATCCGGATAACAGATCTTGGTATCTGAGATCACAATTTAAAAGCATTTGAGCGCTTTGCGCTTAGGCGGCACCGGGACAGGTCATCTGTCCCGGTGTTTTTTATATATCTATATAACTTCCTGGCTTGAAAGCCTTTTATCTTATCTATATATGATAAGCATGATATCTGTTTGATATGCTTGAATCCAAGAGCATGCTGTGCAAAATCACGTTCGTTATATATGATATGCATAATATGCATAGTATTTACATTGAGAATTCTATACATTCTGCTCAAATTTAATCACCTATAAGCATTGACTAAATAAATACATATGGTATAGAATCATATGTGATAAGCAAAATATAGTACGGACCGATCGGGGAGGGCCGTACGGGAACAAGCGGAGGACAGATATGAGAAAGAAAGTGAGACGCAGTCTCGCGTTGCTGTTGACTGCTGTTATGCTGCTTGGCAACACGATGACTCCAATTGCTGAAACCTCTGAGGGCTTGGATGCAGGTCAGGAGTATACACTTACTGATGGCACTGATCCCAAGGATGACGGAAAGACTGACATCGACGAAGAGACCAAGGATACTGTTACAGGCGGGGCTGACAGTACAGAAGATACAAAGACGGATGACATAACTGATAACGATGAAGTGACCGGAGATGAAGATGCTCCGGCTGTTGTTGTTGATGAAGATGAGACATCCGAGGATGACATGACATCAGAGGATGAGACATCAGATACTGAGGCTTCCGATGGGACCGATACCGGAGTTGATAAGGATGATGTGACGGACAAAGATCCTTCAGACGACAAGACTGAGTCAGATAACAATGCTGATCCCGACAGCAATACTGATGAGGACCTGGACGACGAGGATGATGTGACTCCTTCAGATGATAAATCTGATGATACGGAAGATAAGGATCAGGAGGATGAGCCTGAGGATACATCCGATGATACCGTAACTGAGGATGACACCAAGCTTCCCGAGGACGGTGCCGAGGATGAGAAGACTGATGAGGAGACCACTGAGGATGATCTGACATCCGAAGAGGAGAAGACTGAAGAAGCTGAAGAAGAGAAGAAAGAGGAAGAGGCTCCCAAGGAAGAGGGCCCTGCTTTCGTAAGCTATGAGCTTCCTTCGGGCGGCGAGATCAGGATAGAGGAAAAGACCGAGGGTGCCCTTTCCGCAGTAGCTTATGTTGAGGCTGAGGAGCTTTCTAAGGATGATGAGCTTGAGGAGGCAGTAGCTGCAAAGCTTGATGAGGGCAAGGCAGTAGCTGACTATCAGGCCTTTGACATAACTCTCTATGATGAGGACGGCAATGAGACCCAGCCTGACGGCGCAGTCAAGGTAGTGATAAGCGGAGTAAGCACATCTGAGGAATATGAGGATGTGGCTGTATTCCATATGGCAGAAAAGGCTGAAACAACTGCGAAGAGATTGAACAGAGCACCCATGAAGGCAGCTCCTGCGGCTCTTTCAGTTCAGCAGACTGCATACACAGCACAGGAAGTAAAGAGCGTAAATAACGACATAGAAGAGAAGGGCGAGAT
>CALWMV010000040.1 GCA_944382125.1 uncultured Lachnospiraceae bacterium
AACGTCTACAACAGACTTTGCAACGCCTCCGGCAACTGCGAAATTACGTCCGTCTGCGGATGCATCATTGACATCCTCACCCTCTGTGAGACTCTCAAGGTCTATGTTCTTTGCCTCAAATATGCCTGTCATCTCCTCGAAGGTCAGGACGAAATCCACCTCGGAACGAACGGATCTTCTCATGGCCTCCAGCTTCTTTGCGGAGCAGGGTCCTATAAATACCACCTTGCCGTGCTCATGCTGGGACTTGATAAGCCTTGCGCAGAGGGTCATGGGGGTCAGGGCCATGGATATGCACTCAGCCTGCGCGGGGAAGAGCTTCTTTGCCATCACTGACCATGCAGGGCAGCAGGATGTAGCAAGGAAGGGCTTCTTATCAGGGACCTCCTCAACGAAGTCTATGGCCTCCTGGGTAGCACAGAGGTCGGCTCCGATAGCTACCTCAAATACATCGGCAAAGCCCAGCTCCTTCATGGCAGCCCTGAGCCTTCCGGGAGTCACCTTGGCTCCGAACTGTCCGACGAAGGCGGGAGCCACTGCTGCGTATACTCTCTCTCCTGACTGGATAGCCCTTATGACCTGGAATATCTGGGACTTATCCGAGATCGCTCCGAAGGGACAGTTTACAAGACACTGTCCGCAGGAAACGCACTTGTCATAATCTATCTCTGCCTTGCCGTTCTCATCAGTGCTGATGGCGTCCATACCGCAGGCCTTGGCGCAGGGCCTCTCCTGGATGATGATCGCATTGTAGGCACAGGCCTCTGCACAGCGTCCGCACTTGATGCACTTTTCCTGATCTATGTGGGACTTGCCGTCTGTAAGGCTCAGCTTTACGGCACCCTTAGGGCAGACCTCCTCACAGGGATGAGCAAGACAGCCCTGGCAGCCCTCGGTTACGATCACTCTCTTTTCGGCACAGCCGTTGCAGGCAAACTTAAGTACATTGATAAGGGGAGGGGTATAATATGTCTCCGCCTTATTTGCAGCCTCGATACCGTCAGATATAGGGGCATGCTCGGCAGCACTGCGGCTCGGAAGTCCCATGGCAAGTCTCAGTCTCTCTCCGACTATGGCTCTCTCCCAGAAGACGTTGTTCCTGTACTTTCCGACCTCTCCGGGGATTATCTTGTAGGGAAGCTCCTCGATACGCTTGTCAAGATCCACATCATCTTCATATGCCAGGCGGGCAACCTCAGTGAAGATCTTGTGTCTTATCTCCTGTATCCTTGTTTCTACTCCTCTCATAACTACTCTCCATCATTTTATTTTTATATGGGCGGCCTGCCTCATGGCCCTGCCCGCCCTTATCATCGGCCATCGGCCGAAGTATCCGCTTATCATTTCATGTATGCCGGCATATACGCTCAGCGGCCTGCCAGCATATTTTCATGCCTGACCTTATCTGTAGCCCTCATAATGTCCGTAACGCAGTCTGGCACTTATGTTGGAATATATCTTTACTACGGTATTGACCAGGACTATGCCCAGATTCAGTGCTGCAATATCTATGGCCAGCCTTACCGCATGGACCGAGGATGCAGCCATGTCTCCCACGAACAGATTCCATACGGTGTTATAGAGCTCTCCTCCCGGGATCTCCGGAAACAGCATGGGTACCAGCAGAAGGGTCGTCGGCACCTTATGGGATCTGGCCACTATCTCACAGAAGAAGGATATCAGCACCGCCACCCAGAAGTTGCTCCAGAACAGGCTCCCGGTCTTCTCTATCAGTATAACATAGATGAAGTATCCTGCCATAGAGCAAAATGAGTTTATAAGGGATATCCTTATGTTTATATTGTAGTACATGGAAAAGCCCAGTGTGCCGAAGAAGGCCATCACCACAGGCAGTATCTCGATCATCCCGTTCCTCCGCTGTATGATCTGCTACATAAATAAAAGGGCCGCGGAAACAAATCCCAGGGCTATGGCAGCCGCACCTATCACTGCCGCCATAAAGCCCATCATGCCGCTTATCAGGTCATTGTTTATCATATCCCTTATCGAGGTCATCAGTCCCGAGCCTGATATCATCAGCATTATATTGCCCATGGATATGAGATCATAATTATCACCCAGGCCGAGGGCTATGAGAAGGCATATCACCGTTCCCACTAAAAATGCCTCTATATACCCGGTCACAAAATTCCGTATCCTTACAAAGCCCATGAATCTGCCTGCAAGGTAAAGCACTATGCCGGCTATGGCCGAGGCCGCGGCATCCGCCCCGTCTCCTCCGAAGAACAGGGTCATGGCTGCAGAGGTCAGCATGTATATGAGACACATGGCTACAGGCCTGTAGCCCCTGAGTTCTTCTATGTCCTGAAGTTTCCTGTTGAAATCCTCCGGACTCAGTTTCTCTCTGCAGACCTCCCTGCTCAGGCTGTTGCATGCCCGGATCTTTTCCATGTCCTTCTTTATCTCCAGCACTCTGCGCATCTGGGTGAAGGTATTGCCGCTTCCGTCAGTATAGCTTATTATGATGCAGTTCATGATGGTCAGGCAGTCCACAGACCTGAAGCCGTAGGCCATGCCTATCCTGTACACCGTATCCTCCACACGGCTGACCTCTCCGCCGCAGCTCAGGATCATCTCTCCCAGGCGGAGCATGCAGTTCCCTATCTCATTGGAAAAATCATCTCTTGACTCTGCCAAGGCCGCCTCCTGTCATAAGCTCCTCAGCCTCTTCCCTGCTGATAAGATCAAAGTCTCCGGGAATGGTGTGCTTCAGTGCGGAAGCCGCCACCGCAAAGGATAAGGTCTCTTTCATGTCCCTGCCGTCCAGGAAGCCGCAGATACAGCCTGCGGCAAAGGAATCGCCTCCGCCTATCCTGTCTGCTATGGGAGTAAGCCTGTACGTACGTGAATGGAAAAACTCCCTAGTCTCTCCATCCATTATGAAGCCTGACCAGTCATTGTCAGAAGCAGAACGGGACTGCCTGAAGGAGGATATCACATAACGAAAGCCATAGGCGTCACAGAGCCTTCCGAACATATCCCTGTAAGCCTCCTCCGGATCCGCTGCATCCTTCCTGCAGGCAAAGCCCAGGACCTTCTCAGCATCCTCCTCATTGCCTATGCAGACATCCACGTATTGCATGAGACGGCTCATCACCTCTCTTGCCTTTTCCTCGGTCCAGAGCTTTTTTCTATAGTTAAGGTCCACAGAGACCGTCACGCCCTTAGCCTTTGCAGCCTGAAGAGCCGCCTCCGTAAGGAGTGCCGCATCTTCGGAAAGGGCAGGGGTTATGCCTGTAAAATGGAACCAGTCCGCTTTGTCAAATATCTCATCCAGATCAAAGTCCTCAGGCCTTGCAAGAGCTATGGAGCTCCCTGCCCTGTCATAGATCACATTGGAGGGCCTTACCGAGGATCCCGGCTCCATATAATATATTCCAAGTCTCGGTCCCTTTCTTGAGATATGCTCTGTGGAAACTCCGTATTTTCTGAGTTCAGCGACCGCCCTGTCTCCTATGGCATTGTCCGGTATGGCCGTCACGAATTTGGAATCAAAGCCAAGCCCCGAAAGAAGGACCGCTGCATTGGCCTCTCCTCCTCCGAAACAGACCTCAAAGCGGTCAGCCTGCATGATCCTCTTATTGCCTTCGGGAGAGAGCCTGAGCATGATCTCTCCCAGAGTCACGATCATTTTTCTTTTTTTATGACTTTCTTTCATGAGGATTCATCCTTTAAGCAGTTCTATAAAGCCATCCTCGGTTATCACCGGAACGGACAGCTCCCTGGCCTTCTTATTTTTTGAAGAAGAGCTCTGGGCATCATTGTTTATAAGATAGGAAGTCTTTTTGGATACTGAGCCCGCAGCCTTGCCTCCAAGCTTCTCTATCAGGTCCTGAAGCTCCCTGCGGTTCTCAAAATGCTCAAGGTCTCCGGTTATGACAAAGGTCTTTCCCGCAAGAAGTCCCTTCCTAGGCTTCAGCTCCTCGCCATCTATCACTGCGGAGATATAGTCCTCACCATCCTGAGTCTCAGGAGCGGCAAGTCTCAGCTTCTCCCTGAGCCTGTCAGCCTCTCTGCACTTTCTTTCGTCAGCAAAAAAGCCCACGAAGGAATCAGCCAGCACCTCACCGATGCCATCTATCGAAAGAAGCTCATCCCTTCCAAGCTCCTTGACCTTTTCATATTCTCCGCCGCAGTATGAGGCTATGAGCTTGGCTCCCGCAAGGCCTATCCCAGGTATGCCAAGGCCGTAGAGCATGCGGTAAAGCTCCGTATCCCTCGCCTTCTCCGAGGCGGCTATAAGCTTGTCATAGGACTTCTCTCCGAAGCCCTCCATGCCTATGATCTCCTCCCTGTATCTCTCCAGTCCGAAAAGATCAGCATATTCCCTTATAAATCCGGCAGAGATGAATTTCTCCAGAGTCATCTCCGAAAGCCCGTCTATATTGAGGGCATCCCTGCTCACCATCAGTGAAAATGACTTTATCTTCTTGGCAGGGCACTCCGGCTCAGTACAGTAGAGGTATTCCGCCTCCTTATCCTGCCTGCGCGCCGTGAGGCCTCCGCAGACAGGGCACCTCTTTGGTATGGTGATATTGCCGCTGCCGGTCAGATCCTCTGCTATCTGAGGTATGATCATGTTGGCCTTGTAGACCGTGATCCTGTCTCCGATACCAAGCTTTAATTCCTTTACTATGCTCAGGTTATGGACGCTGGCCCTGGACACGGTAGTTCCTTCCAGGGATACCGGTTCAAATATGGCTATGGGATTTATAAGTCCAGTCCTCGACACTGACCATTCTATGTCAAGGAGCTTCGTCTCCGCAGTTTCATCCTGCCACTTGAAGGCTATGGAATTGCGGGGGAACTTGGCAGTGCTTCCCAGGGACAGGCCATAGGCCACATCCTCATAGGCCAGCACCAGTCCGTCAGAGGGAAAGTCATTGTCCTCTATCCTCTGTTTGAAATGTTCGACCGTCTCAGCTATGTGCTCCCTGTCTGTCTCCTCATATTCGACTACTTCAAAGCCCTGCTCTTTCAGCCATTCAAAGCGCCTTTTGAAGGAGTTGTCAAAATCTACATTTTCTGCGCTTACAAGCTGAAAAGCCATGAGATTGACGTGTCTTTTACCCGTGATCGAAGGATCCAGCTGTCTCACGGAGCCAGAGCATAGATTTCTGGGATTTTTGTACTCCGCATCCGTCTCCGGAAGCTCCTCATTGATGCGTCGGAAATCGCTGTATTTTATGACCGCCTCGCCTCTTATGACCAGTTCTCCCTCAAAAGGGATATGAAGGGGCAGATTTTCAAAAAACCTGGCATTGGGAGTCACGACCTCGCCGATCTCTCCGTTGCCTCTGGTCACAGCCTTCTGAAGCTCTCCCTTTTCATAGGTAAGGACTATCGTAAGGCCATCCAGCTTCCAGCTCAGTATGCCTTTTTTATCTCCAAGCCAGTCTCCCAGTTCCTCCACTGACTTGGTCTTATTGAGAGAAAGCATGGGACTCCCATGCCTCTCCTTCGGAAGTTCTGAAAGAACCTCATAACCCACGGTCTGGGTAGGAGAGCCGGAAAGCACCATGCCCGTCTCTTTTTCAAGCTTAAGGAGCTCATCATAGAGGGCATCATACTCAATATTGGGCATGATCTCCCTGCCCTCATTGTAATACACCCGGGAGGCCTCTCCCAGAAGCTCCGTCAGCTCCCTTATCCTGTTTTTCTTATCTTCGATATTCAGCTCCATCAGGTCTCTCCCGCCACGGCTCCGGTCTGATCCATCGGTTCACAAAAGAGCCTGACTGTTTGATCGATCTTATTGTTTTTTAATGAACTCCGGTTTCAAGAAAGTCCCGGCCCGACTGGCATCAGGCCTCCTTTTCCTCCAGGAACTTCTTTACTGATACGAGCTTTACGCAGAGGGTGAAGAGTCTTGCTGCCTGCTCGATCTCCTGAAGCGAAGGATATGAGGGTGCGATACGTATGTTCTTATCCTCGGGATCCTTTCCATAGGGGAAGGCTGCTCCTGCAGGGGTAAGCTTTACTCCTGCCTTCTTCGCCCTTGCGACTATCTCCTTAGCACATCCGGGAAGGGAATCAAAGGAAATGAAATATCCGCCGTTGGGCTTGGTCCAGGTACCTATCTCAAGACCGCCGAGCTCCTCCTCGAATATATTCTCCACAGCCTCAAACTTGGGCCTCAGTATATCCGCATGCTTCCTCATGTGCTCTACCACGCCGTGTATATCCTTAAAGAAGCGTACATGGCGGAGCTGATTGACCTTATCATGTCCGATGGTCTGGATGCTGAGCTGCTTCCTGATATCCTCAAGGTTATTGAGGGAAGCTGCACAGGCTGCTATGCCTGAGCCTGAAAATGTTATTTTTGAAGTGGATGCAAACTTATATACCATATCAGGATTGCCGGCCCTCTTGCATTCAGCCAGTATCTCTATAAGATGATCCTGATGATGGTCATAAAGATGATGTACGGTATAGGCATTGTCCCAGTATATACGGAAGTCTGCTGCTGCAGGCTTAAGCCTTGCAAAACGCCTTACGGTCTCATCATCATAGGAATTGCCCGTAGGGTTGGAATATTTGGGCACACACCATATTCCCTTTATGCTGTCGTCAGAGCTTACAAGCTGCTCCACCATGTCCATGTCAGGTCCTGTCTCCAGCATGGGCACGTTTATCATCTCTATGCCAAAATACTCCGTGATCTTGAAATGCCTGTCATATCCCGGCACCACGCAGAGGAACTTCACCGAGGGCAGCTTGCACCAGGGTGTGGAGCCCATCACTCCGTGGGTATAGCTCCTGCTTATGAAATCAAACATCACGTTGAGGGAGGAGTTGCCGTAGATGATGATATTGTCCGGATTTACCTCCATGATATCCGCAAGGAGCTCCTTGCACTCAGGTATGCCTTCAAGATCTCCGTAATTGCGGCAGTCAACGCCGTCCTCTCCGGTCATATCCGCCTGGGGGCCCAGCACGTCCATCATGCCCATGGAGAGATCCAGCTGCTCCGGAGAGGGCTTGCCCCTGGACATATCAAGGCTCAAGGCCTTATACTGAAATTCCTTGTACTGCTGCTTAAGCAAAGCGTACTCGGCATTGAGTTCTTCCTTTGTCATCTCACTGTACTTCTGCATAATATGATCTCCTCTCAAAATCTTTACAAGTATAGCACAGCCAAAAATCCTTATCAATATTCATTGAAGGCATTGTCCCCGCACTTCAGCAGTCCGGTAGGCTCATTCCCTCCGGGGGTATTTGTCCTATCTTTCACTTGCCTTTATCAGGCAATTAAAATATACTATAGTAAATATCCGATATCTATAAAATAAGGACAGTATGGCGTATTGTCATGTTCTTTTTCAGATACCGGTCCAAAATATTATTCGATCTTATCCAGGAGGGGTAGATTATGAAGTTTTTCATCGACACAGCTAATGTTGACGAGATCAGGGAAGCAAATGAAATGGGTATCATCTGCGGGGTTACGACCAATCCCTCACTCATCGCAAAGGAAGGCAGGGACTTCAATGAGGTGATCAAGGAGATCACATCCATAGTTGACGGACCCATCTCCGGTGAGGTAAAGGCAACCACCACCAAGGCAGAGGGCATGATCAAGGAAGGCCGCGAGATCGCTGCCATCCATAAGAACATGGTTGTAAAGATCCCCATGACTCCCGAAGGTCTCAAGGCAGTCAAGGTACTTTCCGCTGAAGGCATCAAGACCAACGTGACTCTCGTATTTTCAGCAAATCAGGCACTTCTTGCAGCAAGGGCCGGAGCAACCTATGTTTCTCCTTTCCTTGGCAGACTTGATGACATCTCCACCTGCGGAACAGATCTGATCTATGATATCGTTGAGTGCTTCTCAAATTATCCTGATATCGAGACCCAGATCATCGCTGCATCCACCCGCAACCCCATGCACATAACCGAGTGTGCAAAGGCAGGTGCTGATATAGCTACTGTTCCCTTCAAGGTGCTCATGCAGATGTTCAGCCATCCTCTTACCGATATCGGTATCGAGAAGTTCAAGAAGGATTATATCGCCGTATTCGGTGAGTGATCCGAAAGATAACGGGTGTCTTAAGCCCAAAGATCATCAGCTTCAGGTCATGATCCGCTGACAGTCCGGCAAGGGATACAGACATACATCGATATCACAGGCCTCCGGCAGTGCCGGAGGTCTTTTTTAATTCAGGACTTCAG
>CALWMV010000041.1 GCA_944382125.1 uncultured Lachnospiraceae bacterium
GTAATTCATGTCCTGCATCTCCTCATCGGTGACTGCAAGATTGAGCTCCATGCAGGCATCAAGCACCTCCGGGTGCTTCTCCATTACTTCCTCACCGAGCATCGAGAACAGTACATAGGGCGGGAAGAAGCTGTGATCGTCCTCAAGGAACACCAGATCGTACTTCTGAAGCAAGCCGTCGGTCCTGTAGGTAACGATAACATCCACCTCATCATTTTCAAGGGCTATGTACATGGGCGCAGCACCGAAGGTAAGGGCATCCTTGAATTTGAGTCCGTACTCATCACATGCAGGGAAGAGTCCGTCATTTTCACGGGCGTAAAAGCTCTGGGAGCAGCCCACCACCATATTGGGAGCAAGGGGTGCCAGATCTCCTACGGTCTTGAGATCGTACTTCTCTGCTATCTCGGGCTTCACCGCAAATACATACTGGTTATTGGGTCCCAGCTGTCCTGCCGCCGTGACTCCGAAATCCAGCAGGGCATCCGACACATCCTGATAGGTCTGGTCCCTTTCCATTCCGGGATATATCTCCAGCCCCAGCACCGAAGCATAATAGGTACCTGTATAGCCGGGCACCATATCCAGCTCCCCGTTAAGCAGAGCTTCCCAGGTAACAAGGGTGCTTCCCATGGCATTGTTGAGCTCCACGTCTATGCCCGTCCTGTCCTCTATGACCTGGGCATAGAGCTGGGAAACGATGCGCTCCTCTATGTACTCTGTGGTTCCTATGACTATGCTGTCTTTTCTTGAATCCTTCACCACCTCGAAGATGATGCTTCCGAGCAGTATCACTAGAGCGGCTCCTACCACCGTCAGCACCCTGCGCTGATGATTTTTCATCTTCCTTACCGTTGCAGCATCTATGGCCGCCGAGGAGAGCCTCAGGCTCACGGGCACCACGGCTTTTTCAACAAGGCTGAATATATAATCTATGAACAGTGCCAGCAGGCAGGCCGGGATCGCACCGGACAGGATCATGTTGGTATTTATGATCTGTATGCCGGCATAGATCTGCTTACCAAGGCCGCCGCCTCCTATGAAGGCCGCCATGGTGGCGGTTCCTATGGAGTTTACCGCAGCCACTCTGATACCGGCCATGATCACCGGCAGGGCCAGAGGGAACTGTACCTTGAAAAGTATCTGCCTCTCCGTCATGCCTATGCCCCTGGCCGCCTCTATGGTCATGGGATCCGTATTGACAAGTCCCGTATAGGTATTGCGCAGTATAGGCAGTATGGCATAAAGGGCTATGATGATTATGGCCGTCTTATCTCCTATGCCTATGATTGGAATGAAGAAGCCCATCAGCGCCAGACTCGGTATGGCCTGCATGACGCTGGCACAGCCAAGCACCGGTTTTCTGGACCAGGGGAGCCTTGAGATTATCAGTCCCAGGGGCACTCCTATGATGATCGCCGCAGCCACTGCCAGCATGCCTATGCGCAGGTGCTGCATCGTATACTGAAGGAGTATCTCATAATTGTCTGCTACATATTGGAAAAATGCGCTCATGCCGATACCTCCTTTTCAAGATCTATATACTGGCGGCTCATGGTGGTAACGAGACTCGAATTGGTTATGAGTCCCTCAAGTCTGCCCCATCTGTTTACCACGGGAAGGGCCGGAACCTCATTTTTATTCATGAGGTCAAGAAGCTTCACCAGGTCATCCTCCGGTGCCGCCGTGACCTTGGCTTCCTTCATAAGATCCGATACGGGAGCAGTTTTATCCGGGGCCTTCTGGATATCCGTTGCCCTGACATAGCCGATAAACTTCTCATCATCATCCAGCACCATGGCACTGGTCACATGCTTCTCCCTCATCTGCTCTATGGCATGGAGGGCAGAAAGGGTATGGGGCACGGCCAGAGGGTCAGGGAGCATGATGTCCTCCGCCCTGATATACTCGGGATTGGCCCAGATACGGTTCTTACCCACAAAATCTGCCACATATTCGTTGGCAGGATGCTTCATGATCTCCTCCGGAGTATCGTACTGGACTATCCTTCCTCCGTTTATGATGCAGATACGATCCGCTATCTTGACGGCCTCATCCATGTCATGAGTCACGAAGACTATGGTCTTTTTTAGCTTGGACTGCAGAAACAGAAGCTCATCCTGCAGCTGTGAGCGGGTTATGGGATCCAGCGCTGAAAATGGCTCATCCATAAGTATGATGTCCGGATCCGTTGCAAAGGCTCTGGCCACGCCGACCCTCTGGAGCTGTCCTCCGGAAAGCTGCGTGGGATAACGTTCCAGATACTGGTCAGCATCCAGACCCACCATCTTCATGAGCTGCTCCGTCCGCCTGTCTATCTCTTCCGGATCCTTCTTTTCAAGGCGCGGTATGACCTCAATGTTTTCCTTCACGGTCATATGGGGAAACAGGCCCGTCTGCTGTATGACATAGCCCATGTTCCTGCGAAGCTCGATGGGGTCCTGCTCCATGACATCCTTTCCGTCTATCAGGATCTTGCCTGAGCTTATCTTCACAAGACGGTTGATCATCTTCAAGCAGGTGGTCTTGCCGCAGCCTGAAGGACCTATGAGGACAACGATCTGTCCCGAGGGTATGGTAAAGCTGATGTCCTTTACCACTTCGTCATCGGTGCCCCGGTATTTTTTGCTTACATTCTCAAACTGGATCATCTGCACTCCTTTCATATAAAGATATAAGATCCCGAAGGATCATACTGTCCGATCTCAGGCCTCATCAGCCCTGTTAATATATCTGTCCAGGGCCAGGGCCCCGTCCTTATCTCCCACAAATATGATCACATCCCCGGCATATAGCTCTGCATACGGGCCCGGAGAGATGATCATGTTTTTATTGCGTTTTATGGCTATGACCGTGGCCCCGGTGGCCTGCCAGAGCCTCAGCTCTCCTATGGTCTGTCCTATCCTGGGAGAGCCTTCGGAAACAGTGACCTCAAACTTTGGAAATGACTGTTCTGAGGGAAGTGGATTCTGCTCTGCCTCTATAAGCTCCCTGCATACATCCCGAAGCTTCCTTCCGGCCTCCTCATAGGAATAAAGATACTTCTGAAGCCTGTCATAGAGCTCCCTTCTTGAGCCCCTGCCCCGGGAAAGCTCCAGATATCTTCTGGCACTGTCAGCGGAAACAACGGTCACGCCGCTTTTTTCCTTGACCCTTACCACGCGCATATCGGAAAGCAATGCCACGGCCTTTCTTATGGTCTCCGGGGAGACCCTGTACTCTGAGGAAAGCTGGGTCCTGCCCGAAAGCTTCTGCCCCTCGTTTATCTTTCCCTCTGCTATCCTTGAAGCTATGTCTATGGCTATGCGCTCATATTGAGCCAGCCCCTCCTCAGTCATGACCTTCTCCTTTCATACGCTAAAGTATGAATATATTTTACATCTGGCAACTTATAATTGTCAATAAGTTTGCAGATAAGCACAGCTTTTTTAATCATTTTTCTGTTATCATAAACAAGAAAAAAGTCAAAAATGTCTGCCGAGGCCGATCTGCTTGATTTTCCGTACGCAAAAAGACATACCATCCAGGGTGAATGGTATGTCCCAATGCTTTAAGTTTTAAGATGACCTGCTGTCTGATTTTATTTTTTACTTTTTCCCTGGTTCTTATCCTGATCCTTTTTATCTTCCTTAAGGACTGTATTCCAAAGCTTTGTCCTTCTTTCCAGGAAACGGTCTCTCATATCCGAAGACGCCGCCATGACCTCCTCATATAGCTCTCTGGCTGAAAGCCTTGCGGCTCCCTCGCCAAAGACTATGATCTGCTCAAGGCCGTCGGAAGTGGCCACGGTAACGTCATGCTTCTTATCCATGTCATGGACCGTCTTCTCAATGTATTTATCCGCCGTCTCAGCCTCCTCTGTATAGACGACATAGATATTGTGATAGCGCTCTATCTTTCGCTGTCCTCCCTTGACCCTGTAAGCATCAAAGACAAGGATCAGGTTCATGCCCTTATAGCCCTGGTAATTGCTCAGAATATCCATAAGAAGCAGCCTTGCGCTGTCCAGATTTATCTGGGAAAGCTCCTTTAGCTCATCCCAGGCGAAGATGATATTGTAGCCATCCACCAGTAGATAGCTCTTTTTGCGGTCCTTTATATCCACAAAATCAGGTGCCGTGGCTTCCCTCGGGTCTGCTGCCTTTCCTTTCTCAGTTCCTCCGCGGCCCCATTTCTTTTTGCTTCCTGAGCCCTGACTGCGAAGCAGGGCCTCGTCGTCCTCCTTATCCGTATAACGCTCGCTCTTCGTAAGTCCGAAGGTCCTGCGGAATATGCCCATGAGCTCCTTATCATTTTCATAGCCCTGACTGAGATAGCCCCCGGCTCCATCGCGGCTGCTGCCCTGTCCTCCGGATGACCTGCTGCTCATTGAAGCTCTCCCCGAAGCACCGCTCCCACCGGCTGCTGAAGCATCGGCATCGGTTCCGGATGCTCCCGCATAATGGGCTCCCGCGATCACGTCGCTGCTTATAGGATCATCTGCATTACTTTCATAAGAGCTGGAGCTGATCCCTCTTTTACGCATCACATCAGTGGCAAAGGGCAGGTGCATCATGTCATAAACCTCATTCCAGGGCACATAATACCCAGCTCCATGGGCACAGAACACCGAACCTGTGGGATTTTCTACATCAGACTCGGGATCATAACCCATCGACTCTATGGCTGCCTCGCTATCATGACACTTCCCGTATCCGCAAAAGCTAAGACTCAGGCTTCCAAGGCCCTTTGTATAGCTTATAAGCTCAGCATTATAGTTTTTCATGAGGGACACGGGGGCTTTTCCCGTCACAAGGCTTTCCCTGTCAGAAAGGGTCTCCACCTCAAAGCTCCCCGACATCCTCTGTATATCCGTCATTGCCCTTCCGACATATTCGGAGGGCAGCTTTATCCTGTATTCATAATAGGGCTCAAGGAGCACATTTTCAGCATACATGAGGCCCTGACGTATGGCTCTGTAAGTGGCCTCCCTGAAGTCTCCTCCCTCTGTGTGCTTATCATGGGACTTTCCTGCCACAAGACTTATGCGCACATCCGTAAGGCCTGATCCCGTAAGGACCCCCAGATGTTCCTTTTCAAGTATATGGCTTAATATGAGCCTTCTGTAATTGCCGGAAAGGCCTCTGCCCTCCCCCATCAGGTCCACAGCCTCTATGCCGCTTCCGGGCTCTCCGGGCTCCAGAAGCAGATGTGCCTCGGCATAGTGTCTCAGGGGCTCAAAATGTCCCACTCCCTCCACACTGTCCGCAATGGTCTCCTTATATATCACGCTGGCCTCTCCGAACTCTACCTTTACTCCGTAGCGCTCCTCTATGAGATCGGTAAGGATCTCGTTCTGCACATCCCCCATGAGCCTTATATGTATCTCATCATTTGAGGGGATATATGAGAGGAGGAGCTCAGGTATCTCATCCTCCAGAGGCTTGAGCATAAGATAAAACTTCTTCCTGTCCACGTCAAAGGGCGGGATCAGCGCATATTCAAATAAGGGAACAAGCAGGGGCTTCTCATCATTTTCAGTCCTGCCAAGTCCCATGCCAGCATAGGTATGCTTAAGTCCCGATATGGCCACCACCATGCCTGCCGAGGCCTCCGTAAGCTCCGTGGCCCGTTCTCCATTATAAAGGCGTATGCCCTCTATCTTTTCACTGACAGTCTCTGCACTATCAGATCCATCTTCTGCCGATGGATCTTCCGAGGCTCCGGATCCTGCCTTCCTGCTTCCTGCAGGGATGTCGATGCTGTCCTTTACCCGGATGCTTCCTCCGGTAAGCTTCATATGGGTGAGGCGATTTCCCCTCTGATCCCTCGTTATCTTAAAGACCCTCGCGGAAAACTCATCCCCAAAGTCCATCTCATCCGTAAATGCAGCCAGAGCAGAAAGCAGCTCACTGACGCCCTCATCCCTAAGGGCAGAGCCGAATATGCAGGGATATAGCTCCCTGCCTTTTATCGCTTTTATGATCGAAGCACTGGAGATGCTTCCTTTCTCAAGATATTCCTCCATAAGCTCCTCCGAGCTCATGGCAATGGATTCAAGAAGCTCCTCCGGGATGGCTGCCGACTCTGCCCCTGCTTCTTTAATAAATGCACCCTCAGCGGCATAACCATTTATCAGTTCTTTCGAAAATTCGACGCAGGACTCAGAAAGCTCTGACCGAAGCTCCTTCATTATGGAGCTTTTATCAGTTCCCTCCATGTCCATCTTGTTGACAAATATAAGGGCCGGAAGCTCATAACGCTTAAGGAGCCTCCAGAGGGTCCTGGTATGGCTCTGCACTCCGTCCGGTCCGCTTATGATAAGCACTGCATAGTCAAGTACGGAAAGCACCCTCTCCATCTCAGCGGAAAAATCCGTATGTCCGGGAGTATCCATGAGATAAAAGCATTTGTCTCCTAGCTTAAAGGAGGCCTCCTTTGAAAAGATGGTTATTCCGCGCTTCCGCTCCCTGCTGTCCGTGTCAAAAAATGTATCCCTGTGATCCACCCTTCCCGGCTTTCTGATGACTCCCGTATGATAGAGTATATCCTCTGAAAGGGTGGTCTTTCCTGCATCCACATGGGCCAGCAGACCAGCACAAATATGCTTGATAGACTTTATTTTATTGTCCTGTCGGTCCATGAAAGATCCTCCTCCTGAAAACATACCGTAAAGTAGTTTATCACAAGAGGAGGACAGAGTCGAGATATGGATTGAAAATGAGTCCGGGCTCGGTGAGTTTAAAAAAAAACGCCTGAAGATAAAAGCAGAACCGTACCCGCCCCATACCGGCACAGGGTCTGATAATGGCCGGAAATATCGTCCATCGCCCATTTACGAGAGTCCCAGGCCGCATCAAAGACGGTCACAAAGGAACCGGCCTGGGCAATGTCCGTAGCGATGGCGGCCCCCGCCACGCCCATGCGGAAGTTATAGACGAATACAATGTCCAGCACCATGTTGATGGCGCTTGCGATAAGCAGGAAATAGAGGGTCGCCTTGCAGCAGGATCAAACTATCAGAAACTACGTCCTGCTCCTGTTGAACACTTTGCTCCAGCACATCAGAAACTGTCTGCGAAGTTTAATCTAAACCTCTCTGTTATTTATTGCCCAAATGCCCCGTATTCTCCCGAATTGCCAGCGCACAGAGCCAGTGTTTTTTCGTGTTCCGTTTCACGATGACCTCAGAAAAACCGGCTTCGGTGAGAAAAGTGGTCAGCTGAATTTGATTGAAGATCCGCATTCCATCAATAACAGAAAGCCACTTGTCATCCTGGGAGTTCTCTCCATCCGACTCATTGGCGATTAGAAAGATGCCGCCCGGTCGCAGAGTTCGGTACACCTCCCGGAAGCTCTCCGTAGGACCAGGCCAAAAATATACCGTTTCAAAGGCGGTCACCAAATCAAACGCACTATTCTCAAAGGGAAGGTGAGACACATCTCCCTGTATGATACGGCAACGGCCGGCTTGCAGCCCCTTGCGGTTAACACTCCTGGCCTTTTCTACGGATATTTTGGAATAGTCCAAGGCGGTGACAGTCGCGACAGGGTATTTTCGCAGAAGGGCCCGGATATTCCGGCCACCACCGCATCCCAGCTCCGCAATCTCGGTGGGACCTGTTTCGGGCAAATGTCTAAGGCCCCAATCTGCGAGAGCGGCATGGGCATGATTCATGCTGCCCACCATGCACCTGCCCAGCAATCCTTCGGGCTTGCGGGTATTGTTGAAAAAAACCTTTAATATTCCCATAACTGCCTCCAGGAATCGGAATTGTAGTTAGCGTCGACTAACTACATTTATTATAAATCATTTCTTGCAGAAAAGCAATATACAAGTGTGTTGTCACGCTGCTTTACACCATGGAAATGTGGAAAACGTCCGCTCCACCGATGGAAAACAGATATTCACGGCCCGATGGAAAAGCTGCCAGCTTTCCCACAGCTCCGCCCCTTTGACCGTTTACATACATTCCCACAGCACCTACTACTGCCAACATCTTTCCTATCCTGTCCCATCCTGATTGAAAGAGAAAAAGCGAACAAAAAAGAAGCGGGAGCGTCACCCCCGGCCAAAACCGAAGGCGGCGCTCCCGTGTTTTAGGTGAAAGTGTAAGAATTATGGGATTATGTAATAACAAATAAATCTTCC
>CALWMV010000042.1 GCA_944382125.1 uncultured Lachnospiraceae bacterium
TGCTTCGTTCTTCGGCATTCCGAGGGTATTTCTTAAGTCAAACAGTTGGCGATTCAGATTGGTTATATCCACTGTATCATGATCCACCAGGGAAAGCCTCCCTATCCCGGCCCTTATGAGGGCCTCGCATACATAGGAGCCTACACCTCCCAGGCCGAAGAGGAGCACATGGGAGCCCCTGAGCTTTTCAAACTTTTCTTCACCTATGAGGCGTCTTGTCCTGTCATAAATATCTGTTTTTTCACTGATATTATCCATTCACATAAATATAGCACAAATAAGACTGCTGTGCTATAATCCGTTAGTATAAATTCAGCGGGCCGGGCTGTAAGGCCTTATGGCAGCGCTGTTTGATTATATTTTTTAAGAAAGGGCAGGTTCAGGCTATGAAAGGATTCGTAAGAGTTGCAGCGGCAGTCCCTGACACGGTGCTCGGGGATGTAAGGAAAAATGTGGAGAGCATAACAGCTCTCATAAATGAGGCGGATGGCAGGAATGTAAAGCTCCTTGTCCTTCCCGAGCTCTGCATCACAGGATATTCCCTCGGAGATCTTTTCTGGCAGCAGGATCTTCTTTATGCGGCAAAAGAGGGCTTAAGAGAACTTGTAAATGAAAGCAGAGGCAGGGATATGCTCATATTTGCAGGACTGCCCTATGAATTCAAAGGCAGGCTCTATGACATGACTGCCGTGCTGATGGACGGAAGACTTCTGGGACTTGTCCCCAGGTCAGCCCTTTCGGTTCAGGGAGATATGATGGAACGTCAGTTTTCTGACGGAGAGTTTTTCATGGGCAATACGGAGGATGGAGTGCCTGTCGGAACGGGACTGATCTTTGAATGCAGTGATGTCCCGGGATTTGCCGTGGCCTGTGAGAATTTTGCAGAGGCGGAGATGCCCCTTTCCATGGGAGACATACTGAGCCTTCAGGGAGCCAGCGTGCTTGTCAGCCCTTCGGCTCCTTCGGAGACCTATGGAAGCTCTTCAAAAAGGGCGGACTTCGCAGCTTCACGAAGCAGAAGGCTTTGCTGCGGCTATGTCATGGCCGGAGCCGGAGAGGATGAATCCACCACGGATCATGTCTTCGGAGGACAGAGGCTCATAGCAGAGGCAGGAGAGCTGCTCTGCGACAGCGGAGCCTTCACCAGGGGACTTACGGTTTCTGATATAGATATAATGAGGATAAGGGCTGAAAGGATGAAAAATGCCAGGATGGCAGACAGGCTCAGGAACCTTGCCGGGGGCTGCCCCGGAAAGCAGGCTTTGTGCGTAAGCTTTTCCTTCAGCGGATCCCTTTGGAGCGAGGATCTCAGGGACAGGAGCATAAGCCCGGAGCCCTTCCTTTCCGGAGTGGAGGACAAAGCCTCCATGAGCAGGGAGATACTGGATATTCAGGCCCATGCCCTTAAGAAGAGGTTTGAACATACACATTCGCAGAAGGCGGTCATAGGACTTTCAGGAGGACTGGATTCAACCCTGGCACTGCTTGCGGCAAGACATGCCTTCAGGCTCATGCGGAGACCGATGGAGGATATCCTCTGCGTGACCATGCCCTGCTTCGGTACCACCGACCGCACCTATGACAATGCCTGCAGGCTTGCCAGGGAGATCGGAGCTGAGCTTCGGGAGATAAGGATCAGCGACAGTGTCATGAAGCATTTTGAGGATATAGATCATGATCCTGGGATAAGGAATTCCGCTTATGAAAATGCTCAGGCCAGGGAGCGTACCCAGATCCTTATGGATATAGCCAATGATGTGGGCGGACTTGATATAGGTACCGGGGACCTTTCAGAGGAGGCCCTGGGCTGGTGCACCTTCGGCGGAGACCATATGGCCAATTATGCCGTAAATACCAGCATACCGAAGACCCTTATAAGAGTCATAGTCTCCGAAGTGGCAGCAGCAGAGGACAATGTTGCCGTGGCTGAGGTGCTCAGGGACATACTTGACACTCCCGTATCGCCGGAGCTTCTCCCTTCTGATGAGGAGGGCAATATAAAGCAGAAGACCGAGGATATCGTGGGTCCCTATGAGCTTCATGATTTCTTCACATGGTATGTGGTAAAGTACGGATTTACAGCCCGTCATATATATGATCTGGCCCTTTGTGCCTTCGAGGGAAGGTATGAGGCAGCAGAGATAAAGAAATGGCTTGAGGTATTTTACAGAAGGTTCTTCAGCCAGCAGTTCAAACGCAGCACGGCCCTGGATGGAGGAGCGGTATCAGAGATAGATTTCAGCCCGAGGGGAAGCCTCCTCATGCCCTCTGATGCCTCATCGGCACTCTGGCTCTCAGAGCTTTCGGAGCTTTGATATGGAGGGAAGGAAGAAAAAATTCATAAAGGAGCTTATGGAAAAGCCCAGACTTCGGAGGGAATCAGGCCTCTATGTGGTGGACGGCCCGAAGATGTGCGGAGAGCTCCCGGCGGAGCTTGTGGAGGAGCTTTATGTCTCAGAGGAGCTTATCGGCTCTCACCATCTGGCTGAGAAGCTTAAGACACTGATGGCGCAGAAGGGCTTTGAGACCGTAAGCGCAAAGGAGATGAAGCAGATATCCGATACCGTGACTCCCCAGGGCATTATCGCCGTAGTGAGACAGCGGAGGCCCAGGGGCCTTTCGGGCCTCCTTAAGGAAGCCTCCGCAGAAGGAGAAGCCGGACTGATACTCGGCCTTGAGTGCGTCCAGGACCCCGGCAATGTGGGCACAGCCTTAAGAAGTGCGGAAGCAGCAGGAGCCTGTGCGGTCATCTGTGATCGGGGCTGTGCGGACATCTATTCTCCGAAGGTGGTAAGATCCACCATGGGAGCCATATTCCGTCTTCCGGTGCTTCAGACGGAGGAACTCATAACGGCAGCCTCGGCTCTCAGAGAAAAGGGCTTCAGAGTCTATGCAGCCCACTTAAAGGGCAGCAGGGACCATGATCTCTGTGATCTCAAAGGACCATCACTGATACTGATAGGCAACGAATCAAGGGGCCTTTCGGAGGAGCTCTGCAATGAGGCGACGGACCGCATAAGGATACCCATGAGCGGCAGGACCGAGTCCCTCAATGCTGCGGTAGCGGCTTCGGTCATTCTCTTTGAGGCTGCAAGGCAGAGAAGAAGCAAAGAACAGAACCTGTAAAATTGTCGTCTTGGACTGCCGCTTCGCGATGTCCTTCGGCGACAATTTTACAGATAAATTGAAGCGCTTTCGCTTTTTAGAAACATTTTATATATTTTCAGCTGAAAACATGATATAATTATCCCACATGCGGGCAAAGATGCCTGGCAGTTTATGATGCCCGGATAAGGAAAGCGGATGGCAGGAAACAACAGATACTCTCCGAGAAAACTTGGGACTATACTGGATGCAGCGCATATAGCCATAGGCATATGCGTTGTTGTCATGTCCATATTTGCATTTTTCAATCCCGGAAGATATATGTTCCTGTTTCCGATCATCTTTTTCCTTGCAGCCGTACTGAATTTTTTGACGGGATGGTTTTATCTTCGGATGTATCCCAGGGTCAGGAAGAAGAAGGCTGCAGGCATGATGTATATGATCATAGCTGTGGTCATCTCGATCCTCTGCGTGATCAGTGCCATAGCTATATACAGGAGCATTTGAGTTAAGGAGGCAGGAGCTTGACTTTAGACAAGGACAAATTTCTCGCAAAGATCCAGAAGCTTACGAAGAAGGGAAAATCAAATAAAAACAGGATCACCGTTGATGATATCAATGATGAGTTCGCAGCTGATGATCTCAGCCCCGATGAATTTGATGAGGTCTTTAAGTTCATGGAGAGCTCGGGCATAGAGGTGGACAGTTCTGAGACCGAGGAGGCTGATCAGGAGATCCCGGAGGAGCCTACTAATGACGATCTCAGCTTTGACAAGCTTGACAATATAGACGACATACTGCTGGATGATCTTTCCGATGATTTCTCGGATGAGTTCTCCGAGAAGGACGTAGATCAGGATGTGGATCTTGATAATGTAGATCTCCTTGAGGGAATAGGTACTGAAGATCCGGTGCGCATGTATCTCAAGGAGATAGGTACGGTGCCTCTGCTTACTGCAGATGAGGAGCTGGAGCTCGCAAAGAGGAAGACAGAGGGAGATGAGGCTGCCAAGGAGCGTCTTATCGAAGCCAATCTGAGGCTTGTGGTCAGCATAGCAAAGCGCTACACGGGCCGCGGCATGAGCTTTCTTGACCTGGTACAGGAGGGCAATCTCGGACTCATCAAGGGAGTGGAGAAGTTCGACTATACCAAGGGCTACAAGCTTTCCACCTATGCGACCTGGTGGATCAGGCAGTCCGTTACCAGAGCCCTTGCAGATCAGGCCAGGACCATCAGGGTGCCGGTACATATGGTCGAGACCATCAACAAGATGTCCAAGATGCAGAGGAAGCTTACCCTTGAGCTTGGATATGAGCCCAGCATACCGGAGCTTGCAAAGGCCCTGGACATGACTGAGGAAAAGGTCATGGAGATCATGCAGATAGCCAGGGAGCCTGCATCACTGGAGACCCCTATAGGCGAGGAGGATGATTCCAACCTTGGCGATTTCGTGGCCGATGCCAATGTGGTCACCCCTGAGCAGAATGTTGAGTCAGTCATGCTGAGAGAGCATATAGACACACTGCTTGGAGATCTCAAGGAAAGGGAGAGACAGGTCATAGTCCTTCGCTTCGGTCTGGAGGACGGCCATCCCAGGACCCTTGAGGAGGTAGGAAAGGAATTCAACGTCACCAGGGAGCGTATCAGACAGATCGAGGCCAAGGCCTTAAGGAAGCTCCGCAACCCGGTAAGATCGAAGCGCATCAGGGACTTCCTTCAGTAAGACATGGCAGATCAGCACCGCAATTATCAGAGGGAGCTGGATAAGCTCATCAATAATATAGAGGAGACGGGGAAGCGTCCCCGCCTCCTTTTGCATGCCTGCTGTGCTCCCTGTTCCTCCTATGTGCTGGAATATCTTTCGTCCTGGTTCGATATCTGCGTCTATTTTTATAATCCCAATATAGACACCAGGGAAGAGTACGATAAACGGGCAGAGGAACTGAGATCCATGATACAGAGGATGAAGGTCCCGGTGAGGCTCATCGTGGCGAAGTATGACCCGGAGAGCTTCTACCGTATGGCAAGGGGCCATGAGAAGGATCCGGAGAGGGGAGAACGCTGCAGGCTCTGCTATGAGCTGAGACTCAAAGAGACTGCAAGGCTCCTTAAGGAGCTTTCCGAAAAGGGAGAGAGCTTTGATTATTTCTGCACAACTCTCAGCATAAGCCCCTTAAAGGATGCAAAGGCCCTCAATGATATAGGAGAGAGGATAGCTGCTTCGGAGGGACTCAGCTTTCTGCCCTCTGATTTCAAGAAGAGGAACGGCTATAAGAGGAGCATAGAGCTTTCAGCCATCTACGGACTTTATCGTCAGGATTACTGCGGATGCGTCTTTTCCCGCAGGGAGAGACAGGGGCAGAATTAGTTGACATGAGTCTAAAGGCAAGTTAAAATATGTTCATAAACTTTATCAGTATGGAGGCGGGTATGGTAAGCAAAGATGTTACTATCGTTAATCCCTCGGGACTGCATCTCAGACCGGCAGGCAATCTCAGCCAGACTGCTATGAGATTCAAGAGCGACATTACTATAAGATTTCAGGAAAAGACCATAGTAGCCAAGTCTGTGCTCAATGTCATGGCAGCAGGCATCAGATGCGGCGACAAGATAAATATAGAGTGCTCCGGAGTCGATGAGGATGAGGCACTCAAGGTCATCTGCGAGGCTATCAAGAGCGGGCTCGGAGAAGGAAAGAAGGCTTAAAGAGCTTCTTAAGGAAGATTTCAGGATGATTTAAGCTTGCCCCCATTGCAATTTTATGCAAATGGGGGTTTAATCAACTATAAAGGAAGATACGGAGAAAAGCTATGAGTGAAGAATGTAACGGAAGCTGCTCAAGCTGCGGAGCAGACTGCCACAGCGCAGGCACCGCAGGCCAGGCTCCTGCTGAGGACTTCTCAGCCAAGCTTGCAGAGGGAAGCAAGGTAAAGCATGTATACGCTGTAATGAGCGGTAAGGGCGGAGTGGGAAAGTCCATGGTGACAAGCCTCCTTGCCAGTGCCTTTCAGAAAAAGGGCTATAACACCGCCATACTTGATGCGGATATAACGGGCCCCTCCATCCCCACCGCCTTTGGCATAGAGGGCATGGGCCTCGGAGTGACCGTGGACGGCAATCTGATGCTGCCTGCCATGAGCATGAATGGTATACAGATCATCTCGGCAAACCTGCTGCTTCAGAGGAGTACGGATCCTATCATATGGAGGGGAGCTCTTATCGCCAGTGCAGTGAAGCAGTTCTGGAGTGAGACCTACTGGGAGGATGTGGACTATATGTTCGTGGACATGCCGCCGGGAACCGGTGATGTGCCCCTTACGGTGTTCCAGTCCCTTCCCATTGACGGCATTATAGTGGTGACCAGCCCTCAGGAACTGGTATCCATGATAGTCACCAAGGCTGTCAACATGGCAGAGAAGATGAACCTTCCCATCGTGGGCATCGTTGAGAACATGTCCTATGTGGAGTGTCCTGATTGCGGAAAGAAGATATACATCTTCGGCGAGAGCCATATAGATGAGGTGGCAAAGGAGCACGGACTTTCAGTCCTTGCAAGGATACCCATCGATCCGAAGGTTGCGGAGCTTACCGATGCCGGAAAGATCGAGTATGCGGACACAGACTATATGGACAGGGCAGTATCCAATATTATCGCCATAGATAAGGCAGTTGAAGGATGAGAAAAGATATAATCGGATCTATGATGATCTTCATGGCTTTGCTTTGTACGGGCATCTCTTTTGATGCCCGGGCAGCAGAGCCATTGGTTTATACGGAGGGAAGTCAGAGCCTTTCGATGCCTGACGGAGCCTCTGCCATGACCGGAGGACAGCTGGGACGCATGGGCTCTCCTCAGGTCTTTGAAAATGACTATACGGATTTTGCGATAAGTATCCCTGCAGGTTTCACTGCGGAACTTTTTAATGATGTCTTTTATGATGTGGACGGAAGCTTAAGCCTTTACGGATATGTACCGGATCTTTTGCTCTCGTCCTATCTCACCACCGCTGAGGCTCCGGATCCCGAGATGCCTGAGGACAACACCATGGTCCTCATGTCTTTTTTCATCGGAAAGAACAGAAGCGACGGACAGCCTAGGGACCTCAATGCCTATATGGTGTCGGTGATAGGAAACATCATCAGAAACGACAAGCTCCTTCCCTATATCAGCATATCTGATGCAAGCCTGGGGCGGAACGGCTATCTTGCCTATAAGCTGGATTATACGGAGGCCCTGCAGACCTATTATCATACGATATTTGCAGGGAGAGCGGAGCACCCGGCCTTTGATGAGAGATTTCCCTTCAGGGCAGAGCTCTATGCCAGGGACCTGGGAGACAAATACTATATGATACTTTATGTAAAAAGCGGCGAAAAGTTTGAAAGGAGCACAGATCTTACTTCGTATATATTCTGATGGAAGAGAAGCCTGTTGTAACAAAAAAGCATAAAAAGCCACTTATAGAGGTGAAGGACCTTTATAAGATATACAAGGTCGGGGACAACCGGGTCCACGCCCTTGACGGAGTGAGCTTCCGCATATATAAGGGAGAGTTCGTGGCCATAGTAGGAGCCTCAGGCTCAGGCAAGTCCACCCTCTTGAACATGCTGGCGGGGCTGGAGCCTCCCACAAAGGGCGAGATAAGCATAGCGGGAAAGCGCATAGACAGGCTTTCCGAGTCCGAGCTCGTGGCCTTCAGGCGGAGCAATGTGGGATTTATATTCCAGAGCTATAACCTGCTTTCGACCATGAATGCAGAGGAAAATGTGGCCATGCCCCT
>CALWMV010000043.1 GCA_944382125.1 uncultured Lachnospiraceae bacterium
TTATACATGATGACCTCTTTTTGATCCTTATTTTCCTGTCTTCAGATAAATATACCGCATCAGAGGATTTTAGTCGATATGAAAATGACAAAAAGAGGGTCGTGCCTGAGGGCATGGCCTTGTTTTTTCTGGCAAAGCTGTCGGCGAAGGACATCGCAAAGCGGCAGTCCAAGGCGATAGTTTTTCAGACACTTTTACTGCAGCAAAAAAAGGCCATGCTCTTAAGCATGACCTTTTTAAGTACGATAAAATATTTACGGGAAAGATCCGGCCTAAGCCGGATAGGCACAAAAGCCTTTATACTGCTCCTGCATTGCCTGCTGTCTCAGAGGCTTCCTTCACTGCCGCGGCTGCGCCGGATCCGCTGCCCTTCGCTATCTCCGCCACGGACTCCACCACGCCTGCCATGGCAGCAAGATCGCTTGGAACTATGATCTTGGTGGCTTTACCGTCTGCTGCCTTTGCAAAGGCCTCCAGGCTCTTAAGGCGAAGCACAGCTTCATCAGCCCCTGCCTCTCTGAGCATCCTTATGCCCTCTGCATTGGCCTCCTGAACAAGACGTATGGCCTCAGCCTGTCCCTGGGCCTCTTCTATACGGCGCTGTTTTTCAGCCTCTGCATGGAGTATCGCAGTCTGCTTGTCTGCCTCCGCATCCAGTATGGCAGCCTCCTTCTTTCCTTCAGCCACAAGTATCGTGGATTTCTTCTCTCCCTCTGCCCGGAGTATGCTCTCACGTCTTTCACGCTCAGCCTTCATCTGCTTCTCCATGGCATTCTGTATTGCCTCCGGAGGGATGATATTCTTAAGCTCCACTCTGGTTACCTTTATGCCCCAGGGATCAGTGGCCTTATCAAGGACATCCCTCATCCTGGAGTTTATGATCTCCCTTGAGGTAAGGGTCTCATCCAGATCCAGGTCTCCTATGATATTCCTTAAGGTGGTGGCCGTCAGGTTCTCAATGGCAGACATGGGGTTGACTATGCCATAGGCAAAAAGCTTGGGATCCGTTATAAAGAAAAATACCACCGAATCTATCTGCATGGTGACATTGTCCTTTGTTATGACAGGCTGGGGAGGGAAATCCGCCACCTGCTCCTTGAGATTCACCCGCTTTGCCACCCTGTCCACAAAGGGCATCAGCATATGCACGCCGTTATTCCAGGTGGCAAGATATGAGCCCAGTCTCTCCACCACATAGGCATTGGCCTGGGGAACTATCTTTACGCAGCTTGATATTATTACGATCAGCAGTATAAGTAAGATAATAAAAGGCATGTTCTCCTCCTTCAGGTCTTATCCTCTTCCTTTTTCTCCACCAGCAGCTTTACGCCGCGGATAGCTCTAACGACCACCCTGCTTCCCTCGGCTATGACAGCATCCTTATCCACGGGCCTTGCGCTCCATTCCTGTCCGTCCACGGTCACCAGGCCTTCATCCCTGCAGGCATCTATGGTCTTTATGACAAGTCCCTCCCTGCCTATGAAGCGATCCGCATTGGTCGGAGTCTGAAGATGGGAGGTCACCCTTTCTCCCTTTGTCTTGAAGATGGCAAGGGCCGCTACGGAAACAGCAAGGAATACCGCTGTCTGCACCATCTCCGGTGCTCCGAAAAAGGAGCAGACCATGGCTGCAAATGCACCCGCCGTAAACCATATAGAGACCATGGCCAGGGTCATGATCTCCGCTATGATGGTAACTATACAGATTATAAGCCAGAAAACTGTCATCTTATCCTATCAGTCTGCAAATACGAAGCTTGCTGCAGCACATACGCCAAGGGGCATAACGCTCTCATCCACATCGAACTTGCCGTTATGATGTGCAGCGCCGCTGCCAAGCTTATCGTTCTTAATGCCAAGGAGAGCAAGGACTCCGGGGCACTTCTCCATATATCTGCTGTAGGTCTCAGAGCCAAACCACAGGGGAGCGTCTCCTATGCAGTCCTCTCCGCAGGTCTCAGCCACGCCCTTAAGCACCTTCTCACTTACTGCCGCATCATTGACTACGGGGAGCAGGGCTATCTTATGGGTATCAAGGAATTCAACTCCGCAGCCGAAGCTGTCAGCTGTTTCTTCCATGATCTTTGTGATGAAGCCAAAGACCTTCTCTCCCTCTTCACGGTTGAAGTATCTTCCGCTTCCCTCAAGCACAGCCTCCTCGGGGATGACATTGTACTGGCTTCCTGCCACGAACTTTGAGAATCCAATGGTGACTGTCTCGCCTGCAGTGATCTTGTTGACCATGGCTGAATCCACCATGGACAGAGCATGAGCTGCGGGAGGGATGGGATTGAGGGACTGATCCGGTCTTGAGCCGTGTCCTGCCCTGCCCTTGAACTTCACTCCGAAGCGGAGCATGCCTGCCATACGGGGGCCTGCCTGTATGTCCACCTTGCCGGCCTCAAGCAGATTATAAACATGCATGCCGTAGCACTCATCTATCTGGTAATCCTGAAGAGCCTCCATCATGGTGGCTATGCCGCAGTTGGTCTCCTCACCTTCCTCAAAGCAGCAGTATACGGTTCCCTTGAGTCTGTCCTTAAAATGTGTGAGCAGCTTCATGGTTCCCAGCTGAACGGTCATATGTACGTCATGGCCACAGGCATGGCAGCGTCCGGGTTCCTTGGAGACACATACCTTTTCGTGACCTGAAAGGTTGACCTCCTCCTCCTGAACGGGAAGTCCGTCTATGTCAGCACGGAGAAGCTTGTTCTTGCCGGGCTGAGCTCCCTCGATAAATGCGATGATGCCGGTACCGGGAAGAAGCCTGTACTTAAGTCCCATCTTCTCGATCTCCTCGATGAGGATCTTCCTGGTCTCATGCTCCTCTCCTGAAAGCTCCGGATGCTCATGGAACTTACGGCGCATCTCCACCATATAGTCCTGCAGAGATTCGGCATATCTTGTTATCTCATTGTCTTTCATAATAAATACACCCCTTCTTTTTAAAAAATCTGAACATGTACCCTTAAGAGTCCCCCTGCGGGCCTCCTGCAGGACATGAACCAGTCATTGATAATTATACCACGGCACGGCTTATTCAGTCATCATTATCCTGTAAAATTTCTGTCAGGACTTCACTGGAGGCTTCCCTTTCAGGGGGCAGGCCTTCTCCTTTTTCAAGCCCCTCCATGGCGATCATGAAGAGCTCCCTGAGCCTTGCCCTGCGGTCATGGATGTAAAGCCAGCCAAACAGAGCCTCCAGGCCTGTGGCCCTCCTGTAATCCGTTATGCTCTGATGCCTTGCCGCTGTCTGGGACTTCTGGTTGCGTCCCCGTCTGAAGACCTCGGCCTCCTCATCGGTGAGCCTGTCCTTAAGTATATAGGATATCCTGGACTGGGTGCCGGCATTGACGGTCTCCGTGACCCTTTTATGGAGCTTCTCCACCCTTATGGAGCCATGCTCTGTCATGTAGAGCCTTACCATCAGTTCAAAGACCGCATCGCCGATATAGGCGAGGCTAAGTCCTCCAAGCTCATCCTTCCTGCTTATATCCAGGATCGAGGCATCATCCGGTGACTCCTCTCCATAAGCCCCATTGTCTGCTCCGATGCCTGTGCCCTCCAGATCCTTTTCTCTTATGCTCTCTTCCACTTAACTCCCTCTCTGGTATCCTCCAGGACTATGCCCATGTCAAGAAGCTGCTGTCTGATCTCATCGGCCCTTGCAAAATCCCTGGCCTTTCTTGCAGCCTGCCTTTCCTCTATGAGCTTCTCTATATCCTCGTCCAGAGCTTCCTTCTTACGATCCGTCTTTACTCCCAGGACTCCGTCCACAAGCTTATGTATCACGGAAAGGAGCCAGTCCACATATTCCTTTGAGGAAGACTCATCCGTACCTGCATTAGCTTCACGGATGATCTCATAGACCGCAGACTCTGCATTGGCCGTATTGTTGTCATCCTCCATGGCATCCTCAAAGTCCTTTATATATCCCTTCACGGTCTCCATGGAGGCCCTCTCAGCCTCGGAAAGCTCCTTGGCCTCTGCCTTTTCTGAAAGCGCTTTAAGCTTATCCGTGCAGTTAAGAATGCGCTCATATCCCGCCTTGGCCTGCTCCATCAGCTCCCTTGAGAAGTTGAGGGGAGTACGGTACTGGGCACTCAGCATGAAGAGCCTCAGCACCATGGGATCATACTGTGAGGTTATGTCCCTTACGGTAAAGAAATTGCCCTCGGACTTTGACATCTTCTTATTGTTGATGTTGAGGAATCCGTTATGCATCCAGTAATGGCAGAAGGGCTTTCCGCTGGCCCCCTCGGACTGGGCGATCTCATTTTCATGATGGGGGAATATGAGGTCCTCTCCGCCCGCATGGATGTCTATGGTCTCTCCAAGGTACTTCCTGCTCATCTCCGAGCACTCGATATGCCAGCCCGGACGTCCCTGGCACCAGGGTGAATCCCAGTAAGGCTCTCCTTCCTTCTTGGGCTTCCAGAGCACGAAGTCATTGGGATCCTTCTTCTGCTCCTCGCCGCTGACCTTGAGATCCCGAAGGCCGGACATCATCTCGTCCATATTTTTATGGCTGAGCTTTCCATAATCCGGATCTGAGGCAACTGAGAAGTACACCGTTCCGTCCTCAGCCACATAGGCATGCCCGTTGTCGATGAGCTTCTGTATCATCTCGATCATGCCGTCTATCTCCTTGGTCGCCTGAGGATGTACCGTAGCCGGCTCGATATTCATATCGGACATATCCCTCTTGCACTCTGCGATGTATCTCTCGGATATCACCTCCGGCTCCACACCCTCAGCCTTTGCCGCGTTTATGATCTTGTCATCCACATCGGTGAAGTTCGTAACATAGTTCACCTTATAGCCCTTATACTCCAGATAACGTCTGAAGGTATCGAAAACTATCATGGGCCTTGCATTGCCTATATGGATAAGATTGTAAACGGTGGGACCGCACACATACATGCGCACCTTTCCCTCCTCTATCGGAACGAAATCCACCTTTCTTCTCTGCATGGTATCAAAAATCTTCATGTCTGACCTCTCTTTTCAGTTTCTCTCTTTCAGGAGACAGACCGCATGGACCGCTATGCCCAGGCCTTCTCCGGTAAATCCAAGGCCCTCCTCCGTGGTGGCCTTGACGCTTATATCTCCAACATCCGCACAAAGAGCCTCCGAGAGCCTACATCGCATGCTCTCGATATAATTGCGGAGCTTGGGCTTCTCGCATATCACAGTCACGTCCAGATTGGAAAGCTCATAGCCCTGCTGATATATGAGGCCATGGACCCTTCTTAAAAGCTCCATGCTGTCAGCCCCCTCGTACTCCGGATCCGTATCCGGAAAATGCTTCCCGATATCCCCCAGGGCGCAGGCTCCAAGCAGTGCATCCATGACTGCATGGGTCAGCACATCCGCATCAGAATGTCCCGCAAGGCCATACCCGTAGTCTATCTCGACCCCTCCGAGCACCAGCCTCCGGCCCTCTGCAAATCTGTGAACATCATAACCATGTCCTATCCTCATGCCGCTTCATGCCTCCATGTATGATGATATCTTATGGTATCTTCTGTTATTTTACGCTATATGTGCAAAAGACGCAAGTAACATAAAAGCCCTGCCGCGGAACATAATGCTCCTTCGCAGGGCCTTCCGGGATCCAGCCTTATCTGACAAGCTTAAGCTGTCCCGGTATGCATCTTATGGTTATATCCGTCTGGTATTTGCAGCTCTCTCCGTCCGTATGGACAGCCATGGGCTTATCCGTATGGATCCTGAGCTCGCGGCATTCAAAGAACCTGACTCCGCTTTTCTGCCTGAGCCCCTTGCTCCTGGCCCAAAGCAGCGCGGAAACGAGCTTCAGCTTATTGGGCGTACTCACCACACATACCGACAGGGATCCGTCCTTCGGATCTGCCGCAGGGGCAAATTTGAAACCTCCCCCTTCAAAGGGACAGATATGGGCGGAGATAAAGAGTATATTGTTGAATTCCACCCTTCTGCTGTCATCCAGCACTATATATCCCCTGGAGGGCTTCGCCGCCAGGAATTCCCTTATGCCGGTAAGCATATAGCCCGGGTCAGCAGGAAGGAAGGGCCTCTTCTTCTTTTCACTTCTGAAGTTAAGTATCGAATGACAGACCGCCGCATCAAAGCCTATGCCCGAGCTTACCATGAAGCGCCGTATGCAGCCCGTGTCTCCGCAGCTTACCACACCATAGTCCAGCTTATCTATCTTTCCGTCAGCCAGAGCCCTCCTTATGGACTTCCTGGTGCTGCTGGGCAGTCCCAGGCCCTTGCAGAGATCATTGCCGCTTCCTGCTGGTATAAAGCCGAAGGCCACATTCTGACCGAGGACAGCTCCGTCCACCACCTCATTGATGGTGCCGTCCCCGCCTATGACCACCAGATACAGAGGTCCCTGATAGGACTCCGTGAGCTCCTTTGCCTTATTTCTGGCATCTCCCTGGCCGGTGGTGAAGTAGACCTCATAATCTATGTTCCTGCTGTTCAGATATTTTTTTGTATTATTCCAGACTTCCACCCCTTTTCCGTCTCCGGAGCTGGGATTAACAATAAAGTAATACATAAAAAATCCTCTCGTATACCTACGAGAGGATTGTAGCACAAATCACGCCCTGAGGTTATTAAACTTTAATAAACTTTGCATATCCCATATATAAAGGGACTCAGTCTGCCTCCTGCCTGGTGATGAACCTCCTTCTGCGGCCAATGCCGCCCTTCAGCTCCGCCTCGGTCACAGGTACATAGACCATCTGATACATGGTGTAGGAAAGGAGCCCCGCCGCCAGCACATCGGCACAGCTGTGCTGCTTGAGAAATACCGTGGACAGGCATATCAGGATGCATACCATAAGGGAAAGGCCCTTTGCCTTCCTGTCCTCCCTGAACCTTCTGCTGTGGGAGATGGCTATATGCACTCCGATGGAATTATATACATGGATGCTGGGCAGTACATTGGTAGGAGTATCTGCTCCCCAGATCATGCCCGTCAGCATGGTAAATACATTCTTCTCCGTATCTATCGCCGGTCTGAGATCCGTACCATTGGGATAGATCGTACATATGAAAAGGCTTATGAACATACCTGCGAAGAGGAACCTGGACATATGGTTAAAGGTATCCTGATCCGTCACATAAAAATATGTCCAGCTTGCGATCACGTACACGAACCAGAAAAGATAGGGTACGATAAAGTACTCGCAGAAGGGGATATAATCATCCAGACCCACATGTATGATATGATAGCCCGTGGTCACATGCTCTTCCAGCGTAAAGAACCACAGAAAATATATGGCACTGCACAGCATGACATAAAGCAGGCTGCGAAGCTTTTTATCTTTATATGATATATATCTGTTCGGCAATCAAATCTCTCCGATCTTATCTTAAGCTATTTCAGCATCCGTTAAGGGCTGATCCTGCGGGCAGCCATCAGGTAAGTCCAGGCCGTTCCATACATGAACTGATCCGGACATAAAGGCCCCTGCCTTTTGATATAACGCGTACTATAGCACCTCGAAGTATTTACTTCAAGACTTCAAAGGATTTTTTCACAAAGATTTAAGGTATCTGGAAAATTCAAACAGCCTCTGCCCTGACATTCATTATGAGCATCTGAAGCCGGTTTTCTATATTGGCAAAGCTCACATCCGGATCATAGTCGAGGGCAAGTATCCTTGCGTCGGGATAAAGTTCTCTGAGCTTTTTCATAATACCCCTTCCCACTATGTGATTAGGCAGGCATCCGAAGGGCTGAAGTATCACGAAGGCCCT
>CALWMV010000044.1 GCA_944382125.1 uncultured Lachnospiraceae bacterium
CATAACAAGATGCCCGAAGGGGCGATGAACATAAGGCTCAACGGAGAGGCGGCAGAGAGACGCTCCACGGCCAATATAGATATCACGCCGAGACCGGATGGTACCGGCATCAACATAGACATCAAGCCCCATACGAAGAATCAGACCTGCTGCATACCGGTGGTGATCTCAAAGACCGGTTATAAGGAGATGGTCATCAATGAGTTCACCATAGGTGAGGACTGCGATGTCACCATAGTGGCAGGCTGCGGCATACATAACTGCGGAGATCAGGAGAGTCAGCATGACGGGCTGCATACCTTCCATGTGGGAAAGGGCAGCCATGTGAAGTATATAGAGAGGCACTATGGAGAGGCTGCCGAGGGAAGGACCGGCGGCAGGATCATGAACCCGAAGACGGAGATCTACCTTGAGGAGGGTGCTACCCTTGAGATGGAGTCCACCCAGATAAAGGGCATAGATTCCACAAAGAGGGAGACGAAGGCAGTGGTAGGCAAGGATGCCAGACTTATACTCAAGGAGAGGCTTCTTACCAACGGCGAGCAGTATGCGGAGTCCCGCATGGATGCAGAGCTTGTAGGAGAGAACTCCTCTGCAAACCTGATCAGCCGTTCCGTTGCAACTGAAAATTCCAGGATAGTATTTTATTCCAATATAGCAGGCAAGGCTCCCTGCCATGGACATACGGAGTGCGACTCCATCATAGCGGGAGAGGCCAAGGTGCTTGCAGTCCCTGCACTGGATGCGGATCATCCGGATGCAGAGCTGGTACACGAGGCTGCCATAGGCAAGATAGCAGGAGAGCAGCTTATAAAGCTTGAGACCCTCGGACTTACGAGGGAGGAGGCCGAGCAGGCCATAATAGAAGGCTTTCTTAAGTAAGAAACAAGATATCAGCGGAAGACTGCAGATCAGGGTTATGACCGGCTGCAGGCAGGAATGGCATGTCAGTCCGGTCAGGAGGAAGGGCATATGGCAGAGATCCTGTTTAGTGGCAAAGAGTACAGCTGCATAAGAGAGATGCTGGAAGCAAGGGAGAGGCTCATACTGAGCCCCTTTGCTTCCTTTGCGGCTGATTCAAAGGGAAGGGACCGCAGCGAGCCCAAATGCGACATAAGGACTGATTATCAGAGGGACAGGGACCGTATACTCCATTCCAAGTCCTTCCGCAGGATGAAGCGCAAGACCCAGGTATTTCTTGCCCCTGAGGGGGACCATTACAGGACCAGGCTTACCCATACCCTGGAGGTGAGCCAGATAGCAAGGACCATCTCGAAGGCTCTGCTCCTCAATGAGGACCTTACTGAGGCCATAGCCCTGGGCCATGATCTGGGGCACACACCCTTCGGACACAGCGGAGAGGCGGTGCTTGATAAGCTCTGCTCAGAGGGCTTTGAGCACAGTGAGCAGTCCGTACGTATCGTGGAGGTGCTGGAAAAGGGAGGAAAGGGCCTCAATCTTACTAAGGAGACCCGGGACGGCATACTTAATCACCAGACGAGCGGCCATCCTGCCACTCTAGAGGGACAGGTAGTGAGGCTTTCAGATAAGATAGCCTATCTCAATCATGACGTGGATGATGCCATCAGGGCCGGACTCATAACCGAGGAAGACATCCCGGGAGAGTTCACCGAGGTGCTGGGCTTTAATGTCCATGACAGGCTCAACAGCCTCATACATGACGTTATCGAGCACAGCATAGGAAAGCCGGAGATCGAGATGAGTCCTGATCATCAGGCTGCCATGCAGGGCCTTCGTCACTGGATGTTCAGGAACATTTATGTGGGCGGCAAGGCCAAGGCGGAGGAGCATAAGGCCCAGCAGATGATAGAGCTTTTGTTTGAATACTATATGAAGCATCCGGAGGCCATGACCTCCGAGTACCGCATGCTGATGGATAAGGGCACCTCCAGGGAGAGGGCTGTATGCGACTATATATCCGGCATGACGGATAATTATGCGATAGAGAAGTTTGAGGAACTGTTTGTGCCCCTGGGATGGAGAGTACTTTGATCTGTTTCTATGATGGGTTCTGAAGGGGATCGGAGTTACGCTTCGGGAGACAGGCTGGGAAAGCAGCTTCTGAGGAACATCATGAAAAGCAACTTCTGAGGAGCATCAAAAGGAGAGGATTTGCCGAGGTACAGCGAAGAGATAATCGAACAGGTAAGGGAGAGCAATGACATAGTGGACGTCATAGGCCAGTATGTCAGGCTCACAAAGAAGGGGGCCAATTATTTTGGACTCTGCCCTTTTCATGGGGAAAAGACGGCATCATTTTCCGTAAGTCCAGCAAAGCAGATATATTACTGCTTCGGCTGCGGAGCCGGCGGCAATGTGATCAATTTCCTCATGGAGTACGAAAATCTCAGCTTCACGGAGGCATTAAAGGTTCTGGCAGACAGGGCCAATATCACTCTTCCCGAGGGCGGGGGCAATGAAAGCTATGGCCTTTCTGCTTTAAAAAAGAGGCTTTACGAGATCAATAAGGATGCGGCGTATTTTTATTATGACAGGCTGAAAAGTCCGGAGGGTGCTGCGGGACTCAGCTACCTTAAGGATAAGAGGGAGCTTTCCGAGAGGACCATAACCCACTTCGGCCTTGGATACTCGGGCAAGGACCGGGGCAGACTCTATGCCTTTCTTAAGGAAAAGGGCTATACGGATCAGGAGATCAAGGACTCGGGTCTTGTCATATTTGATGAAAAGCAGATCAATGACAGATTCTGGAACCGGGTCATGTTCCCGATCATGGACCAGAACAGCAGGGTAGTGGGCTTCGGAGGCAGGGTCATGGGAGAGGGCCAGCCGAAGTATCTCAATTCCCCTGAGACTCCAATATTTGATAAGAGCTCCGTGCTTTACGGACTCAATTTTGCAAAAAAGAGCAGAAAGAAGGTTTACCTGCTATGTGAGGGCTATATGGATGTGATCGCCCTCCATCAGGCGGGCTTCACCAATGCAGTGGCCTCCCTGGGCACGGCTTTCAATGAGAAGCATGCAAGGCTGCTCAAGAGATATACGGATGAGGTCATCCTTACCCAGGACAGCGACGAGGCAGGCATCAAGGCCAAGCTGAGGGCCTTCCCCATACTCAGGGATGCAGGCCTCAATGTGCGCATACTGGAGATGACGGGCTATAAGGACCCCGATGAATTTATAAAGGCCAAGGGTCCAGAGGCCTATGAGGAGCTGATAAGGAAGGCTAAAAATGCCTTCATGTATGAGGCCGAGGTCATCAGATCCAGGTATGATCTGTCGGATCCGGCCATGAAGACGAAATTCTATGACGAGCTTGCAGAGAAGCTCTGTATGTTTACGGAACCTCTGGAGAGGGACAACTATGTCCAGGCCGTGAGCCACGAATATATGATAAATTATGAGGAGCTTAAGAAGCTTACGGAGTATAAGTTCCTTAAGGCCTCAGGAAAGAAAAAGACAGAACCCTCTTATTTTGAAAAGCAGCGCATGGGTCTGGAAGAAAGAAGGCCTGTGCGGGAAAGCTTCAGAAACAATGCAAAATCCGGAGCAGGTGCAGGCTCCGTAACAGGTGCCGACGAAGATGCCGCAGCAGGCAGCGGAGCTGATCGTGGCAGAAATGCCGGCAGATACACTGATGGTAATGTCAGAGGAAGTGCTGCAGCGGGCTTTGACGGAAATGGCAGAGAGAGGAGGATGGAGCCGAAGAGGGAGGGAAGAGGAAAAAATGCTTCCCTCAAGGCCCAGAGGCTCCTGCTTTCCTGGTGCTGCATAAGTCCTGCCGTCCTTAAGACCGTGAGCGAGGCCCTTAGCGAGGAGGAGTTTGAGGAGGGTGTGAACCGGGAGGTATACAGGGAGATCCTGAGAGAGAGCCGGGAGGGAGACATAAGCCCCTCAAGGCTCATGGAGCTTTACCCTGAGGACGAGGAGAAACGCCGCCTCCTGGGACTTATCATCAATTATGATACGGGCTATAAGAGCCCCGATGATATGAGCCTCCAGGAGCTGTCAAAGGCGGTGACGGTATCGGTGCAGAGCATAAAGTCCGATATCCTGGATCAGGAGATTGAGGACTGCGGAGATGATATAGACAGGCTGCAGCAGCTCTTTGCAAAGAAAAATGAGCTTCTTAAGCTGAGCCTTAAACCGGGAGGCTGATATGGTCTTATCTGAAAGGCTTGAAGCCATACTTGAACTTCTTTCCGAGGACAGCCAGAGCCTGCTTCTGGATGTGGGCTGTGACCACGGATATATATGCATAGAGGCCGCAAGACGCGGGCTTACGGAGCTTGCCATAGCCGCTGATATCAATAAGGGGCCCCTTTCGGGAGCCTCTGACAATATCAGGAGGGCTGAGCTTTCGGACAGGATAAGCACGGTGCTCAGCAACGGCTTTAAGGATATATCCTCAGAGCTTATAATGGAAAAAAAAGGCAGAGGCAGGGCCACTCTCCTTATAGCCGGCATGGGCGGAGCCCTCATAACGGACATCTTAAGGTCTGCAGGTGAGGACAGGCTCCTCCTTATGGACAGGCTGATCCTGAGCCCCCAGTCAGAGCCGGAGCTTGTGAGGCATTTTCTGGAGGACGGGGGACATTATCATATAAGGGATGAGCGCCATGTGCTGGATGAGGGCAAGTATTATGTCCTTATAGATGCGGTGAAAGCCTTCGGAGATGAACCAAAGAAGGAAGCAGATACCGCAGAGCCGAAGCTGAGAGAAGAAAATGGGTCGGAGCCATGGATGCATGAGGGAGGATCCGCCCCTTACAGTCCCTGCGAGTTTCTTTTCGGAAGATGGGGCATCAGAAAAAAGGACACCCTGCTTCTTGAACAGCTTTGCAGGCTTAAAGAAAGCACTTCTCTGGCCCTTGAGAGAGCATCCCGGGGAAGCTCAGAGAAGGCGGAACGAAGACGGAATGAGCTTTCAGAGCTCATGGGATATATAGATGAAGCCCTTACCATGATGAGGAACCGGTAAAGAAGGAAAGGACCTGCTGGACTTATGGAAAATATAGATGAAGCTTTGAAGCTTATCAAATGGTAAATAATGATGAAGCCCTGAAGCGTTTCAGATGACAGGGAGAAGGAGGATAGGTCATGGCAGAAATCAGAGCCAGGGAGATAATAGACAGGATAGAGGAGCATTTTCCGAAGGGGCTTGCCCTGGAATGGGACAATCCCGGACTTCTCTGCGGAAGCAGGGATAAGACGGTAAAAAAGGTCATGATAGCCTTGGACTGCACGGATAAGGTAGTTGATGAGGCAGTAGAGAAGGGCTGTGATCTGGTGCTTACCCATCATCCCCTTATCTTCGGTTCCATCAAGGCTGTAAATGACGAGAGCTTTATCGGCAGAAGGCTTATAAAGCTTATCAAAAATGACATAAGCCTTTATGCCATGCATACCAATTTTGATGTGGCAAAGGAAGGCATGGGGCATATAGTGGCTGAGCGCCTTGGCGCTGCGGAGCTTTCTCCCATGGAGGTCACAGGAGAGATGGATGGTGAAGCCGTAGGCATAGGCTTTTACGGAAAGCTTGAGGTGCCGATGGGCGCAAGGGAGCTATCCTCCTTTATAAAGGACCGCTTCGGCATAGAGGGAGTGGTGTATTATGACGCCGGAAAGCCCATATCGACCATAGCCGTATGTCCCGGCTCAGGCAGGGGCATGCTTAAGTTTGCCAAGGAACTTTCGGCTGATGCCCTGATAACCGGGGACATGGGACACCATGACGGCATAGATGCGGTGGCCGAGGGAATAAGTCTGATAGATCCTGGACATTACGGCCTTGAGCATATATTTTCTGCTTATATGGCTGGATTTCTGAATAAAGGATTCCCTGAGCTTGAGACCTTCTGCTGCGACAGGGATCCGAGAGGATTTATCTGAGGATATTGAGCCGGGGAGATTGATCCCGGGTTATTGATCCGAAGATATATATCTTGGGAGATTTATCCGGATGAGATGCCAGGGGATCGGAACTCAGGCGATCGATCCGGTACTGAAGGGAGAAACATAGATGAGAAAGGTATATCTGCTGGATTGTACCCTCAGGGACGGAGGCTATGTCAATGACTGGCGCTTCGGAGAGGAGACCATAAAGGGCGTTGCAAGGCTCATTGCGGGCACCGGCATAGAGATGATAGAGATGGGCTTCATAAAAGGAGACCTGAAGGATAAGGACAGGTCGGTATTTACCGATATAGAGTCCATAACTCCGATGATAGCTCCCAAGGCGCCGGGACTTATATACGCAGGCATGGTGGACATGAGCGATCCCATCCCCATGGAGAGGATCACTGACAGGACACAGGATTCCATAGATGCCATCAGGGTCATATTCAAGAAGGATAAGATCGACCTTGCCTATAAGTACTGCAAGAGGATAAAGGAGGCCGGGTATCTGCTCTTTGTCAATTTCGTGGGGACGGATCTTTATACGGACATGGAATTCATAGAGGGGATAAAGCGCTTCAACGGTCTTAAGCCCTTTGCCATGACCATAGTGGACACCTTCGGACTGATAAAGCGCAAGCAGTTTCTGAGGCTCTGCTATCTTGCCGATAATAACATGGATGAGGGCATAGTCCTCGGCTATCATGCCCACAACAATCTGCAGCAGGCCTTTGGCAATGCGGAGGCTCTGGTGGAGCTCAATCTTAAGAGGGATCTCTGCATAGATGCCTGTGTCTTCGGCATGGGCAGGGGAGCAGGCAACCTCAACCTTGAGCTCTTTGCAGAATATATGAATGAAAATCATGATACAAGCTATCGGGTGGAGCCGATACTTGAGATCATGGATCGTTATCTCAATGACATATATAAGACCAGATTCTGGGGATATTCGCTGCCCTTTTATCTTTCGGCCAGCAGAGGCTGCCATCCCAACTATGCAATCTATCTTGAAGGCAGGGATTCCCTTACCGCAAAGGGCTTTGATGAGCTCCTTCGGAGCATGAGCCCCGAGGACAAGGCCAGATTTTCAAAGGAGAAGGCAGAGGAATATTACAGGAGATATCTGGAGAATCATATAGACGACAGTAAGGCCCTTGAGAGACTCAGGGAGCTTATGAAGGATAAGAAGATACTGATCCTTGCTCCGGGAAGGAGCCTTGAGGCAAACAAGGAGAGGATCCTTGAGCTGAAGGACCAGCCTGGCACCTTTACCATAGCGGTCAATTTCCTCGCGGAGGATTTTCATCCGGATATGGTATTCTCAAGCAATATGCGCCGCTATGAAAGGATAGAGGGAAAGACGGATGCCATATGCGTGACCACCTCCAATATGAAGGAATGTGAAAAGACGGATATAGTGGT
>CALWMV010000045.1 GCA_944382125.1 uncultured Lachnospiraceae bacterium
AGTATATAGGCCATGACGAGAGAAACGATGGCGTTTACTATCTGCTCTATTATCTGGGAAATGGCAGTGGGCATCATGTTGCCCGTTCCCTGAAAATATCCCCGAAGGAGTCCGAGGTATGCCATGATCCAGATAGTGGGCGCCAGGGTACGGAGCACATATTCGCAGAAGGGCTTATCCATGAAGGAGGCTATGGCCCCGGCCCCGAAGTACATGACCGCACACATGATGGCCCCTACGATGGTAGAATAGATGAAGGCCACCCGAAGCACCCTTTTCACATCCTGGACCCTGCCCTTCGCAAGCCTGACTGATACTATCTTTGACATGGCAGTAGGCAGGGAATATGAAGATACTATAAGAAGGATATTATAGATGCTGTAGGCAGAGGTATAATATCCGTTTCCTATGGTGCCAATGATATCCACAAGGGGTATACGGTACAGCATGCCGATGATCCTGCACAGTATTCCCGCTATAGCAAGTATGCTTCCCTGAACTATGAAGTTTCCATATTTGGGTCTGCGATCCATAATCTATGTCACATGTCACGCGTATATCCGGCTTTCCGGAGTATCTCCTCCTGCCTGCGTTCCATTTCCTTTCTTTCTTCCTCATCCATATGATCATAACCCATCAGATGAAGCATGCTGTGGGCTATGAGGAAGGCAAATTCCCTCCTTCTGGAATGTCCATAGGCCTCGGCCTGTCTGATCACGTGATCCATGGAGATAACTATGTCTCCCAGCAGGAATTCTCCCGTGTCAGGATCGAACAAGGTTATATCCTCCTCCATGCCGGAAAAATCTCCGGGAGCTACAAATTCCGCCATGGGGAAGCTCAGCACGTCCGTACTTTTCTCCATATGGCGAAATTCCGTATTTATCTCCTCTATGGCCTCATCATCCGTAACAAGGAGACTTATCTCACACTCAAAGGGGCAGCTCTCATAAGTAAGGGCGGCCCCTGCAATATCAGATGCTATGGCCTCATAATCAAGGCCTGTATCTGTCCCATATTCAATTTCTGTACTTATGGTCATGATTCCGATCTTTCTTCTCTGCAAGCCTGGCTTCATATTCATCATAGGCCTGGACTATCTTCTGGACCAGAGGATGTCTGACCACATCTGCAGATGTCAGCTCACAGAAGCCTATGTCATCTATCTTTGAAAGGACTTTCATGGCAACTTCGAGGCCCGAGGTCTGTCCCTTTTCCAGATCCTTCTGAGTCAGGTCGCCGGTCACTATGACCTTTGATCCGAAGCCTATCCTGGTAAGGAACATCTTCATCTGGGCTGGGGTGGTATTCTGCGCCTCATCAAGCACTATATAGGCATTGTCCAGGGTACGTCCCCTCATATAGGCCAGAGGAGCAACTTCTATAAGCCCTTTCTCGGAATTAGCCAGGAACTGCTCAGCTCCCATGATGTTATAAAGGGCATCATAAAGGGGCCTAAGATAGGGATCTATCTTCTGCTGCAGGTCTCCGGGCAGAAAGCCAAGCTTCTCACCAGCCTCTATGGCAGGCCTCGTAAGGATTATGCGCTGCACCTCCTCGGCCTTAAAGGCCTTTATAGCCATGGCCATGGCCAGATAGGTCTTTCCGGTTCCAGCAGGTCCTATGCCGAAGGTGATCATCTTATTCCTTATGAGATCAACATACTTTTTCTGTCCCAGGGTCTTGGGCTTTATGGGCTTTCCGGTGATGCTGCGGCATATGATGTCCTTATCTATCTCAACTATATCTCTCTCGCTGCCCGTCATGCTCAGACTCAGGATATAGTCCACGTTCTGCTCTGTGATCTGGTTGCCTCTGAGGCTCAGCTCAAGAAGTCCCTGAAGCACCTTCTCAGCCCTGCCCGCTGAGCCTTCATCGCCTATTATCTTCACAAGCCCGTTGCGCTCTATAATATCCACGCCCAGGGCCTTTTCTATCTTTTTAAGATATGTATCAAAACTTCCGAATATGTTCTTATCATGCTCGGAAGGTATCTCAAGCATTATCTCCTTTGTCAAGTCAAAACTCCTTAAAAACAAATCAGCCTCAACTCCGAAGGAATTGAGGCTTGATATTAGTTGTACTTACGCTTCCTTGCCGCTTCGGACTTTTTCTTACGTCTTACGCTCGGCTTCTCGTAATGTTCTCTTTTACGAATCTCCTGCTGGATTCCTGCCTTGGCGCAATTCCTTTTGAATCTGCGAAGAGCTGAATCAAGTGACTCGTTCTCTTTAACGATTACGTTTGACAAAGACCCCTGACCTCCCTTCGGTTGCAAGGTTTATGTAAATGAATTACATGCAACAAAATCGTGCGGGGTTTAATGCACTTTCAAAAGTTTAGCATAATTTTCCTTCATATGCAAGAAAAAGTTAAAGAATTTAAGGCTCCCCGGGATAATTCTTCTTAGTTTAGATAAAAGAATCAGATCCCATGAATGCTCTCTCCCGTTGCCATACTCAGTCTCTTCAGGATTTTCTTTCCCTGTCATATTCCTCAAGCTCCATCACCCCGTCTATCAGCATCTGCTGGTCTACTGTGTAGGGCCATACCCTCACGTCTATGCCCTTAAGTGCCTTGTCAGTTACTGCCGGAAGATCCTCTAAAGCTGCGTCTATGTCCTTAAGACAGGTGGGAAGTCCTATGGAACGGTTAAATGCGTATATCTTATCTCTCTCCTCATACTGCTTATCCACGGTCAGCATGACAAGTATACCGTAGGAGACCACCTCACCATGCAGATGATGGTTCGCCTCTGTGCTGGGAAGTATGGTAAAGCCATTATACATGGCGTGGGCCATGCCTGTCGTGTAATCCACCTGTACGAAGTTAGATACAAAGCCGGTGGAGACGATTATCGCAAGTATGACCTCGGTAAGCTCTGTCGTTACCTCATGTCTCTCGCAGTCCCTCAGGGCCTTTTCCCCAAAGCGGACTATGGGAGCCGCGCACATGGAGCTTAAAGCTATGCCCATGGAATCTGAATGAAGGGGCATATCATTCCTTGAGGAAGTCGTACACTCATAGTATTTTGCCATAGTGTCTCCCATGCCGGCCCAGAGGTAGCGGGAAGGTGCGTTTGCAATTATCTCTGTATCAATGAAAATGTGGTTCGGCGGCACCTTGGAAAATGAGTATTCCCTCAGGCTCCCGTCCGGATGATAAACTATGCCGAGGGAGGTGCAGGCCGCGCAGGTCGAGGCTATGGTCGGAAAAGTGAAGAAGGGCTTATCAAGCTCATGGGCCAGTACCTTACAGGTGTCTATGGCCTTTCCGCCTCCCACTGAAAATATCATATCGGCCTTTTCTGCTTCAGGGCGAAGCATATCCATATTTTCCAAGGAAGCCTCTCCTCCGTACCAGAAGGTACCGATGGAGCTTATGCCAGATCCTTCCATCGCATTTTTTATCTTCTGCTCCGCAGCTGCAAGGGCCTTCTTTCCGCCGATAATTACAGCCTTACTTCCAAATCTCCTGCATATATTTCCTATATCCTCGTAAGAGTCCTCCCCTATGGTATATCCGGGAAAAAGTGATCTCTCCATTTTTAATTCATTCCTTTCGTTATCTCTGTATCGCATTTAGCCTTTGCCAGACTCAGCTTTTTTTATATCTCTGCCCGCCAGATGCCTTTATTGTCAGATTTATTGTCAGATTTCACGCTCTGATGCCCTTATTCCGCCTCGGCAGGAGCTGCTGCAGCCTCGATGGCTGCCTTCCTTCTGACCCTATATCCGGGGCTTTCCGCTGTTTCGGCCATAGAACTTACGGCTTCTGCATTAGCAGCGCTCATCTCGAAGCTCTCCCCATGGGCCTTCATGTATTTTCTGTTCTTATAGGCTCCCACAGTCAGGAACGGTATGACTACCACTGCTATGCCCAGATACCCGCAGTAGCCATAGCCGTATTTGATGATATTTGAAAGTCCCATCATGGAAATGGACATGGACAGCACGATTATGAAGGCTGATACTATGGCGCTTCGTACCGGCGCCGACTCTATCTTTTTAAATATCGGGAGCTTCTCAAACCTTGCCACAAAGCCGAATATAGTCGTAACTCCGGTGGAGATGAGGCAAAGGAGCAAGCATATCCCGTATATTACAGTGAGGCCATCTATGCCCATCACGTTGCAGACAGTAAGGGTGGGTATGATCGTGCCTCCTTCTACTGCCGTATAGGTACTCTGCCAGCAAAGCAGCATGAATACGGAAAGCACCAGGGCTACGGTATTTATCACAAATGATATCGTCATGGACTTTGAACAGCCCTGCTTATTGTTAAGTATGGTGCCGCAGGCCACCATGGTGGGAAGGGTCACGCACTGAAATCCCGCGTAGGTAAAAGCATTTATTATGGCCTGGGGGACATTTCCAAAGCCTGAAGCCTGCATATCCTGCTTAAGCACCTCAAGTATCGTGCTCTCACTGTTGAATATGCCCACGGCGTAAATGGTTATGGCTGTTATGAGTATGGCTATGCCCATATAGGTTGAAGCAGCCCTTACTATGCCCGCACCGAAGATGGTGAGCATGAGCACCAGTAATCCGACTCCCACGACCCCGATCGTATAATCAAGACCAAAATAGGTAGTAAGCGCAGAGGCCGCTCCGGATATGGCAGCCGCCACTGCCATCAGCACCATGATGTAAAAGAATATCTCGAACAGCCAGAAGAGCTTATCAAAAGGGTGATACAGGGTCTCAAAGAGCTCCCTGTGTCCCTTAAGCCCTCTTGAGTTATACATTATCATGGCTTCCTTCATGGTAAGGGTCAGAAGCAGCATGGCAAGCACCGCTGAAGCAACTCCTGCCCAGCCAAGCCCCACATAGTAGGTGTTGGCCTGGTTTCCTGTGGCAAAGCCGCCTCCCGCATGGGCGGAAAAGAGCACTGCACCCACGGAAAATACCGCCATGAACGTAGTTTTTGCATACTTTGGTTTCATACCTATTTCCTCCTGCATTTTTCTGATATCTGACAGGACAACAAAAAATCCTTTCGCCGCTCCTGTCTGTTGACAGAAGAGACGAAAGGACGAAACCTTCCGCGGTACCACTCTTCTTTGCCCCTTATGGGACACCCTCTACGGGATACCATCATATCCCTGCGCTTTAACGGGCGCACCCGTCTGCACCTACTGTAAGTTCAGCACAGCCCCTCGGCAGTGAGTTCGGCAGGTCAGAAGCTCCATGCCTCGCACCAACCGGCATTTCTCTCCGAGTCCCTCGCTGCTTACTAGTCTGCGTCATCGTGTTTAGTGTACTTTATGAAATTTATGGGAAAATGATAACAGCAGGAAGAAGGGCTGTCAATCAAATCAACATAAAAAGCCCGAAAGCATGCAGAATATCGATGCTTTCGGACTTTATTATAAACTGTAATTATATCTTTCAGAGCCACCGGGAATATATTCCGTTTCCGGGGCAACGCTCTCCGCAGATATCAGCGTCTTCCTGTGTTTTGCTATATTATCGCGATTCAGGCAGAAAGCTGGGCCTTTGCGGTCTCGAGGGCAAGCTTAAGAGCCTCGTCGGCCTTCTCAGGAAGGTTTCCTCCGGCCTGGGCCATGTTGGGACGTCCGCCGCCCTTTCCGCCTACTACCGGAGCTATGGCTTTGATGATGTCTCCGCACTTTATACCCTTCTTTACGGCGCTGTCCGTAGCAGATGCCATCAGACTGAGCTTTCCGTCATTTTCAGAGATAAGCACGACTACACAATCAGAAAGCCTTGACTTAAGCTCGTCACCCAGGTTCCTTAAGGAGTTCTGGTCCGGAGCCTGTACCCTGGTGCAGAGGACCTTGACGCCGTTTATGTCTACCGCGTCATTCTCTGCAGCGCTCATGGAGGCTCCTGCAGCCTTGAGCTTAAGGCTCTCATTCTCCTTTGTGAGGGCACGCAGCTCTGAAAGCAGAGCCTCTACCTTATGTCTGGCCTCTGAAACCGGAGACTTAAGAAGGGCAGCTATCTCGTTAAGCTCAGCCTCCTCAGCCTCATAATGGGCCATAAGGCCGTCTCCGGTAAGCGCCTCTATACGCCTTACGCCGGCAGCTATGCCGCCTTCGCTTATTATCTTGAACTTTCCAATAAGTCCGGTATGGGCCACATGGGTACCTCCGCAGAGCTCCGAGGAGAAATCTCCCATCCTTACGACACGCACCTTGTCTCCGTACTTCTCTCCGAACAGGGCGATGGCACCGGTCTTTTTAGCGTCCTCAAGGCTCATCTCCTCAGTGGATACGGGAAGGTCTGCAGCGATCTCTGCATTGACCATATCCTCAACCTTCTTTATCTCTTCCTTTGAAAGAGCTGCAAAATGAGTAAAGTCAAAGCGGAGCCTGTCCTTGTCATAAAGGGCTCCGGCCTGCTCCACATGGTCTCCGAGCACGGTCCTCAAGGCCTTCTGAAGAAGGTGGGTGGCAGAATGGTTTTCAGCCGTACGCTCACGGGCTGCAGCGTCTACCTTAAGCTCTGCCTTTGCGCCTACTGACAGCATGCCCTTTTCCATATATCCCACATGTCCGAGCTTTCCGCCCTTAAGATGAATGGTCTCAAGCACCCTGAAGCGGCCGTCAGCATTTTCAATGATACCGGAGTCTCCCGTCTGACCTCCCATAGTCCCGTAGAACGGTGATACCCTTGTGATGACTGTTCCCTTCTGGCCCTCTGTAAGGGCCTCAACTATCTCGTCCTCTGTGGTAAGCACGGTTATCTCAGACTCAGCCTC
>CALWMV010000046.1 GCA_944382125.1 uncultured Lachnospiraceae bacterium
CATAAGCAGGATACCCCTGTGGCTCCTGATACTGGCACTGGTATTTGCAGTGATGGTGGGCATGCTGGCAGGATTGTTCCCCGCCATGAGGGCCATGAGGCTGAGCCCGCTGAGTGCGATAAGGAATGAATGAGTATATGTTCCTGCAAAAATGTTTTGAAGTATCTTCTGTAAAGCTTCTGACGATGGACATCGTGAAACGGCAGTCCGAGGCAGAAGCTTTCAGAAGGGACAGTCGGCTGAATAGGCATAGGTTCTTGCTGCCTCAAAAAGCTTGACATCTTTTCCAACTGATGTAAAATAAGTAAAGGCTCAAAAGCAGAATACGGACTTATGGATACGCAAGGAGGCGTCTTGATAGGGATAGTGCATCCTGCGTGTCTTTTTTTATATATACGACTGCTTTTTAGTATAGATCTGACTTTATGCACATAACTATATATTGATCAGATTTTATATGTAAAACTGCCTGACAGGGACTGTACAAGCGTTCTTCGCAGTCCCTCAGTATATAAACAGTAAGGAGGACTATGATGGATAAAAAGGAATTTATGGTCAAGGCCGTAGATGACAAGAAGGATCTGATCCTTGAGCTCAGCGACAGGATATACGACTTTGCCGAGACAGGTTTCCATGAATTTAAGAGTGCAGAGCTTTTTGAGGATATGCTTAAGCAGCAGGGCTTTACAGTGGAAGCGGGTATCGACGGCATGCCGACGGCCTTCAAGGCAACATATGGAAGCGGCCATCCGGTCATAGCCTTCCTTGCAGAATATGATGCACTCCCCGAGCTTTCCCAGAAGGGCGGCTCCGTAAAGAGGGAAAAAGCAGAGGGTGATAACCCTGATGGACATGGCTGCGGCCATAACCTGCTGGGTGCAGGTATCTTTGCAGCAGCCCTTGGAGCAAAGGCCTACCTTGAGGAGACAGGAAAGAGCGGTACGATCATCCTTTTCGGCTGTCCCAGTGAGGAAAAGGGCAACTCCAAGACCCTTATGGCAAGAGACGGAGTGTTTGACGGGGTGGATGTGGCATTCACCTGGCATCCTGCCGATGTCAATGCCGTAGTTACCAGCTCGACCCTTGCCAACGTAAGCGTATTTTTCCGCTTCAAGGGAGTTACTTCCCATGCTGCGGCAGCTCCCGATCAGGGACGTTCAGCCCTGGATGCTGCAGAGCTTATGAGTGTCGGAGTCAATTACTTAAGAGAGCATATAATCTCTGATGCAAGGGTACACTACGCCTACAGGGATGTGGGAGGCATAGCCCCCAATGTGGTACAGGGACACAGCTGCGTGCATTACTTTGTAAGGGCTCCCAAGTCCTGGCAGGTACAGGATATACTGAAGCGTGTCATAGACGTAGCTGAGGGTGCCGCAAAGATGACAGGCACAGAGATGAGCTACGAGCTCTATGCAGGACTTTCTGATTTCATTCCCAACCATGTGGTATCCGAGGTGCTTCAGGAGTCCCTTGAGGAGCTGGGTGCTCCTGACTTTGATAAGAGCGACCTTGAGCTTGCTCACGAATTCTTCTATAACTCCTACAGCCATGATGAGATAGAGGCCTTCAAAGCAGGCATAAAGAAGAACTTCGGAGCTGAGGCTGATAAGTATATAGCAGAGCCTCTGCATACAGGCATTGCTCCCCTCAGATGGGACAGGCCGATACAGTTCGGTTCCTCAGACGTGGGAGATGCAAGCTATGTCATGCCCACAGCCTGGCTTTCAACGGCTACTGCGACCCTCTGCACACCGGGCCATACCTGGCAGATGTGCGCTCATGGCAATACCGGCATAGGACATAAGGCCATGCTGAGAGCCGGAGAGGTGCTTGCCCTTGCAGCCGCAAGATTTATAGATGAGCCTGAGCTTGCCGAGAAGGCAAAGGCAGAGCTGAAGGAAGAGACCGGAGGAAAGTATGAGTGCCCGATCCCCGATGAGATCGGACCCAGGCTTGACGAGTGATCCGGAGCAGAAACCTTCCATTCAGCAAAATAAAAGTTAAAGGGAGATAAGTATGACACATCTTGAGATAGCTAACAGTTCCGTAATGGCCATGCTTTGCGGATTTACAATACTTGTTGTGCTCCTGCAGCCCATCCTTTTCCTGATACTCGGGGTAAAGAGGGGACATGAGCTCGATATGACGGATGCCGAGATGAGAGAGGCAGCAGTAAGCTCTGCGGTATTTTCGATACTGCCTTCACTGCCCATAATCATCAGCTACCTGATACTGGTGCCTTCACTGGGACGTTACTTCCCGTGGCTGAGACTGAGCGTCGTGGGCTCAGCCTCCTATGAGACCATGGCTGCCAACATGGCTGCAGAGAATTTCGGACTTGAGTCCATCACCGTACCTGATATCCCTGCGGATATATTTATAGGCATAGTATTCGTCGTAACGGTCAGTATACTGGGAGGAAACATCTTCAACCTGTTCTTCCTCAAGACCTATGACAAGAAGGTCCAGGTGCTTAAGGGCAAGAATGCTGCCCTGGTGCCCATCATAACCACGGCCATGTTCCTTGGGCTTTACGGCACTATGGCTACGCCTTATCTTACCAATGTGACCAATGTCACCGCCTGGGCTGCCATACTCGGTGCAGGCGTATCGGCACTCATCATAGGCAAGATAGCACAGAAGGTAAAGGGCTTAAAGGAGTTCTCCCTGGCCCTCAGCATGATAGTCGGCATGCTGCTTTCCTGTGTGGTAAATCAGCTGATGTAAGGAGGAGACGGACATAATGAAGAACATGACTTACGACGATAAAGTATATCTCCTGGGAAGGTCTACGGTGCTTCTGGCACTGATAGCCTTTGCTTCAGTACCCTTCGGACTTTCAATGGCTTTCAACAGCCCCATAGACTGGCCTGTAGTCATAGAGGCTACGCTGCCCATATTCCTTACCTTTGCGATATCCGCAGTATGTGAGAACTTAAGCTATGCACCCATCATCGGACCCGGAGCCCTCTACATGGCCTGCGTCACCGGTAATGTCAGCAATATGAAGATACCGGCAGCAGTCAACGCCATGGAGGTAGCAGGAGTGGAGCCCGGCTCGGACAAGGCCAATGTCATCTCCATCATAGCAGTAGCAGCCTCCACCTTTGTGACCACCGCTGTGCTGTTCCTTGGCATGCTGTTCCTGGCACCCCTCTTTGAGCCCGTATACAACAACGAGTTTCTGAGACCTGCCTTCGATAATGTGGTGCCTGCCCTGTTCGGAGCAATACTGTTCCCTTACATCGCAAAGTATCCGAAGCAGGCCATACTTCCTATAGTTCTGCCCATCATCCTGATACTGATAGTTGGAAGGACTTTCTTCTCGACCTACCAGAGCTATATCATGATGCTGGTCATCATCCTTTCAGGCGTATACAGCTATATGCTCCATAAAAAGGGCATGATCTGATAAAAAAGATAAAAGAAGATTATCAGATTATAGACATAAGACGACTGGAAAAGAAAAACAGGGCATCAGAGCCTTGGGAAGAATAAAAGAGCGTCAGAGATCAAAAAAGGACCGATCCGTCTGCAGGAGCTGCTGGGGATCGGTCTTATCTTATCTGTAAGATCGTCAGTGCTTCTGGTCGAAGATCGTGCCCTCGTACTCATAGCCGTCGCTTCTGTGGCCTCTGAGCAGATGCTGTATCTTCTCCGTGGACTGCATGGCATGCTTCAGCGATACATCATAATTGAAGGAATTGATGATGGAAGCAAGGTACTTGCTCATGTCAGCCTCACAATACCAGGGCTTTGTATATATCGTATCCGGCCTGTAGTTAAGATTGGTAGTGATGACGCAGTCCAGATAGCCCTTCTCATAGAACTCATCGAACTTGTCAAAGCCGGAGGTGAAGAGTCCGAAGGTGCAGCATACGATGACCTTCTTAGCTTTCTTTTCCTTGAGTTCCCTTGCGGTATCCAGCATGGAATCACCGGAGGAGATCATGTCATCCACTACAAGGACTGTCTTGCCTTCCACGGAGGCTCCGAGGAACTCATGGGCAACGATGGGGTTGCGTCCGTTTATGACCTTGGAGTAGTCCCTTCGCTTATAGAACATACCCATATCCACGCCCAGGTTATTGGCCAGATATACGGCCCTGTTCATGGCACCCTCATCCGGGGAGATGACCATGAAGTTATCCTTGTCTATGCGGATATTGGGGTCATAGTGCAGCAGTGCCTTGACGAAGGCGTAGGTCGGCATGATGTTATCGAAGCCGGAGAGGGGTATGGCGTTCTGGACCCTGGGATCATGGGCATCGAAGGTTATGATGTTCTTGACACCCATATTGACCAGCTCCATAAGAGCCATGGCACAGTCCAGGGACTCCCTCTTGGTACGCTTATGCTGCCTGGAGGAATACAGGAAGGGCATGATGACATTGACGCGGTGACATCTTGCCACTGATGCGCCTATGATACGCTTCATATCCTGATAATTGTCGTCCGGGGACATGTGGTTTACGAATCCGTTTACCGTGTAGGTATTGGAATAGTTGGTGATGTCACATATAACGAACTCATCCACGCCTCTGGTGGATTCTTTGATGACACCCTTTCCTTCACCGGAGCCGAAACGGGGGCAGTCCAGATCAAGAAGGAAGGTATCAGGGGCAAAGCCCTTTAAAAGAAGGCTGTCCTTATATGTCTCCTTGAGATACTTATAATCGTTCTTACGAAATCCTACCAGATGCTTATCCACCATCTCGGCAAGAGGTCTTGCGCTGATATGCGCAGCGATCTTAAGAGGAGCTATGGGAATGTCCTCTATGATATATTCGTTTGATATCGACATGAGGGGATCCTTTCCAAAGAGAAACAAAGCAGATCATGTCTCTTTGAGCTTATTGTAACAAATGAGTAAAGAACAAACAACAAAATTTACGAAAAAATACAATCCGGCAATTTATTGTAGAAAAAGGTACCGTCCTGTTATATACTCTTTATATTAAGATGGACATTTTGTGAGGTAATTATGAGTAAACCCATAGTAGCAGTGGTGGGCAGACCCAATGTGGGAAAGTCCACGCTTTTCAATGCCCTTTCAGGCACCAAGCTGAGCATAGTCCAGGATACTCCGGGAGTGACCAGGGACAGGATATATGCGGACTGTGACTGGAACGGCAGGATGTTTACGCTTATAGATACGGGCGGCATCGAGCCTGATTCAGACGATGTGATACTCCGTCAGATGAGGGAACAGGCAGAGATAGCCATAGATACGGCGGATGTCATAGTCTTCCTGACCGATGTCAGGGATGGAGTGACAGACGCTGATTATCATGTTGCAAATATGCTGAGGAAGAGCCGCAAGCCCCTGATCCTCTGCGTCAATAAGGTGGACAGCTTCCAGAAGCAGCAGAATGATGTCTATGAGTTCTTCAGCCTCGGCATGGGTGACCCCATACCCGTATCCGCTCAGGGCAGGACCGGCCTCGGAGAGCTGCTGGATGAGATAGTTGACAAGCTTCCCGATGCCAACATAGCTGACGAAGAGGATGACAGGCCCCGTATAGCCATAGTGGGACGTCCCAATGTGGGGAAGTCCTCCATAATCAACAGGCTCCTTGGTCAGAACCGCATGATAGTTTCTGACATAGCAGGAACCACCAGGGATGCGGTGGATGCAGCCGTGGTGCATAACGGAGAGGAATATGTCTTCATAGATACGGCAGGCCTCAGAAGGAAGTCAAAGATCAAGGAGGATATAGAGAGATACTCCATCATCAGGACTGTGGCAGCCATAGACCGCTGCAATATCGCAGTAGTTGTCATAGACGCCTCCCAGGGCATAAGCGAGCAGGACACCAAGATCGCTGGCATAGCCCATGAGAGGGGCAAGGGAGTCATAATCGCCGTCAACAAGTGGGACATAGTTCCCGATAAGGATGACAAGACCATATACAGGTTCACGGAGGAGCTTCGTCAGAAGTTCTCCTTCATGTCCTATGCGGACATACTCTTTATCTCCGCCGTTACGGGACAGAGGCTCCAGAACCTCTTCACGGAGATAGACAAGGTAAGGCAGTCCCAGACCCTCAGGGTACAGACCGGAGTCCTCAATGAGATCATCACGGAAGCCTGTGCCCTTAAACAGCCTCCTTCAGATAAGGGCAAGAGGCTCAGGATCTACTACACCACCCAGGTGAGCGTGGAGCCTCCTACCTTTGTGACCTTTGTAAATGACAGAGAGCTTTTCCATTTCTCCTATCAGCGTTATATAGAGAACAGGATAAGGGACGCATTTTCCTTTGTGGGCACTCCCATCAGGCTGCTCATAAGGGAGAGGAAGGATAAGGAGGCCTGATATGGACAGGATCATCTGTTTTCTTATCGGCTATGTCTTCGGAAACTT
>CALWMV010000047.1 GCA_944382125.1 uncultured Lachnospiraceae bacterium
TCCGTATGTCCTTCAGCCACCATGGAAGTCACCTTCACAGGCTCCTGGTACGATGAGACTGCAGAGAAGGAAGGCGCAAATAAGCTCATTGAAAATGGCTGCGTCATCATCAGCCAGCACGCAGACTCCATGGGAGCTCCCACTGCCTGCGAGACTGCCGGAGTACCCAATGTTTCATATAACGGAAGCACTCAGGAGGCCTGCCCCAATACCTTCCTTGTATCCTCAAGGGTCAACTGGGAGCCTTACTTTGAGCTCTGCCTGAACTCCATAGCTGAGGGAAAGGCCATACCTGCTGACTGGTGCGGCACCCTTGAGACCGGCTCCGTAGAGCTCAGCGAGCTTGGAAGCTGCGTGGCAGAGGGAACGGCTGAGGCCATCGAGGAGGCCAAGGCTGCCATCATGGCAGGAGAGCTCCATGTATTCGATACTTCAACATTTACCGTTGACGGAGCAGAGCTTACAAGCTACATGGCTGATGTGGATACCGATGCGGACTATACTCCCGATCACGAGGCTGTGATGAACGGATACTTCAATGAGTCTGCAGACGGACTTCGTTCAGCACCTTACTTCGATGTACAGATAGACGGCATCGATCTTTTGGATACAGCATTCTGATGAACTTAATAATGACTGCCTTTTAGCAGGACAAAGATCATTGCGAGGGCGGCACAGCGAATATCGCCGCGCCGTCCTCTTATATTTTCGGAAGGACAGGGAAAAGGGGGATGATGGATGAAGGCTGACAATGCAGCAGTTTCGATTAGAGGGGTCTCAAAATCCTTCGGCTCGGTACGGGCCAATTATAAGGTGGACCTCGATATTTACAAGGGAGAGATACTGGCTCTTCTGGGAGAGAACGGCAGCGGCAAGACAACGCTCATGAATATGCTTTCAGGCATATATTTTCCGGATGAGGGACAGATATATATAAATGGAACCGAAAGAGTCATAAGATCACCGAGGGATTCCCATGCTCTCGGCATAGGCATGGTGCATCAGCATTTCAAGCTGGTGGACGTGCTTTCCGCTGCGGAAAACATAAGCCTGGGACTTCATGAAAAGCTCAATATCCGGGAGACTGAAGAGAGGATCAGGGAGATATGCGAAAAGTACGGCTTTGACATTGATCCAAAGCAGAAGGTATATGATATGTCCGTCTCACAGAAGCAGACCGTGGAGATAGTTAAGGTGCTTTACCGCGGAGCTGACATACTTATCCTGGATGAGCCTACGGCAGTGCTTACGCCCCAGGAGGCGGAGAAGCTCTTTGATGTGCTCCGAAGGATGAAAAATGACGGCAAGGCCATAGTTATCATTACCCACAAGATGCATGAGGTGGAGGAGATATCTGATCGGGTGGCGGTTTTAAGAGCCGGAGAATATATAGGCAGCGTGGATACGAAGGATATGGATGTGGAACAGATGACCAGCATGATGGTGGGCCATTCCGTATCCCTCAACATAAGGAGAGAGGAGCCCGTGGGCGTAAAGCCAAGGATAGAGGTAAAGGGCCTTACGGTAAGGAACGATGAGGGCATACTCAAGCTTCAGGATGTGTCCTTCACCGCCAATACCGGTGAGATCCTTGGAGTGGCCGGCATCTCTGGCTGCGGACAGAAGGAGCTTCTGGAGGCCGTGGCGGGACTTCAGCCCGTGGAGTCTGGAGAGGTGACCTATATAAGGGATGACGGCACGAGGGAGCCTCTGCTTGGCAAGGATCCTCTTTCCATATCGGAGATGGGAGTGTCCATGTCCTTTGTGCCTGAGGACAGGCTCGGCATGGGACTTGTGGCCAATATGGACATAGCCGACAACATGATGCTTCGTACCTTCAGGAGGGGCAAAGGCCCCTTTACTGACAGGAAGCCTTCAAAAAAGCTTGCAAAAGAAGTAGTGAAGAAGCTTGAGATCGTGACTCCCGGCATCACCACTCCGGTCAGAAGGCTTTCGGGAGGAAACGTCCAGAAGGTGCTGGTGGGAAGGGAGATAGCCTCAGATCCTACAGTGCTCCTTACGGCCTATGCGGTAAGAGGCCTGGATATCAACTCCTCCTACACCATATATAACCTCATCAACGAGCAGAAGGAAAAGGGCGTGGCGGTCATTTTTGTGGGAGAGGACCTGGATGTTCTTCTGGAGCTTTCGGACAGGATCATGGTGCTCTGCGGCGGCAAAGTCAGCGGCATACTGGATGCCAGGACCGCAGATAAAAGGCTTATAGGCAGACTTATGACCAGCCAAGGAGGAGGTGAGAGCCATGAATAAAAGGATCAGAGAGCCCCTTTTCCATATAGTAAAGAGGGATGCTCCCAGCCTTAAGAGAATATTCGGAGTAAGGATAGCGGCCATACTGCTGGCTCTTCTGCTTTGCGGGATCGTGACGATGATAACCACGGGACTTGATCCCTTAAGCGTATTTGAGTCCATCTTCATCGGAGCCTTCGGAAGCAAGAGAAAGATCTGGATCACCCTTCAGAACACTGCGATCCTCCTGCTTATATCTGTGGCCCTGACACCGGCTTTCCGCATGAGGTTCTGGAACGTGGGAGGCGAGGGCCAGATCCTTGTGGGAGGACTGGCTGCAGCAGCCTGCATGATATGCCTTTCAGATAAGCTTCCCAATGCCCTCGTCATACTCTGCATGGCAGCAGGAAGCCTCCTTGCAGGAGCCCTGTGGGGCTTCATCCCTGCCTTCTTCAAGAGCAGATGGAATACCAATGAGACCCTGTCCACCCTTATGATGAACTACATAGCCACTCAGCTTGTGGCATACTTTACGATCATATGGGAGGTACCGAAGGGATCGGGAAAGATAGGCATCATAAACCAGGATTCCAATATAGGCTGGCTGCCTGAGGTATTCGGCTCCAAGTATCTCCTTACCATCATAGTAGCCATAGCGGTCACTGCATTCATATATATCTATCTTAATTATTTCAAGCATGGATATGAGATATCGGTAGTAGGCGAGAGTGATAAGACGGCAAGATATGTGGGCATAAAGGTGGGTAAGGCCATAGTCAGGACCATGCTCCTTTCAGGCTGCCTCTGCGGCCTGGTGGGCCTCCTGCTTGTGGGCAGCATCAACCATACGGTGACCACCACCATAGCGGACGGCCAGGGATTTACCGGAGTCCTTGTGGCCTGGATGTGCAAGTTCAACCCCCTTACCATGGTATTTGCCAGCCTGCTCATCATATTCATGAACAGAGGAGCAGGAGAGATATCCACGAATTTCGGACTTAATCACTCCTATGCGGATATAATCACGGGCATAATACTGTTCTTCCTCATAGGATGTGAATTTTTCATAAGATATAAGATACAATTCCGCAAAAAAACTGCAAAGGAGGAGAAGTAAGTATGTGGAGCTTTTTACTGGCATTCATACCAAGGGCCGTGGTGCAGGGCATACCCCTTCTTTTCGGCTGTACAGGAGAGATAATCACTGAGAAATCAGGAAATCTCAACCTGGGTATTCCGGGAGTCATGTATGTGGGAGCCATCTCAGGAGTCATCGGAGCCTTCTTTTATGAAAGGTCCCTTCAGGATGCTTCAATGATGGATCCTGTCCTTGCGGTACTTATCCCCCTTTTATGCTGTCTTCTGGGATCCCTTCTTATGGGACTCCTATACTGCTTCCTTACCGTGACCCTCAGGGCCAATCAGAATGTGGTGGGCCTTGCCATGACCACCTTCGGAATAGGCTTCGGAAACTTCTTCGGAGGCTCCCTCATAAAGCTTGTGGACAGCGATGTTCCCTCCATAGCCCTTACAGCCACCAGCGCATATTTCAGCAGGAAGCTGCCCTTTGCAGACAGCTTTGGTGCCTTCGGGGACCTGTTCCTTTCCTATGGCTTCATGGCCTATCTGGGAGTAGCCATAGCCCTTATAGCATCCCATGTGCTGAACCATACGAGGATAGGCCTCCATCTGAGGGCAGTGGGAGAGGATCCCTACACAGCAGACGCCGTGGGCATAAGCGTATCCAGATATAAATACGCTGCCACCTGCCTTGGATGCATGATAGCGGGCCTGGGAGGGCTTTACTATGTCATGGACTATGCCACGGGAGTATGGTCCAACAACGCCTTCGGTGACCGTGGCTGGCTTGCCATAGCCCTCGTCATATTTACCGTATGGCGTCCCAAACTCAGCATACTGGCATCCTTCCTTTTCGGAGGATTATACATACTTTACCTTTACATCCCCACCGGCATGGACCACATGGAGCTTCGGGAGCTTTACAAGATGATCCCCTATGTGGTAACTTTGTTAGTGCTGGTAATAACAAGCATACGAAGCAAAAAGGAGGATCAGCCTCCTGCAAGCCTCGGAAAATCATATTTCAGAGAGGAAAGGTAAGATAACTCCATGAATGAAAGATATGACCTTATAATACTCGGCACCGGTGAAGCCGGTATCTTTGCAGCCTATGAGATGGCGGAAAAATGCCCTGAGGCCAGAGTGCTTGTGCTGGATCAGGGTCCGGACATATATCATCGTTCCTGTCCGATAGTTGCAGGCAAGGTAAAGTCCTGCATCCACTGCAAGGTCTGCGATACCATGTGCGGCTTCGGAGGAGCGGGAGCATTTTCAGACGGAAAATATAACTTCACCACGGCCTTCGGAGGCTGGCTTACGGATTTCATGCCGGAAAAGGAGGTCATGGAACTCATAGAGTATGTGGACAGCCTCAATGTGCGCCATGGAGCCACGACGGAGACATTTTCCACCTTTACGCCTGAGGCCATGGCACTTAAGAAGAGGGCACTGGAGCACGACCTTCATCTGCTTTCCGCAAGGGTCAAGCACCTTGGCACTGAAAAAAATCTTCAGATACTGACAAGCATATATGAGTATATCTCTGACAAGCATACCTTCCGTTTCAATACCGCAGTCACAGAGATAAACGTGGAGGAAGACGGAAGCTACAGCCTTAAAACTGAAAATGGCGATACATATAATGCTAAGTATCTTATAGCAGGACCGGGACGCTCGGGAGCTGAATGGTTTTCAGATCAGTGCAAGAAGCTGGGGCTCGACCTTATCAACAATCAGGTGGATATAGGAGTGAGAGTGGAGCTTCCCGCCCTGGTATTTGAACATATCACGGATGTGGTCTATGAATCAAAGCTTGTGTACCGTACAAAGCAGTACGGGGATACGGTGCGGACCTTCTGCATGAACCCTTACGGCCATGTGGTCACTGAAAATGTTGAAGGCATAAATACTGTAAACGGCCATTCATATTCGGATGAGAGCCTTCGGAGCGACAATACCAACTTTGCCCTCCTGGTATCCAATAAATTCACGGAACCATTTGATCAGCCCTACAGGTATGGAAAACATATAGCATCCCTTTCCAATATGCTGGCAGGCGGAGTGCTGGTGCAGCGCTTCGGGGACCTGGTAAAGGGAGTGCGAACCAATGAACACAGGCTCGCCCAGTCCACCGTACATCCAACACTTACCGCGGCTACGCCGGGAGACCTGTCCCTGGCCCTTCCGAAGAGGCAGCTTGATGATATCATCGAGATGATCTATGCCCTTGATAAGATCGCTCCCGGAACTGCCAACTATGACACCCTGCTTTACGGAGCGGAGGTCAAGTTCTATTCGGCAAGGCTCAGGCTCACCGAAGAGCTTGAAACTCAGCTCCCCAATTTCTTTGCAGTAGGAGACGGAGCCGGAGTGACAAGAGGACTTGCTCAGGCAGGTGCTTCCGGAGTCAAGGCGGCACGCACGGTCATAAGCAGGATAAAATAACAGAGATTAAGCAAGCTGATAAAAAAGAACCGGTCAGATCCGGCTCTTTTTGTTATGAATATAATGTTTTGCCAGCATTCCCAGAAGAATACCGAAACATATGACCACACCTCCCGCAAAGGATGTGCTGCTTCCGGTATTGCCTAATATGATATCTATCAGCATGCTGGTAAAGGACTGTCCGACAAAGGACAGCACGGTGATATTGAAAGCATCGACCTTTGGCACGGTGATATTTCCGAGAAGCACGGTCAGGACCCCGATGGTGCCTCCAAGATACATCCAGAGCTTTGAGAGATCAAAGACTTGGAGTCCTGCATGGCCTGCCATACCGCTTCCGAGGATAAGGAACAGTATCAGTGACAAAGGCAGTCCGGTAAGATGATTGATAAATGATCCGCACAGGGGACCGGTCTCCTGGGACAGCCTTGCATTTATGGTGCGTGCAAGTACGTTGAGGACACCTACTCCGATCGCTATGAATATGGCAAAAAGAGCAGCATTGCCCGTGTTGTCGATCATGATATACATACCTATAAGTCCAAAGGAGAAGCTTATCCAGGTATCCATGCCGATGGGCTGTTTTTTAA
>CALWMV010000048.1 GCA_944382125.1 uncultured Lachnospiraceae bacterium
GTCAATCTCTATGCCCAGAAGGCACACCATGTCAACTCCAATCAGACGGAGCACGTCAAGGAGCTGGAGAAGCTGGTTGATTAAAACGCAATAAATTTTAAAAAATACTGTGAGAAACTTCACAGCCAAGACTCATTTGCTGCAGCTGTTTACCATAAGTATTTGCCTGCGGAACTCGAAAGGAACAGCTTTGCTGTCCTTTCTCAGACAGTCCTCGGCAAATAATGGCAAGACAGCCGCAGCAAATGAGGAAAAGCGGCTGTACGAAGTTTCTCACAGTTTTTTATTTATATTAAGTTTACCTGGTCCGTCAGCCTCCTGGTTGTCGGATGATAAGAAGTTTTGTTAATTAAAGCACAATCCTTTGTGGAAAATGGACAATGAAGATGCTATAATTTACATTACATCAATTATCTAAAGTGGGGAGGGTCGGCTTCCCACTTGAATTAGTCGGAGGTTATGTATTTATGAGCAGACTGGAGATTCTTACACCCAGTAAGTCTCAGCTTGTCGTCGAGTCCATCTATAAGAACCTCGAGCAGAGGATAGTGGCAAGCCCGCCCGGACTTTGCCCGGTGGATATCACGAGGGTCTTTGTTGAGATGTGCCATGCTCAGTCCTGTGGTAAGTGTGCACCCTGCCGTATAGGACTTATGCAGCTCAACAAGCTTCTCAGTGACGTGCTGGACGGCAAAGCTGATTATGAGACCATTGACATCATTGAGGATACAGCCAGGTCCGTGAGAGAGACTGCGGATTGTGCCATAGGCTATGAGGCAGCGGAGATGGTGCTTAAGAGCGTGCTTAACTGCCGTGAGGATTATGAGGAGCATGTGAAGCATAAGCGCTGTACCTGCATGACATCTCAGCCCGTGCCCTGTGTTGCCCTCTGCCCCGCTCATGTGGATATACCGGGATATATAGCCCTTGTCAGAGAGGGAAGGTTTGCAGATGCCATCGCTCTTATAAGGAAGGACAATCCCTTCCCCTGCACCTGCGGATTTATCTGCGAGCATCCCTGTGAGGCCCGCTGCCGCCGCAACATGGTGGATTCTTCAATCAATATAAGAGGACTTAAGAGAGCCGCTGCGGATTATGCCGGCAAGGTACCTGCACCGAAGTGCGGCCCTTCCACCGGAAAGAAGATCGCGGTGGTAGGAGGCGGACCCTCCGGACTCTCATCGGCATATTATCTTCAGCTCATGGGTCACCAGGTGACCGTATATGAGATGCTTCCGAAGCTTGGCGGCATGCTGCGCTACGGCATACCCAACTACAGACTGCCCAAGGAGAGGCTTGAGGAGGATACGGACGCCATCCTTGAGACCGGCATTGAGGTAAAGTACGGAGTCAAGGTCGGAACGGATATCAAGCTTGAGGAGCTCCGTAAGGAGTATGATGCGGTGCTCATAACCGTCGGAGCCTCCACGGATAAGAAGCTGGGACTTCCCAATGAGGATGCAGAGGGCGTGATGAGTGCCGTTGGCTTCCTGAGAGCCGTAGGCATGGGAGAGCATATAGACTTAAGCGGCCAGGATGTGGCAGTCATAGGAGGCGGCAACGTATCCATGGATGCCGTAAGGACCGCCATAAGGCTCGGAGCCAGGAAAGTAAGTATAGTCTACAGAAGGAGAGTTGCAGACATGACCGCCCTTCCTGCAGAGATAGAGGGAGCCATAGCCGAGGGCGTGGAGGTACAGACCCTCAAGGCACCTGCAGGCATAGAGGTAGATGAAAAGGGCCATGTAAAGGGCATACGCGTGACCCCTCAGATGATAAGCCTTATAAAGGACGGCAGGGCTTCCGTGGTTCCCAACGGAGAGCTGGAGGAGTTCATCCCCTGTCAGACACTTATCGTGGCCATAGGCCAGAACATAGAGACAAAGCACTATGAGGAGTCCGGCATACCCGTAAAGAGGGGCAGGATAGAGACCCTTTCCAACGGCGGATTTGCAGATATCCCCGGTGTATTTGCAGGAGGTGACTGTGCCTCCGGACCTGCCACCGTCATCAAGGCAGTGGCTGCAGCCAAGGTAATGGCTGCCAACATAGATGAGTATCTCGGCTATCATCACGACATAAGCTGTGATGTGGAGATACCCATACCCAATATCAGCGACCGTCTTCCCTGCGGAAGAGTCGAGCTTACGGAGCGTGAGGCCTGTGAGCGCAAGTGCGACTTTGAGGCTGTGGAGAACTGCATGAAGCCCGGTGAGGTGGAGCAGGAGGCCAACCGCTGCCTGCGCTGCGACCACTTCGGCTTTGGAATATTCAAAGGAGGTCGTGAGAAATTATGGTAAATCTTAAGATAGATAATATCGATGTGACCGTAAAGGAAGGCACCACCATAATGGAAGCAGCGGCTTCCGCAGGTATCAACATACCTCATCTCTGCTACTGGAAGGGCCTCAATGAGATCGCGGCCTGCAGAGTCTGCGTGGTAGAGATAGAGGGCAAGGATAAGCTCATCACAGCCTGCAACAATGCGGCTGAGGAGGGGATGGTGGTATATACCAACAGCCCCAAGGTTAGACTGGACAGACGCCGTACCGTGCAGCTCATACTTTCAGAGCATGACTGCCTCTGCGCTACCTGTACCAGGAGCGGCAACTGCTCCCTTCAGAAGATCGCCAATGATCTCAATATCCATGACGCCATATACGAGAAGGATCTGGAGATACAGCCCTGGGATGAGACCTTCCCCCTTATTAGGGATTCAAAGAAGTGCATCAAGTGCATGCGCTGCATACAGGTCTGCGACAAGATCCAGAGTCTCAATATCTGGGATCTGGAGGGCACAGGCTCCCGCACCACTATCAATGTCACCTGCAACAGGACCATAAGAGAAGCGGACTGCTCTCTCTGCGGACAGTGCATAACCCACTGCCCCGTAGGAGCACTGAGGGAGAGGGACGATACGGAGAAGCTCTGGAAGGCCATCGCAAATCCCCAGAAGACCGTGGTGGTCCAGGTGGCTCCCGCAGTAAGGGCAGCCTTCGGAGAGGGCATAGGACTCACTCCCGAGCAGGCTACCGTCGGCAAGATCTTCGATGCCTTAAAGCGCATGGGCGTTGATTATGTATTTGATACGACCTTCTCAGCTGACCTGACCATCATGGAGGAGGCCAACGAATTCATAGAGAGATTCACAAAGGGAGAGCTCAAGGACAGACCCATGTTCACCTCCTGCTGTCCCGGATGGATCAGGTTCATAAAGAGCCAGTTCCCCGAGCTCGTTCCTCAGCTGTCATCGGCCAAGTCACCGATGCAGATGTTCGGTGCGATCATGAAGACATATTTTGCCGAGCAGATAGGAAAGAAGCCGGAGGACATAGTATCAGTGGCCATCATGCCATGCCTTGCAAAGAAGGGCGAGGCAAACATGCCTCTTTACTACGGAGAATACGCAGGCCACGATACGGACATAGTCATCACCACGAGAGAGCTCTGCCGCATGATAAGGAGCACCAATATCCTGCCTCAGCTGCTTAAGGATGTGGAGCCCGACAGGCTGTTCAGGGACGGCTCAGGAGCCGGAGTGATCTTCGGAGCCACCGGAGGAGTCATGGAGGCAGCCCTCCGTACCGCATACTTCAAGATCATGGGCGAGAACTGCGAGCCCGATGCCTTCAAGGTAGTCAGAGCCGCGAGCGATGATTCTGACGCACAGGAGGCTGAGTTCACGCTCAAGGACATCAAGCTTCATGTGGCTGCTGTCAGCGGACTTTCCAATACAAGGAAGCTGCTCACTGCCATAGAGAGGGGAGAGAAGCATTATGACTTCGTTGAGGTCATGGCCTGCCCCGGAGGCTGCGTAGGCGGAGGCGGACAGCCCCAGCATGACGGCTATGAGCTGGCCTTCAGCAGAGGCAAGAATCTCTATTTCCTGGATGCCAACGCAGAGATCAGATATTCACATATGAATCCGGATGTATGGAGCCTTTACAATAACTTCTTCGGTGAGCCGCTCAGCCATAAGGCACACCAGCTCCTTCATACGGACCACAACGCCTGGGAGATGCCCAGGAGCCCGAAGAGGAACAGGAACGGATACGTTATAAATCCTAATATCAAACTTCAGGGCTGATAAGGAGAGGATGAGGAAAGTACCGCAAAAAAGCATAGCCGTATATGGAGTCGCTGTCGCTCTTTCGCTGGTACTTTCCTATATCGAAAGCATATTGCCGGTGGATCTTATGCTGCCCGGAGCAAAGATAGGACTGCCCAACATAGTTTCCATCTTCCTGCTTTATACCGCAGGAGCCGGAGGCTGTGCGCTGGTGGCCGTGCTCAGGATAGTGCTCGCAGGCTTCATGTTCGGGAATATGTTTTCGATAATATATTCACTGTCGGGATTTTTGCTTAGCTTTGTCTCCATGCTGATGATGAAGCGCAGCGGGAGATTCGGAGTGACCGGAGTGAGCATCGCGGGAGGTGTCATGCACAATATGGGACAGCTTATCTGCGCCTCATTCATAGCAGGGCCTTATGTAATGACCTATCTTCCTGCCCTTGCAGCAGCAGGTGTTGCGGCGGGGCTTCTGATAGGGCTTGCAGGAGCCGAGATGATAAGAAGAGTAGGGAGGTACATGAAATGAATGTCAATAAAGCCATAAGGGATCTGGTGGACTACGGCCTGTACTGCGGGCTGATAGACGAGGATGATGCCATATACGCAAGGAACCGCATGCTCCTTGAGCTTGGACTGGATGAGTATGAGGAGCCCGCTGAGGAGCACCTTTGCTTTGCCGAGGAGACCAAGGGGGATATGCTTGAAGCTATACTCTCAGAGCTCCTTCAGTTTGCCGTGGAGTCAGGAAGGATAGAGGACACCATCACCCAGAAGGACCTCTTTGATACCAAGCTCATGAACTGCATGATGCCCATGCCTCATGAGGTCATCTCGACCTTCAGGGAGAAGCTTTCCAGAGATAAAAAGGAGGCTACGGACTATTTTTATAAGATATCCCAGGACAGTGACTATATCAGAAGATACAGGATCAAGAAGGATCTCAGGTGGAAGACAGCTACCGATTACGGAAATCTGGACATAACCATCAACCTGAGCAAGCCGGAGAAGGATCCCAAGGATATAGCGGCAGCCAAGAAGATGAAGCAGTCCGGATATCCCAAGTGCCAGCTCTGCGTTGAAAATGTTGGCTATGCAGGCAGGACCAATCACCCCGCAAGGGACAACCACCGCATCATCCCGCTGGAGCTTGACGGAGCAAAGTGGGGATTCCAGTACAGCCCCTATGTTTATTATAATGAGCACTGCATAGTGTTCAATTATGAGCATACGCCCATGAAGATATCAGAGGCCACCTTCAGGAGGCTCTTTGATTTCGTGAAGCTCTTCCCCCATTATTTCCTGGGTTCCAATGCGGACCTGCCCATAGTGGGAGGCTCCATACTGACCCATGACCATTTCCAGGGCGGAAATTATGAGTTTGCCATGGCAAAGGCCGGCGCGGAGGCTGAATACCTGCCGCCTTCGGATGTGCTGAAGGCTGACGGCAGCTTCAGAGCCGAGATGATCAAGTGGCCCATGTCCGTTATAAGGCTCAGCTCTGAGGATACGGAGGAGATCATAAACGAGGCATCCCGCATCCTTGCAGCCTGGAGGGCATATACGGATGAGGAGGCAATGATCCTTGCGGAGACTGACGGAGAGCCTCACAACACCATCACGCCCATAGCCAGATTCAGGAATGGACGCTATGAGCTGGATCTGGTGCTGAGGAACAATCTTACTACGGAGGAGTATCCCCTGGGCATATATCATCCCCATAAGGAGCTCCATCATATAAAGAAGGAAAATATAGGCCTCATCGAGGTCATGGGACTGGCAGTGCTTCCCGCAAGACTCAAAAAGGAGATGGGACTCCTTAAGGAGACCGTTTCAGACTGCATAAAGGAGGCCTCCGCAGCAGTTTCAGAGACTGATAAAGAAGCTTATGCAGATAAGCTCTGCAGCCTTGTGAGCACAGCCATGAGCGGAAAGCCTGAGCTTGAGAGCCACCTTGACTGGACCCTTCAGTGGATAAGGGAGAGGCTCGGAGCCGGAGAGAAGCTCAATGCAGAGACACTTGAGCCCATCGTAAACGAAGAGATCGGAAAGGCCTTCTGTAAGGTCCTTGAGGATGCAGGAGTATACAAATGCACTCCCGAGGGAAGAAAGTACTTTGACAGATTCCTTAATTCAGTAGGCTACAGCAGAAAGTAACAAGTAAAACAGGATCTGAAAAGGTTATGGCAGAAGCCAAGGATGATATGACAGGCTTCCTGCCTTGCCGCTTCAGGGAC
>CALWMV010000049.1 GCA_944382125.1 uncultured Lachnospiraceae bacterium
TTTACCGCGGCCGTGCCGGAGGTGGCCATAGGCTGCAAGATGCCCCTTCGCTATGTGGCGGAGATGGTCTGCGACAGGCGGGCGGCCTGCATGGCATATAACGGCAGTGCCTATACGAAGGCTGATGCCTGGGCCTATTATTCAAGGACCAGGAGCAGGGTCATAATGCATAAGGATACAAGGGCTGTGCTGGAAAAGGCCCTCTGGACCATGAAGGAGGAGGGCGAGGAGGCCTGCTTTGCATATCTGAGGAAGCTGCTTGCAAAGACCAGGGGAACGGATTATACGGCAAAGGAGCTGGGACTTTCCTATGAGCTCCTGGGAGATGATGAGGCGGAAAAGGCATGGATGTCAAAGCATTCGCAAAGATAAATCTGGGACTGGATGTACTGGGAAAAAGGGATGATGGCTATCACGAAGTCCGCATGATCATGCAGAGCATAGGCCTCTGCGATGAGGTCAGTCTTGAGGCCCTTGAGGAGGACGAGATCAGCCTTAGCCTTGCGGGAGCAGGCCCGGACGTTCCGGAAGATGAGCGCAACATCATGTATAAGGCAGCTGCCCTTCTTAAGGAGCACTGCGGCCTGAGAAAGGGAGTATCCATAAAGGCCGTAAAGCATATCCCTTCCCAGGCAGGGCTCGGCGGAGGCTCGGCGGATGCGGCGGCAGTCCTTAAGGGCATGAACAGTCTTTTTGAACTCGGTCTTGATGAAAAAGAGCTTAGAGAGCTGGGAGTAAGGCTCGGAGCTGACGTGCCCTTCTGCGTCATGGAAGGGACGGCCCTCGCAGAGGGCATAGGAGAGATACTTACGCCCCTTAAAAAGGCTCCCCATCTTTATGTGCTGCTGGCAAAGCCCTCAGAAGGCGTGGCCACCGGAGGCATATATAAGGCCATAGATGAAAGCGGGCTTATGGAGGATGAGGATGGCAGGGCGCATCGGAGAGGCTGCATAGACGGACTCATCAGAGCCTGTGATGCCGGGGATGTAAGAGAGCTTTGCAGTGATCTTATCAATATATTTGAGCCCGTGACGGAAGCCCGGCAGCCCCTGATAGCTGAGCTCAGGCAAAGGATGCTGGAGCTTGGGGCTCTTGGAGCCCTTATGAGCGGATCCGGTCCTACGGTATACGGACTTTTTGAAGACAGGGCCAGGGCGGAGGCCGCCAGGGACGGCCTTAAGGAGATGCTTTCTTCGGGAGCCATATCAGACCTGGAGCTTACGGAGTTTATCTGAATACTGTATACAATGTGCACAAAAATACAATTTTGCATTTCAAGTGCTTGCAAAATTGTATTTTTTTTTATACACTAAAGTCATTAAGTGAAAGGGAGCAGATATGGGAACGGATTTTACTGTCAACTTCAATGAATATATGCCCCTTCGTGATCTGGTATTCACGACTCTCAGACAGGCCATACTCAAGGGAGAGCTTCAGCCGGGCGAGAGGCTTATGGAGATCCAGCTTGCGGAAAAGATGGGTGTGAGCCGTACCCCCATAAGGGAAGCCATCAGGAAGCTTGAGAAGGAGGGTCTGGTAAATATGGTGCCCAGAAAGGGCGCCGAGGTGGCCGGCATATCCGAGAAGATGTTAAAGGATGTGCTGGAGGTACGCATGACCCTGGAGAAGCTGGCATTTTCTCTTGCCATGGATAATATTAAGCCGGAGGACATAGAGAAGCTCAAGAAGGCGGAGGATGTATTTGCAGATGCTGTTGCAAAGGGAACCCTCATAGACATGACCAATGCGGATGAGGCCTTCCATTTCATCATATATGATGTGGCGGACAACGAAAAGCTCAGGGAGCTCCTCAACAATCTTAAGGAAAATATGTACCGCTACAGGCTGGAGTACCTTAAGGACAGGAACTACAGGGATTCCCTGACCCGGGAGCATGCGGGCATCATAGCCTCGCTGGAAAACGGAGACCGGGAGGCCGGCATAAAGGCAGTTGAGAAGCATATAGAGAATCAGAAAAAGGCCGTGATGGAGAAGCTCCGTCAGGAGGAAGAGGAAAAGAACAGGGCCGGAGAGAAGAAACCCATTAAGCACGGAAGACGCTGAGCCGGGGGCACAGTGGGCACCGGGAAGCACCAAATGACAGACTCTGAAAAATCTCAGGCGCAGCAGGCAGATGCTGATCCGAGGGTGCGGAAGGCGCTGAGATATAATTATAAACATTTGATTAAATGGATACCGATGATATTGACAAGTGACAAGCTGTCTACTAGACTGACAGAGTGTCACTTGCTTTGTTTTTTCGGAGGTAACTATGCCAAGCGAGAGGTTTTTGAGGCTTAACGAGGAGAAGAGAAAACGCATACTGGAGGCAGCCTACAAAGAGTTTGCCCAGCATCCGATGGAGGATGTATCCATCAATCGCATCATAAAGGATGCGGACATCAGCAGAGGCAGCTTTTATACATATTTTGAGGATAAGCATGATGTGCTGATGTATATCATGCGCAGCCATAAGCATCAGGAGACCGAGGACATCAAGGCCATGCTGAAGCGGCACGGCTTCGATCCGGTGAGCATGCTGGATGAGCTGGTATATTATTATGTGAGGGAGATAAGGGAGCAGGAGAAGGGAAGCAGGATCAATATCCTTTCCAATGCGGGCTTATTTACCTCAGAGGATATAAAGGATCTTTGTGATGATTCAGGGAATGACCTTGCGGACTGGATCTGGGAGGAGATGGACAGGACCAGGCTCAATGTGGAGTCTCCCGGGGTGTTCAGGGCAGCGGTGGTCCATTTCCGGCTGCTGACTGCCATGACGGCTGCAAGGATAGTCATGTATCCTGAGAAGGAAAAGGAAACCATGGATATCTTCCATGAACTTATACGGGTATTCAGGGAAGGAGTGGAAAAAAGATGAGTGAGGATATGAAGGTGGAGGAAAGCAGGCTTAAGGAGACGGCTGAGGAGCAGAGGATAAATAGTGAAGAAGAGAGCGGAGGAAACAGGGGCAGGACTGCCTGGCGCATAGCCGTGGGCCTCTGTCTTCTTCTCATAGCTGCGGCCGTGGTCATGAGGCTGATGAAGCCGGAGGAGGCTGTGGAGACCTCACCTCTGCCCACGGTATCCGTTATCTCTCCTGAGTACGGCGATATAGAGATAGAGACCAGCCTGGTGGGCACGGTCATGCCTGACAATGTATATTATGTGGTCCCCAAGACCTCCGGAGAGATAAAGGAGATCTATGTGGAGCAGGGGGATACAGTCAATGAGGGAGATCCGATCTGCCGCATAGACAACGAAGCCCAGATAGATTCTGCCAAGATCACCCTGGATTCCGCAAAGGTCCAGCTTGAGACGGCAAGACTTGCAGTCAATACGGCGAGCACCAACCTGGACCGCATGAATGCTCTTTATGCCTCAGGGGATATTTCCAGACAGAGCTGGGAATCTGCGGATTCCGGCTACGAGCAGGCAAAGGCCCAGCTTGATGCGGCAGAACTCCAGGTGGAAGGAGCCCAGCTGGCCTATGATCTTCAGGTGGAAAATGCGGTGGTCACTGCCCCTGTCACCGGTGTGATAGAGTCGGAGTCCATGGAGATCAATGCCATAGCCTCTCCCAGTGCTCAGGTCTGCGTAATCTCGGGCTCCGGGATCCAGAAGGTGGTATTTTCCGTGACGGACAGACTGCTGGACGGCATAAGCGCCGGGGACAGCATAAGGCTTGAGAAGCAGGGAGAGACCTATGAGGCAGTGGTAAAGCAGGTGGCTTCCATGCCCGATACTTCTACCGGCCTTTATCCCGTTGAGGCCTCCATAGAGGGAGACACTAAGCTGGTGACGGGATCCGGCATAAAGGTATACTTCAGCCCTGAGAGCAGCAGGGATGTCCTTACCATCCCCACGGATGCGGTGTATTATGACGGCGGACTTACCTATGCCTATACCCTGAGCTTTGATGATGAGCAGGAGGGAGCCGAGGGCTCCGAACTTGATGAGTCAGTGCTCATAGCAGAGGGCAACAGGCCTGGCACCGTGCATAAGGTGGAGATAAAGACAGGACTTTCCGACGGGACCTCCACAGAGATCCTGGAGGGCATCTCCGAGGAGGATACGGTCATAAGGACCTGGACAGCCCAGCTTTATGAGGGGGCAAAGGTACAGGTGCTTCCCGGAAATGGCACCTCAGATACAGAGGAGCCCGGGTCCGGAGCCACCGGAGAAGCAGCTGAGGCAGGAACTGATGCTTCCGCAGAAGCGGCTGAAGCCGGGGAGGCCCTGTCATGACGAATATAAGCAAGCAGGTCCTGAAGAGACCGGTCACGACACTCCTGGGAGTGCTGTGCCTGGTGTTCTTCGGTATCATGGCGATCTTCAACAGCAGGCTTGAACTGACTCCTGAGATCAGCATGCCCATGCTGATAGTGACCACTACCTATGCAGGAGCCTCTCCTGAGGACATAGATGAGCTGGTGACCAGGCCCATCGAGGAGGAGGTAAGCACCCTCGGCGGTGTGGATACCATGACCAGCCAGTCCTCGGAAAATTATTCCATGGTGCTGCTTCAGTATGAATACGGCACGGACATGGACAATGCCTATTCAGATCTTCGTAAGAGGCTGGATCTGGTGCGTTCATCCCTGCCTGAGGATGCCTCTGATCCTACTATCATAGAGATGGACATAAATCAGGTGGCATCCATATATCTGAGCGTCAATGTGGAAGGCGTCAACAATATCTATAATTATACCGAGAAGGAGATAGTCCCTGAATTTGAGAAGCTGAGCTCGGTAGCCTCAGTGGACATATCCGGAGGCTCTGAGGAATATATAAGCGTAAGCCTGATACCGGAGAAGCTGGAGCAGTACAGGCTAGACATGACTACGGTGGCTCAGCTTGTGGGAGCTGCCTCCTTCAGGATGCCTGCAGGGGAGACCGGAGTCGGAAGCACGGAGCTCAATATCTCCAGCGGAGTTGAATATACCACTCCTGAGGAGCTTGAAAAGATTCCCATAACCGCAGGCGGCGGCAATATCATCTACCTTAAGGATATAGCCAATGTCAGCAGGACCCAGAAGGCCCAGGATGCGGTGGGACGCTATAACGGCAGCGATACCATACTGCTGTCCATAAACCGCAACCAGCGTTATACCGCCGTGGATGTATCGGATCAGGTGGAGGAGGCCGTGGCAAAGATCATGGCCCAGAATCCCAATGTTGAGATCAGGGTGGTCAACGACAGTGCCGACATGGTGGAAAGCTCCATAAGCTCCGTCATGAGCACCATGGCTCTGGCCATAGTTATTTCCACGATAGTACTGTTCCTGTTTTTCGGAGATGTAAAGGCTTCCCTGATAGTTGCTACATCCATACCTCTGTCCATACTGGCGGCTGTGGTCATGATGTGGGCAATGGGATATTCGTACAATGTCATAACCCTGGGCTCCGTGGTACTTGGCGTAGGCATGATGGTGGACAATTCCATAGTCGTGCTGGAGGCCTGCTTCCGTGCCATGGATGAGGAAAAGGAGAGGAGTTTCGTAAACTATGTGAAGGCCTCGGTAAACGGAGTGCGTACTGTGGGAGCCTCAGTTTTCGGATCGACCCTTACCACCTGTGTCGTATTTCTGCCCCTGGGCTTCATGAGCGGACTTTCAGGACAGTTTTTCAAGCCCCTGGGCATGACCATAGTGTTCTGTATGGCAGCTTCACTGCTTTCAGCCATAACCATAGTGCCCCTCTGCTATACCTATTACAGGCCCGCTGAGAGGACAAAGGCTCCGGCCTATTCCTTCATGAGGAGCCTGCAGTCGGGGTACAGAAGCCTGATGAGGAAGATACTCAGGCATAAGAAGCTCACATTGCTGGTGACTCTGGGCCTCTTCATCCTTTCCCTGGTCATGGCGACGGACATAGACGTGAAGCTCATGCCGGAGACCGATGAGGGAACTGTCAATATCACCATAGCGACTGAGCCGGGACTTGGCATAGAAGGCCAGGATGAGGCCTACAGGAAGGTGGAGGCCGTGATCACGGCGGACGAGGACCTGGAGGACTATATGCTCTCCTCAAGTGCAGGCACCGGAAGCATCACGGCTTATCTGAGATCCGACAGATCAAAGACCACAGATGAGACGGTGGAGCTTTGGAAGAGGGAGCTTCAGTCGGTGGATAACTGTGACATAACGGTGGAGGAGTATTCCACCACCGGCATGCTCAA
>CALWMV010000050.1 GCA_944382125.1 uncultured Lachnospiraceae bacterium
TTCTGCATGGAAGCAAACATCTGATTACGTATGGCCATCAGCGAGCCCTGGCCCATGATGGCGATAGCCTGCTGATAGAAGGAAGCTATGATTATGGAAAGGCCGTAAAGTCCTCCGAGGAGCAGCACCAGGGGTATTACCTTTTCTCCTACTACTGACCAGTCCTCTCCTGCCTCAAGTCCGGCTTCCACTATGCCGAATATATTTTCCATGAAGATGGAAGGGATGGCTGTGATGCCTGCACTTATGAGTATGCAGACTATGGTTATGGGCATGAGCCTGGGGTAAGTCTTGAATATCTCATGGAATACCCAGCCCATGGCTGTTCTGGGTTTTTTCTCTGTCTTTGTCATCACTCTTCCACCGCCTTTCTCTGCTGAGATTCATAGACCTCGCGATAGATATCGTTGGTCTTAAGCAGTTCTTCGTGCTTTCCGATTCCGTTTATCTCTCCGTTATGCATGACAAGGATCCTGTCACAGTCCTGAACGGAAGAGATACGCTGTGCAATGATTATCTTGGTGGTCTGAGGGAGGTACTCCCTGAAGGCCTTTCTTATCAGAGCGTCGGTATAAGTATCGACAGCACTGGTGGAGTCATCCAGTATAAGTACCTTGGGTTTCTTTAGAAGTGCCCTTGCGATACAGAGCCTCTGCTTCTGTCCGCCTGAAACATTGGTTCCGCCCTGCTCTATGTATGTATCATAGCCGTCAGGGAAAGTGCTGATGAACTCATCAGCCTGAGCAAGCTTACATGCCTCCACGATCTCATCGTCAGTAGCATTTTTATTGCCCCAGCGCATGTTTTCCTTGATCGTACCGGAGAAAAGGACATTCTTCTGAAGTACGACTGAGACCGCATCCCTGAGGGCAGCCAGATCGTATTCCCTTACATCCCTTCCGCCTACACGTACGCGTCCTGCGGTAACATCATAAAGTCTTGAGATAAGGCTTATAAGGGTTGTCTTTGAAGAACCTGTGCCTCCGACTATGCCTATGGTCTCTCCCTCTGCTATATGAAGATTGATATCCTTGAGCACATCGGCTGAATTGGGGCCGTAGGCAAAGTAAACATTTTCAAAATCAATAGTGCCGTTTGCGACATCAAATATGGGATTTGCGGGATCCTTGATCCTGGGCTCCTCGTCCAGTATCTCCTCGATACGCTCTGCAGACTCCATGGACATGGAGATCATGGTAAATACCATGGAGAGTATATTAAGGCTCATAAGTATCTGCATGCCATAGGTAACGATGGAGGAGATACCTCCTACATTGAGCTTCAGGCCCTGGGACTCTATGATGGTCATTGAACCAAGATAAAGGACTATGGTTATGACTGAATAGATGCAGAACTGAAGTAAGGGCATGTTCCAGGCAAGGATACGCTCAGCCTTTGTGAAGTCATTGCGCAGATTTGCAGAAGCCTTCTCAAACTTCTGGATCTCCAGGTCCTCGTGAACATAGGCCTTGACAACTCTTATGCCCTCTACATCCTCCTCGATGGAAGCATTGAGGTCATCGTACTTATGGAAGGCCTTCCTGAATATGGGCATTACCAGCCTAACTATTCCGAAAAGGCAGATGGCAACCACGGGGATAAGGCCGAGGAACAGCATGGAGATCTCACTTGATATCCTGAGGGCCATGATAGTTGCGAAAAGTATCATGACCGGCGCCCTCATGACCATACGGATGATCATCATGAAAGACTGCTGAACGTTCATTACATCCGTGGTAAGCCTGGTAACTATGGAAGGAGTCGAGAACTTATCTATGTTCTCAAATGAGAAGGTCTGGATCTTCGCAAACATATCCTTTCTCAGGTTCCTTGAAAGTCCCGTCACCGCATCGGCACTGGCAAATCCCGCACCTGCTCCGGTAAGAAGGGAAAACAAAGCAAGAAGTATAAGTCTTATGCCATAGCTCTGTATGGTAGCCATATCTCCTGCCCTGACGCCCGTGATTAGCTGGGCTATCGTAAAAGGGATCATACACTCAAGTATGCCCTCTATGATGACTAATACCATAGTCATGACAGCCGGCGTCTTGTACTCTCTTAAGCTGTGTCTGATGATTCTAATCATACTCAATTACCTGCCATCTAAATTTACTGAATGGATCGCTTGATGCAATCAAAGAGCACCTTTATGAAATGTTCCTCACTCCGGTGCATCCTTTTATATATCGAGGCCGGATACTTACCGGGCCTTTGATATCCTTATTTTGTTCCGAAGATACGGTCCCCCGCATCTCCGAGTCCGGGACAGATATAAGCCGCATCATTGAGGCATCTGTCCAGATGTCCTATATATAGTTCCACATCAGGATGATCCCTGTGGAATTTCTCGACTCCCTCCGGAGCAGCGATGATGGAAAGGAACTTGATCCTTTTTCCGCCGTGCTGCTTTATAAGAGTAACTGCATCAGAGGCTGAGCCTCCCGTTGCCAGCATGGGATCGGTGACCACTATGGTCCTCTCCTCTATCGGACTCGGCAGCTTGCAGAAATACTCATGGGGAAGATGGGTCTCTTCATCACGGTACATGCCTATATGTCCCACCTTGGCAGTGGGTGTAAGGGCAAGCAGTCCGGGAACCATGCCAAGTCCGGCCCTCAGTATGGGCACTATGGCAAGCTTCCTTCCTGATATGACCGGTGACTTGCACTTCTCTATGGGGGTCTCTACCTCTATATCCTCCATCGGCAGATCCTCAAGGGCCTCAAAACCCATCAGCATGCCGATCTCTTCCACTATCTTGCGGAATTCATTGGTTCCGGTATTCTTATCACGAAGCATCGTGATCTTATGCTGGATAAGAGGATGTGTAAATTCATATACGTTGTCACATATTTTCCGCATATACACCTCCCGAAAACTTTTAGAGCTTTTTTGCTATCTCAGAAGCAGACTTATATATCGAAGAAGCATCCACAGCGCATCTTACGCTGGAAAGGGGATATATATTGGTCTCCCTTCCGACTACGGTCCCCGGATTAAGGATGGAGCCGCAGCCAACCTCAACATGGTCGCCCACTATGGCGCCGAACTTCTTAAGTCCCGTCTCACAGTCCCCGTCCGCAAAATGTACCTTTACAAGGGCCTTGTCGCTCTTGACATTGGAGGTTATGCTTCCGGCACCCATATGGGCATAATATCCCAGGATCGAATCGCCGACATAGTTATAATGGGGGACCTGAACATGATCGAACAGTATCACATTCTTGAGCTCCGTGGAATTCCCGACGACACAATCCTCTCCTATCAGGGCCGAGCCTCTGATAAAGGCACAGTGACGTACTTCCGTCCTGGCTCCTATGATGCATGGCCCTGCTATATAAGCTGATGGAAATACCTTGGCTGTCTTATGTATCCAGATATCCTCATCAGGATGATCGTATTCCTCCGCCGGAAGCTCCGCTCCGGCCTGAAGGATAAACTCTTTGATATAGGGAAGTACCTCCCAGGGATGGTCGAATTTCTTGAACAAGGGAAATGCCAGACTGTGACTGAGATCCAGGAGCAATTCCGACTTGGATTCACGCAATTCCATATAAGGACCTCTCATACAATAATAATATACTTTGTATTCTATCTCATATATATTTATATGTCACGTGTTTTTTTACATCAAAAATAATGTATTGTAAAGTGTTAAAATATTAACACTCCCTGTGGTTTCAAAGCCTCCGATCAGCTCCTCTGCTTCACTCCGGCACTGCCTCTGAGACCTATCTTAAGCTGCTTAAGATGTATCTCTTTTCCCTTGTATTCGACTACAGGATCATCCTTTACTATCCTTGCCCCCATAAGTCTGTCTCCGGCCTTCAGCCTCAGAGCCTTCACTCCCTTTGCCGACTTTTTGAGAAGCGGAACATCGTCCAGGGCAAATCTCAGGAAATATCCTCCTTCACTGTAGCATACGACCGTATTCTGGCCTATCTCATCTATCGGTTCGATGGCACAGACAGTATCCTCCTCATCCAGCTTCGTTGCAGCCACCATTCTCTGGTTGGTCTCAAATTCCTCTGAAGCCACCTGCTTTATGAGTCCTCCCGTCGTGGCAAAGAGAAGGTTCTTTCCCTGAAGCTCCGAAGCCCTGCACATAAAAAGGATCTCCTCCTTTGAAGCCTCAAATCTTGTCAGATTATCAAGGGGTACGCCCTTATCCTTAAGCTTTTTCAGAGGAACGGTAAGGAGCTTGAGCCTGTGGAGATTGCCTTTGTCCGTAAATATAAGCACCGTATCCGTATTGAGGGCCGGAATGATATATTTGTTATCCTGCTCTACGGTCTCCTTGCCCTTGAGATAGGCCTGTTCGTCTATGAGCTTACAGTATCCGAGCCTGTCCATCACAAATACTGCGGGCTCTTCCTCGGGCTGCTTCTCCTCTATGACGATGTCGGAAAGGTCCAGGAGCTCAGTCCTTCTGGGATAGCCGTAGCGGGCCTTGATATCCGCCAGTTCCTGCTTTATGAGCTCATCTCTTTTATCGCTGCCCTTTATTATGCTGCGGTATTCCTTTACGGCCTTTACAGTCTTTTTATATTCCTTCTCAAGCTCCAGGATCTCAAGGCCTATGAGCTTATAAAGCCTCATCTCAAGTATGGCATCGGCCTGACGCTTTGTGAAGGCAAGATTCCTGGCCTGGTCCTTAAGCCCGGGGTCCTTGAAGGCTATGCCTGAGACATCTCCGTTTACAAGGCAGTTCTCAGCGTCCTGGCGCTTTCTTGCTCCGCGGATGACCGCAATGACCAGATCGATGATATTGCAGGCCTGTATGAGTCCCTCCTGGATCTCCTTTTTGTCCTCTTCCTTCCTTAACAGCTCTGTATACTTCTTTGTAAGTATCTCATGCTGAAAATCCAGCCAGGCAGTAAGTATGCCCCGAAGATCCATGACCTCCGGACGTCCATTGTAGATGGCAAGCATATTTACCGGGAAACTGTCTTCAAGCTTCGTCTTTTTATAAAGGATATTGGATATGCGCTCGATAGCCGAATCCTTCTTAAGCTCTATGAAGATATTGACTCCATCAGATGAGGTGGCATTGCCTATGTCAGTGATCTCAGGAAGAGTCTTGTTTTCAGAAAGTGAGGCCGTGTCCTGCATGAACTTGCCTATGCCTGCTCCGATCATCGTATAGGGGATCTCAGTCACGCAGAGCTTATCCTTGTCTTCACGCCTCTTTGCAGGCTGGAACTCAAGCCTTCCCCTTATCCTGATCCTTCCGGTACCCGTGGCATATATCTCACGAAGCTCAGAACGATTGGCAACTATGCCTCCGGTGGGAAAATCAGGGCCGGGCATGATCTCAAGCATCTCATCCAGGCTCATCTCCCTGTTGTCCACAAAGGCCGAGCAGAGGTCACAGAGCTCGGAAAGGTTATGACAGGGCGTAGAGGTGATCATACCTACTGCTATGCCCTCTGAACCGTTCAGCAGGAAATTGGGGATCCTGACAGGAAGCACCACCGGCTCAGGCTCAGTATTGGAATAATTGGGCACAAAGTCCACGGACTTATCCGTATCCTTCAGATAAACCTCATCCGTAAACCTGCGGAGCTTGGCCTCCGTATACCTGTAAGCAGCCGCCCCATCTCCCTCTATGGATCCGAAGTTGCCCTTACCGTCAACCAAAGGCATGGATTTTTTGAAGTCCTGGGCCATGACCACCATGGTATCATATATCGAACCGTCTCCATGGGGATGGAAACGTCCCATGCAGTCTCCTGCGATACGGGCGGACTTCATCTCCTTCTTATCATGATTGACATGAAGCGTATCCATATCATAAAGGAGCCTTCTCTGCACCGGCTTAAGTCCGTCCCTTATATCCGGGACTGCTCTGGAGGTGATGACAGACATGGAATAATCCAGATAAGACTTCTGCATCTCCTCAGAATATTCTGTTTTTAAAATCGTCTCAGCCATTTATATCCCTTCAAAACAAACAGATCTATCTTTGAATAATCTAAAAATATCGAGCTTTCTTCAGCTCCGGAGCCACTTCGTTCGTCTTCATCCTTTTATCTATATGTGATCAGACTGTTATATCCTCCACAGCCATGCTCTCACAGCAAAACGGCTGTATGTCGGCTATAAACAG
>CALWMV010000051.1 GCA_944382125.1 uncultured Lachnospiraceae bacterium
CCGTCTATATTCTGGGTTATGACAGCTTTAAGCTTTCCCTCCTTCTCAAGCCTTGCAAGGGCAAGATGGGCCGCGTTCGGCTTTGCATCCGGATATATCATCCTGTCCTTATAAAATCTGTAAAATTCCTCCGGTTCCCTTACGAAGAAGCTGTGGCTTATGATGGTCTCGGGCGGATATTTGTATTTCATATTGTAGAGGCCGTCCTTTGACCTGAAGTCCGGCACTCCGCTCTCGGTGGATACTCCGGCTCCTCCGAAAAATACTATATTGCTGCTTCCTTCTATGATCTCCTTTAATTTTGCTGTATCTATCTCTGCCATTTCCATCCTCCTCCTGTATCGCCGCGGATTCAAAAAATCCATTTTAAGCGCATAAATCGCTTGACAGAAGTCTCTATTTAAGGTAGAATATCGAATGTTCTTCGGAATTATACTGTGCGGGTGTAGTTCAATGGTAGAATGACAGCCTTCCAAGCTGTATACGTGGGTTCGATTCCCATCACCCGCTCTCAAAAGCCTTGTAAATCAAGGCTTTTTTTATTTCTGTTTTGGGTTACCACGGGTTACCGCAGGTTTTCAATGTGTTTTTCCTATTTTCTCAGCCTGTATGCATATCCCATAATGTCATTATAGGCTCCGCCGCAGCATAAGGTCAAGGTCCTGAGCCTTCAGCTGTGCCCGCAATCAATCCGCATAGTTTTTCACCACCATAAAAGGATGCCTCACAGGGAGGCATCCTTGATTGATGCTTAGCCGTACATCCTCAGTGTGTCCATGAGCAGCTTCCTGAAGCGAGGCTGGTCAAATTCCATGGCAACCTCAACATTCGGCTCCTTCATGCCTGCAAAGGGATGTTCAGCCACCTTTTCATGGGCGATATCCTGCTTGGGATCCATGTCCATGTATTCTCTCCAATCGCATACGGTCATGCCCCTGGTAAACTCTCCCTTCGTCTCCACATCCACATGGACGTGAAGGCTCTTCTTTATGATCTCAGGATCTATGAGCCAGACTACTGTGCAGGCATCGCATAAGCTGCACCTGCCGTCCGCACCGGCACTGAATTCCAGCATCTCCGCTGCAAAATCCGAGACTTTATTGCCTATGGAGCGTATCTCCTCCACATCCTTCAAATCGATACGGTTCTGCCTGGTGAGATTGAGTCCCACCATGCGGATGGGTATACCTGATTCAAATACTATCTTTGCAGCCTCAGGATCCACATAGATATTGAATTCTGCCGCAGCACTGAAATTGCCGGCAGTTCCGGAGCCTCCCATGCAGACTATCTCCGGTATACGTTCCTTAAGCCTGGGCTCCTTGAGTATGGCCTGGGCTACATTTGTGAGGGGCCCAAGGGCCACCAGAGTCACATCGTCATTGTTCATGAAAATGTCTATGAGCCGATCTATGGCATGGCCCTCCCCCAGCTTCTTTTCCGGATCAGATATGGTCACATTGCCAAGGCCTCCGCTTCCATGGGCATAGGCAGCTCTCACGGTCTTTCCGAACATGGGCTGATCATAACCGGCATAAACAGGCACCTCAGGCTTTCCGCAGATCTCTGTCATATATCTGGCATTGCGCTGAGTATACTCAAGGGCCGTATTGCCTCCCACAGCAGTAACTGCCATCACATCCAGATGCTTGAAGCAAAGCATCAGGGCCATGCAGTCATCTATGCCGGGATCACAGTCTATCACTACCTTCTTCTTAAGTTCCATCACTACACCTCTTCCATTAGCTTTATTAAATGTAATTATACCATGTCCGCAAGGGAAGGAAGCGACGCCGCAGGCGGCATTTACTTCCCGGGACTGGTATGAGCAATCTCTGATTGCGAATAGTATAACCATCGTCCTATGGACGATGTGAGCCGTAAAGCGGCTCTATCTGCACTTTGTGCAGATATTATACCATGCCCCCTGATTTATTTCAGCCGAAAGTGATATAATAATTAAATACAGGAAAATGTTCCTGCCTGCAGCATTTTTATTTCCTGCGATTTTCCTGCGGCATTTTTTCTTTGTTTTTTCTATGGCATTATTATTTTCAGAAAGGATCTTTATATGGATACTTCGATCCTTAAGAAAAACCTGCTGTTCCGTGGCTTCACCGATAAAGAGATACTTGCGGTCATAGCCAAGCTCTCTCCCAGGGAAAAGGTAGTGCGGAAGCATGATACCGCCGTTTATGACGGCGACCGCATGAGCGAGATCGGCATAGTCCTCTGCGGCTGTCTGAGGCTTTCCCATATCGATGAAAATGACAACTGTAATCTGATGGAGGTGCTCAACCCCTCTGACAGCTTCGGCACCATGAATGCCGCCGGCGATTACAAGCTGGCATTTTCCGCTGTGGCATCTGAAGATACCAGGATACTGTTCATTTCCATTGCTCCCCTCTTTGAGCCTTCAGCCAGGAAGGATGAGCTCCTCATACGCTTTCTTCAGAATGTGGCCTATAAGCTGGCAGAAAGGGCCCAGGCCCTTACCAAGAAGCTCAATGACAGCATAAGGCGTTCCACCAGGGAGCGGCTTTCCGACTATCTTTCCGACGAATCGGAAAAGGCCGGGAGCAAAGTATTTACCATACCCCTCAACCGTCAGGAGCTGGCGGACTTCCTGTTCGTGGACCGAAGTGCCATGTCCAATGAGCTCTCAAAGATGAGGGATGAAGGCCTCATACGTTTTGATAAGAATCATTTTGAGCTCCTTCTGGAGCTTCCTGACAGTGCAAGCGACGGGTGATATGCCCGCCGCCTATTGTGTATCTATATGAAAAGTCCTGTCTTACGGATCTGCAAAGGAGCGATGCCTGATCCGGCAGGGCTTTTATTTTATCTCCTGAGATCTGTGCCTTCGCTCCTTTGCTTTCCGGCAGGAGGATAAGGTGTGGATCAGCCCTCAAGGTCTCCTATCTTAAGGGATCTGGTCTCTATGAACAGGGCTATCGCCGAGATCATGAGCAGGGTTCCAAGTCCGAGCTGAAGTGAGAACCATCCGAAGAAGGGATCAGCTATTATCAGCATTCCCATCACTATGCGGAGTATGCCTCCGAAAAGGATGAAGCCTGCTCCGGAAAATCCTTCCTTCCGAAGTTCAAAATAATCTGCTGTCTGGGTTATACCATTGAACAGTGCCATGAAGCCTGCTGCAAATGCCAGTGTGGCTATCATGCTTGCCCTTCCCTCCGGTCCTGCGATGGCATCTATCAGGATAAGGCCTCCAAGAAAGGCTGAAAGTATCCCGTCTGCCAGCATGAAACCGCTCCTGAGGAACTTGGGTGTCCCGAAATAAGCCGCTATCTTGAATACTCCGTATATGGCAAAACCGCCTGTTATAAGATAAGCCACTGTAAGCCCTGTAAATGTGGGAGCAAATACCGCCAAGGCTCCGATCACGGCCATAAGTATGGATGCTATGGTACCTCCCTTCCGTACTGTCTTAAGCAGCTCCTTCTCGCTGTCATCAGTCATCACCATCATCTCTCCGTTATAATTTCCATTGTAGTATGACATATATTTCCTCCATTCTCCGAAGCATCCGCGGACCTTTGTCTGCTCCTCCTGCATTGATCCTTTGCTTTGGGTTCTGTCTTATCTCCCTAAGGGCCTTTCCCCTTCGATGGTTTAAGTATATCCTTTAAGCTTCCCCAAGTATGTTTGAAAAACAACGGAAATCTGAGAATGTGATAAATATCCTGAAAAGCTGCCAAAATCAAGGCTCGCATCCACCTTTACCAACACGTTTTGTCCACCCTGTATATTCAGCTTTATTGCATAACAAAAACAGGCAGCCCTCAGGCTGCCTGCAGTAAGATCTTGCTTTTCAGTTTTGATATCGGGATCCCCAGAAGTGATCCTCCGGTGCCGTCCGCGTATTTTTATATCGGGACAGCTTCAGAAATATCCTGTCCTTTATACCAGGATGACTCCAAAAATATCCTTGCCCATATCCTTTATGACCGCTATCTCCCTCTCAACGCCGGCGTTGGTGGAACGGTTGCGCTCCTCAGCCAGCACTACAGCATCTACCTTAGGAAGGGATTTGGTGGTCTCAGTGGAGATCACCGGGCTCTTGCCGTAAATGAACTCCACATCTCCCTTGGTTCTGGACTTCATATTGGAAGCCAGGGCTTCAAGCTTCTTATCATCGGCAAAGCCTGTTATAAGCACCGACTTTACCGGAGTCTCAAGCTCAAAATTGTCAAAATTGGCCGCTGCCAGTGCATAGGCCTCATCCTCGCTGATCAGGCTCTCATGTCCGAAGATCTTTATTATCAGCTTATCTATAAAGCCGAATACCTTTCCGACCTTCTTTCCGTCATTGCGGAACTCTCCAAGGGTACGAAGACCATAGCGCCTTGTGATATCCTTTATGTCCTTGATCTTATCGCTCATAAGATCCACAACACAGACAACGAAGGCAGCTCCGAATACTCCCAGCACCAGTCCAAGGGCTATATACTTGACCGGAGAGGTATTGAGCGTCGGATATTCCGGCTCCTTAGCAGTAGGCTCTGCAGGGGCCTTCATGGCCTCGAGCTTATCCACCTCTGATTCACACTCATTGATGAACTCTCTCAGGATCTCGATGCGCATGTACGCATTGGCCACATCCTCCGAGCTCAGGGTACTATCCTCTATGCGCCTAAGCTCATCTTCCAGAAGCCCCTCAAAATACTCAAGGCGCTCTGACTGATACTCAAGTTCCGTATCTGCCGTCTCAAACTCCTCAACAGCCCTGTCATAATCCTCCATGGTATTATTATATGATACCAGGCTCTGCTCATAGGCCTTGACCTGATCTTCAAAGGCCTCCATGGTGGAAGCACTCCTTGCATCCATATACTTATATGCGCCAAAGGCTGCCGCACAGAGGATGCCGCATACAACTATGATCCTCCACTTACGGAATATCGAATATAAAAGCTCCTTGAGATCTATCTCTGTCTCATACTGATAAGAATTATCCATAGCTCCTCCAAACAAAGTATAGCTGAAGAAACTATAACACAAAACAGGAGCATGCGTCCATAGGTTGAGCCATAAAAATAGCTCCGACGGATCGGAGCTACTCATATTTTCAATTCACCAAATTTACCGGGCTGCCTTCCATGAAGGCTTTGATATTGCTAATGGTGTTTCTCCCGCTTTATGCCTTCCAGAGGCCGTGCAGATTGCAGTACTCATATACTGCTTCCACCTCGTCTCCTGCCTTCAGTGCAAAGCTGGCCTTGGGCGCCTCGCCCGGAGCAAGCTTCTTTACCTGTACGCCGTCCTTTGTCTGAAGGACTATAAACTCGATGAAATGCTCGGGAAGCATGGGGTGCTCTACTGAGCCTACCACTACGGACACAACTCCGTCCTTAAGCTCCCATACGGGCACGTGCTTCTCAAGAGCTCCGTCCGTGGTTCCTGCCTTCAGCTCCTCCATGGGCTCGCCGCAGCAAACTACCGGCACTCCTGAATCCTTAAGCTTCATAATGATATTGCCGCAATGCCTGCAAATGTAAAATTTCTGTTCCATACCTTATCTCCTTTTCTGATTATATAAATAAACCCACTATTGCTTTACTTTCAAACCATAGCCGTTATCTCCGGATATGCCGCAGGATGCATTATCATATTTTCAATATCGCTCTTCCTGCTGTAATTAAAGTATACCACAATCAGACACAATAAGGTGTTGGAAATACAACATTTTTTTTGCCCTCATTCCCGAAATGAAAACCGGCCTTCTGATCTGAAAAAGGTTTGCTGGACTATCTGAAAAGGATATCGCAGAGCGGCAGCCCGAGACAGCTGTTTTACAAACCATGATCAGGTTCAGTTATTGCAGGAGCATTTACATCCTGAGCCCCCTGAACCGGTCAAAACATCCAAATATCTCCTGCCTCCTGGGTCTTGCGGCCGAGGGGACTGCGGCTCTGCTCTCGGTAATGGCCCAAAGCCCCTTTTCATCCATCAGCTTTTCCAGCTCATCCACGATCTCCTGAAGTGTCCTCCTGCCATCCATCAGATGCTTTTCCGCATAGATCAGGCAATAGCCCAGGGCTGCCGTCTGCTCAATGTCCGCAAGCTGCTCCAGATA
>CALWMV010000052.1 GCA_944382125.1 uncultured Lachnospiraceae bacterium
CTTTCGCTTAGGAGGCGAACGCTCTATCCTGCTGAGCTACAGAGACACATTATGAGTTTTGACAGGAAAAGATATACGTCCCAGTAGTCCTATCCTGCTATAAAGCCTTAATATAATAGCATAAAACTTTCGGAATGGCAAATACTTTATTCGGAGAGAACCTTCAGCCATCGATGCTGCCAGATGTATATGCGGTATATCAGACTATCAGACGCCGGCATATTTAATCGTTACAGTGTTCACTTGGAAATCCTGGTATTAAAAGAAGGATAAAGGTGTCAGTGATTGGTTGGATGTGACGTGACCTCCTGGCAGGATTGTTCAGCAAATATCAAAAAGTTATTTACATTATCATATTAGCATGCTAAACTATGAAATCATAACAAAATTCAAAAGAGAAGCATCCTTCAGAAGGCCCTGGCCCTGAATGGATATATGAGGAGGATATTATGAAAAAGAGACTTGTACTTGCGGCAGCCATGATACTTGCACTTTCACTTTCAGCCTGCGGCGCAAAAGAGGCTGAGACTGAGGCTCAGGCCACGGCAGCAGCAGAAACTGAGGCGGCAGGCTCCGGGACAGAGACAGAGGCTGCTGAAACAGAAGCAGAAGAAGCACAGACAGCAGCTGAAGCGGCATCAGATGAAGCGGCAGCGGAAAGCGATATGGCCTATGTCAAAGATAAAGGCACTTTGGTAGTGGGCATCACAAACTTTGAGCCCATGGATTATCCTGATGCAGACGGCAACTGGATAGGCTTTGATGCCGACATGGCCAATGCATTTGCAGAAAGTCTGGGAGTAAAGGCAGAATTCATCGAGATCAACTGGGATTATAAGGTGATGGAGCTTGACGGACAGAACATAGACTGTGTATGGAACGGCATGACTCTGACCGATGAGGTAAAGGCTGCGATGGAAGTTTCGGAGCCTTACTGCGAAAATGCCCAGGTACTGGTGGTCCCTGCGGACAAGGCAGCAGATTATGAAGGCCTTACAAGCCTGGAGGGCCTCAATGTGGCTGTGGAATCAGGATCTGCGGGGGAGGATGCAGCCCTGGCCCTTGGAGCTTCCACTGTACCGGTACAGACTCAGGCAGATACCCTCATGGAAGTAGCAGCAGGTACCTCGGATGCGGCAGTCATAGATCTTCTCATGGCCGGAGCCATGATAGGAGAGGGGACCTCCTATGAGGACCTCACATTTACATTGAACCTCAATGAGGCCCAGGGACTTCCTTCAGAGGAGTATGGCGTAGGCTTCAGAAAGGGATCGGATCTGGCAGCAGCATTCAATGAATTCTGGGCTGAAAAGGCAGCCGACGGTACGGCTCTTGAGATCGCGACGACCTATGGCCTCCAGGATGCAGTCATCCTTGAGTGATATGGGGCAGATCAGATACAATATATAATTCATAAAGGCTGAGAGCTCGTATAGGGCTCTCTGCTTTTGACGAAAGACTAAACAAAGCTTGAGGTCAGGATCATGTTTTTTACTTCAGATGAATTCCTTACGGTCGCTGCGGCGCTGAATACAGGATTTATCAAGACCCTACAATTATTTTTTGTGACGCTTATAGGGGCACTTCCTCTTGGACTCATCATATCCTTCGGATCCATGAGCCGCTTTACGCCCCTTCGCTTCATCACAAAGCTGATGGTCTGGATCATCAGGGGAACGCCGCTGATACTGCAGATCATAATCATATACTATGTACCGGGGCTTATGAAGCTGTTTACCTGGGGAGGCGGAGAGACCGGCAGATTTACCGCGGTCTCAGCTGCTTTCATAATCAATTATGCCTTTTATTTTTCTGAGATATACAGAGGAGGCATACAGGGAGTCCCGGTGGGGCAGCAGGAGGCCGGGGAGGTCCTTGGCATGACAGACAGTCAGATCTTCTTTAAGATCAAGCTGCTCCAGATGATAAAAAGGATAGTCCCGCCCATGTCCAACGAGGTCATAACCCTTGTAAAGGACACCTCTCTCGCAAGGGTCATTGCCCTGCAGGAGGTCATCTGGATGGGAGAATCCTTCATGAAGGGCAACCAGGGCTATGCTGGCCTCATATGGCCGCTGTTCTTTACCGCGGTATATTATCTGGCCTTCAGCGGTATAGTGACTGTGCTCCTTGGCATGCTGGAAAAGAAACTGGAATACTTCCGTTAGGATTCAGAGGTTGATATGGCGATACTTGAGGTAAAAAATATAGAAAAGGGCTTTGGAAGTACAAAGGTCCTTAAGGACATAAGTTTTGATCTGGAAAAGGGACAGGCCCTGGCCATCATCGGCTCTTCGGGCAGCGGCAAGACGACGCTGCTTCGCTGCCTTAATTTTCTTGAGACCCCGGACGCAGGAAGCATCACTGTAAATGGAAAATGCCTTTTTAATGCTGCTGATCCTTCCATGATCAGAGAGGCGGATATAAGGAAGAAAAGACTTCATTTCGGGCTAGTGTTCCAGTCCTTCAATCTATTTCCTCAGTACACGGCTCTTGAAAATGTGACCCTGGCAAAGAAGCTCCTTGCAAAGGAGGAGCCTGATTTCAGACAGAGAAAAAAGGAGATATATAAAGAGATAGATGAAGAAGGCATGGAGCTCCTTCGAAAGATGGGGCTTTCTGAAAGGGCAGGACATTATCCTCATCAGCTTTCCGGAGGGCAGCAGCAGAGAGTGGCCATAGCAAGGGCGCTGGAGCTCAAGCCTGATATAGTATGCTTTGACGAGCCTACCTCTGCCCTGGACCCGGAGCTAACGGGTGAAGTGCTCAAGGTCATAAGATCCCTTGCTGAGCAGAAGACTACTATGATCATAGTTACTCATGAGATGGCATTTGCCAGGGACGTATCTGATAAGGTCATATTCATGGATGAAGGAGTGATCGTGGAGCAGGGAAGACCTGAGGATGTGATAGAGAATCCCAGGGAGGAAAGAACGAAGCGCTTCCTCTCCAGCTACGGAAATATCTGAAATAAAAGCATAAGCAAGCTCTTATGAAAACATAAGAAATAAAAAGTCTCCCCGCCGGAGTTTTCGGCAGGGAGGTTTTTGGTTACAGTATAAAAAGTTATAGTGAGATATAGGACAAAACGTGTTGGCAAAAACCCGCTGAGAGCTAAGTATATAAGGCTCACAGCAGCCTATATCTTTTTCAGTAGATCAGCCCAGAGCCTTTGAGGCTTTCACAAGCTCGTCCCTTATGGAAATGTGCTGAGGACATACCTCCTCGCATTTTCCGCACTTTATACACTCGGAAGCCTTTTTCCGGCCGTGGCCGGAAACAAGCCAGTTTTCCTGATGCTGTGCTGCACCAAGGTCATTATAAAGTGTCAGATAGTTCATGGCCGTGAAGGATCCGGAGATGCCTATCTCCATGGGGCAGACCTTTGCACAGTAGTTGCAGGTCGTGCAGGGGATCAGTGGCATGCGCTTAAGCTCCTCCTGAGCCTCCTTTATAACGGACTTCTCTTCATCGGTGAGTCCGTGGAAATCCTTCATATAGGAAAGGTTATCCTCCATCTGCTCCACATTGCTCATGCCGGAAAGCACGGTGATGACTCCCTCAAGGTCAGCGGCAAAGCGGATCGCCCAGGAAGCCACGGACATATCAGGCTCAGCAGCCTTGAAAAGCTTCTGTACTGATTCCGGAGGATTTGCCAGCATGCCGCCCTTTACGGGCTCCATGATGACTACGGGCTTGCCATGCTTACGGGCAGTCTCATAGCAGCGGCGGGACTGAACTGCAGGCAGATCCCAGTCGGCATAATTGATCTGAAGCTGTACGAATTCAGCCTCAGGATGCTTTGTAAGTATCTCATCCAGCTCTTCGGGAGTGGAATGGAAGGAAAAGCCTATGTGCTTTATCAGGCCCTCGGCCTTCTTTTCCTTTACAAAGCTCCACATGTCAAAATCATCAAAATATTTTGTCCTGTGCTCTCCAAGATTATGGAGCAGATAGAAATCAAAATATCCGGCTCCCGTCTGCTTAAGGGAAGTCTCGAACTGAGCGATGGCCTCTTCCCTGGTCTTGCAGTTTATCCAGGCTGCGTTCTTGGTCGCAAGCTGGAAGCTCTCCCTCGGATATCTCTCCACGAGGGCCTGCCTTATGGCGTCCTCGCTGCCCGCATAGGCCCAGGCCGTATCAAAATAAGTAAAGCCTGCCGCAAGGAACTTGTCCACCATGACCTTGACCTGCTCAACGTCTATCTTTCCATCCTTTTCAGGCAGACGCATGAGTCCAAAGCCAAGCTTTCTGATATCTTCTCCCAAATATCCCATATTTACCTCCATATATTGAATGTGAATTAAAATGAAGCATTCCGAAAAATGAAAGAGACCGGAAAGCAGCAGAAACGCTGCAAAATCTCTCTTATATTTAAATTTTATCAGAGCCGTCAAGAGAGAGGAGCTTTAAGTTCAAATGACATTATAATGAAAGCCCGGGGTATTAGGGTGACTGAAGAGGTGACTGAAAGGGTGGTTGAAAAGGTAACAGATATGTATATATGTATTATATGCTTTGCTAAGAAATGACAAGTGAAGCAGAAGCAGCCGAAAAAGCATGGCTGTTTATTTTTGTGCATTTATCACAATACCAGAGCTTGTTTTTTGTAAAAACATATGGAATTTAAAAAGATTATTGAAAAATGCGGATATATGAAGTATTATAACATTGCAAGACAATATATGACATAACAGGATAAGAACTATGATCAAGATCTTAGGCATCGGCGACAACGTCGTAGATAAAAATTATACCACACATATCATGTATCCGGGAGGCAATAGTTTTAATTTTGCCGTATTTGGTCAGAGACTCGGGCATAAGGGTGCTTATGCCGGAGTTATTGGCAGCGACAGGGAAGCCCGGATGGTTACGGATACCCTGAAGGCGGAGGGAGTGGATATATCTCACTGCCAGTATAAGGAAGGCGAAACCGGCATATGCGGCATTCATCTTTATGATGGGGACAGGGTCATAGAGGATGAAAATGACCAGGGTCTTGTCAAGTCTGATCCCTATACGATAACAGATGAGGTAGTTGAATACGCCAAAGGCTTTGATGTGATACATTCCAGCTGCTTCAGCCATATAGAGGAACAGCTTCTCAGGCTGAAGGAGGCAGGACTTCCGGTGCTTTATGACTTTTCCGATGTATGGGAGGACGAGGACATAGATAAGGTATGTCCGAATATCACCATAGCATTTCTCTCCGGAAAGGATCTTCCCTTTGATGAGCTGGAGCTTAAGCTCAGGCATTGTGTGGATGATCTTGGATGCGAGATGGCGATCACTACTGCCGGTACCAGGGGTGCCATGGTATATAACGGCAGAAAGATATATTTTAAGGAACCTTATAATGCCAGAGAAGAGATCGTGGATACTACGGGAGCAGGAGACTCCTGGATAACGGCATTCACGGTGACATACTTCGAGCATATCAGGATATGGAACGAGCTTCATAAAGGAGACCCTGAACATTTTACAACTGAGTGTGACCGGGAAGATTATGAAGATAAGCTTATAGATCTTGCAATGTGTGCAGGGAATCTGTTTGCAAGGCGGAACTGCCTTGAAAAGGGCTCGGTCGGGTACGGAACAGAGTTTTAAGAGAGGAGGTAAATCTGTATGAGCGAAGAGCGGAAGGCGGATGTGATCCTTAAGATGCAGCATATATCCAAGGCATACGGAGGCATCAAGGCGCTGGACGACGTTGAGCTTACAGTGGAAAAAGGAGAGGTCCTTTGCCTGCTGGGCGAGAACGGAGCGGGAAAGTCCACGCTTATGAAGATACTTTCCGGAGTCGTAAGGGCTGACGAAGGGGAGATCTGGCTGGAAGGAAAGAAACTGGATATCAAGGATCCCAATGTTGCTCATCAGCTTGGCATCAGTATAGTTCATCAGGAGCTGGTACAGTTCCCGGATATGACTATCATGGAAAATATCTATATGGGGCGTTATCCCAAGAAGAACGGCCTTGTAGATTTCAAGGAGCTTCGCAGAAGGACTGAAGAACTCATGGACAGGCTCAATATCCATTTCAACCCCATGGAGTATATCAGGAACCTGAGT
>CALWMV010000053.1 GCA_944382125.1 uncultured Lachnospiraceae bacterium
GGGAGAGCATGATCCCGGCAAACGATGTGATCAGAATAAGGGCAGCAGGCCCGGTGATGATGTAATTTAAAAATATTGTTGCAGCAGCTTCGATGAGATGATAAAATGCAATTACATGAAGTGATTTGCATTTGTCTGTATCATCGGAGCTTTTATTATGGACGGAAGGAATAAAAAAGTATATATAGCCATAGATCTTAAGTCCTTCTATGCCTCCTGTGAGTGCGTGGACAGGGGGCTGGATCCCCTTGGGGCCAACCTGGTGGTGGCTGATGCGGAACGCACGGAGAAGACAATCTGCCTTGCAGTATCCCCATCCCTCAAGTCCTTCGGCATACCGGGAAGGCCCAGGCTCTTTGAAGTGATCGAAAAGGTAAGGCATATCAATGCCGAGAGGCTGTCCGCCCTTGGAAGGAGGGATTTTTCCGGAAGCTCTGCAGACATGGAGGAGCTTATCAGACATCCGGAGTACAAGCTGGATTTCATCATCGCAAGGCCCAGGATGGCCCTATACATGGAAAAGAGCACGGAGATATACGGCATATACCTCAGATACATAGCACCGGAGGACATATGCGTATACTCCATAGATGAGGTATTTATAGATGCGTCGCCTTATCTTCATACCTATGGCTTAAGTGCCAGAGAACTGGCATCAAAGCTGATATCGGAGGTGCTTTCAGAGACAGGGATCACGGCCACTGCAGGCATAGGCACGAACCTTTATCTCTGCAAGATAGCCATGGATATAGAAGCGAAGCACATGAAGGCCGACAGGAACGGGGTAAGGATAGCCGAGCTTGATGAAAGCTCATATCGGAGGTCCCTGTGGGACCACAGACCCATCACTGATTTCTGGAGAGTGGGCAGGGGAACTGCCAGGAGACTTGCAAAGCAGGGCATATATACCATGGGAGATATAGCCAGATGCTCGATAGGAAGAGAGGATGAGTATTATAATGCGGAGCTCCTTTATAAGCTCTTCGGAGTCAATGCAGAGCTTCTGATAGATCATGCCTGGGGCATGGAGCCCTGCAGCATGAAGGATATCAAGGCATATCGTCCGGAGTCCCGATGCCTGTCTTCGGGGCAGGTATTGCAGCGGCCCTATGCCTTCGGGGAGGCCAGGACAGTCATATGCGAGATGGCGGATTCCATGGCCTCGGAGCTTGCAGGAAAGAGACTGCTGTGCAGACAGCTGGTGCTGAATATAGAGTATGACACTGAAAATCTCATGGATGAGGAAAGACTCAGGAGCTATGGGGGAAGGATAAGGATCAACAGCTATGGGAAGGCTGTGCCGGTCCATGCCCATGGTACGGTGAGCTTTGCAAGACCTACACGCTCTCCGGGAGAGCTGATGGCGGCGGCCTGCAGCATAGCTGACGGCAGGGCGGACAGGAGCATGACCGTAAGAAAGATATATCTGACTGCCGGACACATAATGGATGAGCAATCTGATGAGGCCTGCAGGGATTACAGACAGCTGAGCCTGTTTGATCCGCCCGAGGATGAGGAAGAACCAAGGGCGAAGGAAAAGGAAAGGAGCCTTGAGGAGGCACTGCTTTCCATACGGGCAAGATACGGTAAAAATGCGGTGCTCAGAGGACTCAATTACAGGGAAGGGGCCACCATGAGGGAGCGCAACATGCAGATAGGCGGGCACAGGGCATAACGGCAAAGGAAAGAAGCACAAGGAAAGGAGAAAACAGGGCATGATAGTAAAAGAAGGCTATGAAGACATGCTGGAGCTTCCGGGCTATAAGTCGCCCCTGCATCTTCCCATGCCCATGGAAAAGAGGGCGGCCCAGTTTGCACCCTTTGATGCCCTTACGGGCTACAGGGAGGCTCTCAGTGAGACCGGAGAGAATGCATACAGCTCCGGACTCAGGGATGAAGCCTACCCGGATGAGCTTATCGAAGAGCTTTTCCTTAAGGACTGCAGAGAGGAGATATAGGGTATGAGGCGGCCTGATAAAGCGATTCATAAAGCACAGGAGGATATACTTTCCCTGTGCCGGCTGCATTTTTGCTTATACGATTATTTCATACATTATGTTTCTTTCGTATACATCGCCGGCCCTCATTATATGATAGGGCATAAAATGCTGATTCGGCGCGTCTGGTATGTCCTGGGCCTCAAGGGCTATGGCGCAGTTTTCGCTGGTCTCAAGGCCCGGGCCAAGGGGAAGCCCCTTATCTATGAAGCCGCCTGAGTATACCACCAGGCAGGGGGCGTCGGTATAAAGGCGCAGCCGTATGGCATCGTCATGGGAACAGAGCTCGGCTGCGGGTCTGGCAGCGGAAGATAAGCTTTCATTGATGCCAGTATCGGGGCAGGGACCGATGCTTTCTGTAATGCCGGTATCGGAGCAGGAATTGATGCCTTCTGCGGCACCGGCACCAGGGCAGCAGCTTTTATTCAGGATAAAGGCATGGTTATAGCCTCTGGCAAACTCTGTCTGCCTGCAGCCTCTGTATTTTTCAAGCTGTTTCATGAGACAGGCGGGCTTTCGGAAATCAAAGGCCGTGCCACAAACGGAGGCAAGGCTCTCCGGTATGTGCTCCGAGGTATTGTAAATAACCTTGTCTGCGTTTACGCACAGTTTCTGAAGCAGCCCTGAGCATTGGAAACAATCAAGGTCAAAGTAGGTATGGGAGGACAGATTGAAAAAGGTGTCCCTGTCAGATATGGCGGACAGTTTCAGATAAAGCCGATCGTCTATAAGCCGATAGCAGGCCGTAAAGCTCCTGTTTCCTGGATAGCCCTCCTCTCCGTCAGGAAGGGAAGCCCTGAGGCACAGTTCGGTATCCGTATGGGACTCCGCCATCCAGAGCATCCTTGAAAGGCAGCGGAAGCCTCCGTGTATATGATGGATGCCGCCGTCATTGAGAGAAAGCTGATACCTTCTGCCATTTATATCGAGCCTTCCGTGGGCTATGCGTCCGGCAGCAGGCCCCAGCACGGCTCCGGAATAGGTTGAGTCAGAGTCATACAGGGAAAGATCGGATAAGCCCATAGTGATATTGCCAAGGAGCCTTCCGTCTTTTTTCGGATTTATCTCCTTTATGGCTGCTCCGGCATTTGTGACAGCAATTTTCATATATTCATTTTCAAGTATATAGACCTTAGGAGCAGCAGGCTGTTCCTCTCTGCAAAGCATATCCTTATTCATATCGCCTTATTTCCTCGCTTTATTTTATATAAAATATACAAATGAAAGATGTTAATTTCAACTTACTTATGAAAAAATGACAATTTTTATAAATTATATGGCAAGTTTTAGTAATGAAAAAAGACATGTTTTTAAGTATCATTTTATCTAATGAAGGGGATATGGATGTATTTGCATATCCACTTGCTTCGAGTCAGGAAACTGTCGGTATAGGTGAGATCTTCTCTGATCTTCGGGACATATCGGCAGAAAGGAGAGCGTGAATGAAAAATGTAGTGGAATTTTGTAATATCACGAAATACTTTCCCGGTGTCAAGGCTCTGGAGGATATCTGCTTCAAGGTAGAGAGCGGGGAGGTCCTTGCTTTCATGGGAGAGAACGGTGCAGGCAAATCCACACTGCTCAAGATCCTAAACGGAGACTATCAGGCCACATCAGGAAAGTACCTGATAAATGGAGAAGAGAAGCATTTCCAGCAGCCCAGCGAGGCCATAGAGGCAGGGATCAGCGTCATCTATCAGGAGAGACAGATCCTCATGGATCTTTCCGTAGCTGAAAATGTATTTCTCGGAAGGCTTCCCGTGGGACGCTTCGGAAAGATAGACATGAAGGAGGCCTACAGACGCACCCAGGAGATCATCGATGACTTCGGCCTCAGCATCAAGCCCACCGACATGGTAAAGGATCTGAGCATAGCCTATCAGCAGATGGTGGAGATCATGAAGGCCTACAGCCGCGAGAACCTGAAGCTCATAGCCTTTGATGAGCCCACAGCCAGCCTGAGCGATGCCGAGATCGAGAGCCTTTTCCGTATAATCAGAAAGCTCCGTGATGAGGGAAAGATGATCATCTATGTTTCCCACAGGATGAAGGAGATAAAGGAGATCACGGATAAGATCGCCATATTTAAAGATGGAAAATACATGGGCACCTACAAGACCGATGAGATCAGCGAGGAAGAGTTGATAAAGAAGATGGTCGGCAGGGACCTGGGCGACATATATAACAACCTGGACCGGGACAAGGAGATCGGAGATGTGCTCCTGGAGGTAAAGAACTTAAAGAGCGACTATGTAAAGGATGTTTCCTTTAAACTCCATAAGGGCGAGGTCCTTGGCTTCTCAGGACTTGTGGGAGCCGGAAGGACGGAGACCATGAGAGCCATCATCGGAGCCGATAAGATGACCGGCGGAGAGGTATATCTCGAAGGAAAGAAGATACATAACAAATCTCCTCAGGAGGCCATGGAAAATGGCATAGTCCTGGTGCCTGAGGATCGTAAGACCCAGGGCATACTTGCAAACCTTGGAGTGGGAGAGAACATAACCATAGGTTCCCTTAAGAAGAACTCCTCAAAGCTCGGAGTCCTCAACCGAAAGCTCGAAAGGGAGATGGAAGAGAAGGGCATCAAGGACTTCAAGATCAAGACCCCCAATGCGGAAAAGAAGATCGTGGAGCTCTCGGGAGGAAACCAGCAGAAGGCGGTCGTTGCAAGGTGGATGGCTACTCAGCCCAAGGTACTTATCCTGGATGAGCCCACCAAGGGCATAGACATCGGAGCGAAGTCCGAGTTCTACAACATGATCTGCCAGTTCGCAAAGCAGGGACTTGGAGTCATACTTATATCCTCAGAGCTTCCGGAGGTCATGGGACTTTCAGACAGGATCATAGTCATGAAGGGACGACTCATTTCCGGTGAGGTGACCAGAGATGAAGCAACCGAAGAGAATCTGCTCAGCCTTGCGATGATAGGAGGAAAAGAAGATGAAAAATAAAGAAAAGGGACTGAAGATCAATGGAAGCATAGTGGTGCTCTTATGTGCCATGCTGCTGGTAGTGATAGTATTCACCGCCCTTAATCCCAACTTCTTAAGCTATACCAACTTTATAAACATACTCGTGGCAGCCAGCCTTACGGGACTTGTAGCCATAGGTGAGACCTACCTCATCATAGCAGGCCTCAACGATCTGTCACCCGGATCAGTAGCGGCATTTTCCGGAGTGCTTGCGGCACTGTTCGTATCAACATTTGCACTTCCCTTCCCTCTGGCCATACTGCTTACCGTAGTGATCGCCATGACGGCAGGACTTTTCAATGCATGGATGGTCAGCAACATAAAGCTGCAGCCCTTCATAGCTACCCTGATAACCCAGGCCATGTTCAGAGGCTTTGCCTACATCATATGCGACGGCAGACCCGTGGCCATATCCAATGAGGCTTTCATAACCCTTGGAAAGCTCCGCATAGGCGGCAGCCAGGGAGTGCCCATCACGGTCATCATCCTGATCATAGCTTTCATCATCTTCGGATACATCCTTGCCAAGACCCGCTTCGGAAGGAGCATATATGCGATCGGCGGAAACCCTGATGCAGCAAGGCTTGCAGGACTTAATCCCAGGAAGATCATCTACATAAGCTATATCATGATGTCCTGCCTCTGTGCAGTAGGCGGCGTGATATTTGCAGCCCGTATGAATTCAGGACAGCCCGCAGCCTGCGTCAACCTTGAGTTCGATGCCATCACCGCAGTTATCCTCGGAGGCGTAAGCTTCTCAGGCGGTGTCGGAAACATGGGCGGCACCGTACTCGGTGTCATTCTGCTTCAGGCCTTCAACACAGGACTTACCATGGTAGGCGTATCTACCTTCTGGCAGTACGTGGCAAGAGGCTCTCTGCTCCTGGCAGCTCTGGTATTTGACTATGTAAGAAAGGTCAACAGAGAGAAGAAGCTCCTTGCAGACAGCATGAAGAACATCT
>CALWMV010000054.1 GCA_944382125.1 uncultured Lachnospiraceae bacterium
TAAGCTAAGAAGGATTATAGTCTTGTTTATGACATATGTCAATAACTCATTTGTTTTTATCAAACCACCCGCGCAGCCTCTCATGGACAATTTCTTCTATCTGAAGAGCTGTCTTTTCTGATCTTTTATGATCCAGGCCTATATCATCCGCCACGCAAAGCAATTCCCGGATTCCCGGATCAGATCCATTGCCGCTTACAGTAGTCGCATGCTCTCCACCTATTGAATTACTGTAGGTAAGATCATAGGCCGGAGACAGGATCCATTTTTTTTCTGAGGTATCATATAAAAACGAAAAATTCTTGGAATGGTCATCTCTGTTATGAGCAAATACATTAAAGCACATCAGTCTGTAAAGCTTTTCTGTCTCAGAAAAGCTGTTGGTAAGCTTCATGCACAACCGCATCAATATATCATAGTCAAGATTGGGAAGCCTGTGAGATGTCTCAAGAAGCCCTGAGGCAGATATCATATGAATGCGTCTTCCTTTATCTCTGTCAAATCTTTTTACCGCAAAATACCCAGGGCAGAGACTGCTTTCCATCAGCCTCGTTTCAGGCATATCTATACCGCACTCACGGGCGCAAAGAGAATACTCATATTCCTGAAGTCCTATATCCCTTCTGTCAAAAGAAGCAGGGAACTTTACTATCCACTCTTCCCCATCGATCTTATAATTGACCTTGGGTCTCGCGCCTCCGGAGGAGCCTCCCATGGAAAACAGCTCATCCAATCCATCCTCATTTTTCGAATCAAATATCTGTGAGCAGCTTTCTGCAAGGGCATCCAGGTCTGTCTCATCCACCCCATTACTTATTTTATACTCAGGCACATAGGTAAGGGCTCCCATCCCTGAGTTCCCAACTATGGCAAGCCGTAAAACAGGATCCACGCTGTTCGGATCTATGCCCTGTTTTCTAAGCATCCGGTCCACAAGAAGCCTGCCCCACCCATCAGGAAGACTATCTGAAAATACTCCAAAAAGGCCCTCAAATGGATCATAGCCCTTCGGGATAAAAACTCTGTCCTCTAAAGGAAGTGATAAGGGGCTTATGGAAAATCCATTCTGAAGCCAATCCCGGTCATACTGAAAAGCACACAGCAGATCCCTTGTTTTTGCCAGCTCTCCGACCTTCTTTCCTTCCATCTGAACTGTCAGCCTATCTGTGCCTCTCATTTATGACCTCCTCTAAGGAAGTATAGCTCCGTCTGGAAAAGAGCTTATCAAGATCATCTTCATAGCCTAAAACAAAAGCTATACGGATCAGAGAAGATAAGGATATCTCCCCTGTACGTTCAAAGCGTTTAACAGAGCCAAGGCTCACATCAGAACGTACAGCAAGCTCGGCCTGGGTAAGCTTCTGCTCCCTCCGCCTCTCTCTGACACGCGCTGCTATACCAAGCCTGACATCCTTCGGTGATTTTAAAAAGTCAAAGTCATTCATAGTTAATATTTTAGCTGAAATAGGCAAAAAACACAAGTTATAGATAAAATATTAGCTATTTAACTCGAGATCAATCAAGTATTCATAAAAAAGTGCCTGCTAAAACTGACAGCGAAGGACATGGTGAAACGGCAGTCCAAGCCGACAGTTTTACAGGCACTGATCCTGGAAAATTATTAAATAGTAAAAATAAATGACTAATATATCAGCTGTTCTTTGAAAGCTTCACCACAAGCTCACAGTTTTTTGTCCAGGGGAACTGATCTATGGCGCACATGCGGCTCACCTCGTAGCCCCGTCCCCGAAGGAGCTCCAGATCCCTAAAGAAGCTCTTCGGCTTGCAGCTTATGTATACCATGTGGGGCACGCCGTACGAAGCAATGATATCGAGAGCCTTAGGCGACACTCCGTCCCTTGGAGGATCAAGGATGACTGCATCCGGCCTTTCCGGATAACCCTTCAGCACCTCAAACACATCTCCGCAGATGAACTCACAGTTGGAAAGGCCGTTCAAAGCCGCATTTTCCTTTGCAGCCTCCACAGCCTCAGCAACGATCTCAACTCCCACCGCCTTCCTTACATGGGGCGCCAGTATCTGAGTTATGGTGCCGGTACCGGAAAACAGATCGAAGCAGAGCTTCTCAGTTCCAAGCTCATCGGATATATAGGAGATCGCCTTATTATATATGAGCTCAGCGCTCCTTGTGTTGGTCTGAAAAAATGAAAACGGCGTTATCTTAAAACTCAGACCGCAGAGCTCCTCCGTGATATGATCTTCGCCATAAAGGATATCCGTATGCTCATTTATGATCGCATCTGCAGGCCTGTCATTCCTTGTATGGAGTATGGACTTTATCTCTCCCTCTATGCGTCCCTCTTCCTTCGCCTTAAGTATGAGCACCATCCATCCTGCGAGGGTCTCCTCCTCGTTATATACATTGACTGCAGAGGATGCCTTTATCTCTCCTCTAAGCTCCGCCTCCCTGTCATAAAGAACCTTATCATTTATGAGCCTATGTCCCATGACCGGTATCAGGGGCTGTCCTGTGGTCACCAGGTCAATAAGTATCTCCGAAGTATTGATCGTCCTCCTGACCAGCAGGTGCCTTAAATATCCCAGGTGAGAACGCTTATCCATATAGGTAAGTCCAAGGTCATCAAAATACTCCCTGGTGATGCGCTGGATCACATTGAAATCCTCATGGGTTATGAGGCAGTGATCCGTATCCACTATGTCATAGAAGCTCTTCTTCCTGTGAAGCCCCAGTGTAAGGGGGCCGTTCTTTGAAGAATCCCCGAAGGAGAACTCCATCTTGTTTCTGTAAGCAAAAATAAGAGGGCTCCCAAGTATGCCCTCATACACATCGCTGCACCCGGCCTCTGCGGCCATATCCCTGATCTCTTTTTCCTTTTCGGAAAGCTGATCCTCATAGGTGCAGGCACCATATGCGCAGCCTCCGCATATGCCCTGGAGGCTGCACTCATTTTTCATGTCTGATATCATATGATCCTTAGTTCTCTTCCATCTCCTCTGCGAGCTCCTCGATAGGTGCCTCAAGGGCCTCCGCTACCTCGTCCTCGTCAAAGTCATCATAATCATAATCGTCATCATCATACTCGTCCAGATAATCAGGCTTTACCATCCTGTATATCATGTAGACCATATATCCGGCAAAGGCTATAACAGCCACTGCAGCAACGATGATGCCGATGGTCTTGAAAAGTCTGCTCTTCTCTTCCTTCTCTTCGATCATCTCTTTAACCTTTATCTTTGTGATGAGGTCATCAAGGCTTTCCTTGGTGTCTGTTTTGAATGCTGCAAATCTGTCTGCAAACTTATCCATAAGCTTACCTCCTCCTCATTATTTAATGGAAATATTATACCACAAAGAGGTATCTTTAGATATTGTTTTTTCCTTAAAACGATAAAGATAATCTAAAATATCCGGATCACCTCAGAGCTTCTTCAGCCTTGCAAAGGCCGCAAACATGCGTCTGACTCCGCCCTCGTCAAAATCCACCGTGACCTCATAGTCCTTGGAGCCCTCCTTGATATCAAGGACGGTGCCCTGCCCGAACTTTATATGGGCAACTCTGTCACCAACTCCGTAATCAGGCTTCTGTCCCGCAGCCGCAGGAGCTCCCTTGCTGAGTCCCGCAAGGCCTGAGGCCGAGCCCCTCTTCTTTATGCCGCCCTTATCCAGGGATCCATAGGCTCCTATGATCCTGTCTCCGGTGCTTCCTACCTTTCCGCTGCCTATGAGCTCGGCCGTCCTGGGATTTCCGCCTCCGAAGCCCCTGCCGAAGGAGCCTCCGGCTCCTTCCGGTGCTCCAAAACATCCGAAGCTGCTTCCTCCCCTTGCAGGGCCGAAGCCTCCGAAGCTGTCAGCAAAATCATTTTTCTTCTTAAAGCCTCTCCTCGGGATGGGATTATCATAGTCATCATCCTCGTCCTCCCAGGATGCCGCCTTCCTCCTCCGCATTATCTTTATAAGGAATTCATCCGGGATCTCGTCAATGAATCTTGAGACCCTGGTATATCTCATCTCCCCGTTCACCATACGCTCCGCTGCCGAGGACATGCGAAGCACCTTCCTGGCTCTGGTGATGCCCACATAGCAGAGTCTTCTTTCCTCTTCTATCTCGGCCTCCGGGTCATCTGCATTTATGCTGGCTGAAGAGGGGAACAGTCCTTCCTCCATGCCGCAGAGGAAGACCCTGTCAAATTCCAGTCCCTTGGCTCCATGCAGGGTCATGAGCCGAAGCACATCATCGGAGTCCGAAAGCCCGTCTATGTCAGCTATCAGGGAGACCTCCTCCAGGAACCTTGAAAGGGCACTGAGCTGGCCTTCGCTGTCCTGATAATCCGCAGCCTTATTTATCAGCTCATCTATATTTTCAAGCCTGGTCTTGCCCTCTATCTCCCCCTCCTTCATAAGCTCATCCGCATAGCCGGTGTCATCCCTTACCGCCGTTATCAGCTCCGTAAGGGACAGCTCTCCGCTTCCCGCCTTGCTGCGGAAGCCCTCTATAAGCTCCCTGAAGGAAAGGAGCTTTTTGCTTGCCGCTGCAGTCTTATTGTCAAGCTCATCTATGGCATCATACATGCTGATGCCCTTTGATGCTGCCAGGTTCCTCAGGCTGTCCACGGTGCCCGGGCCTATGCCCCTCTTGGGCACGTTGACTATACGGGTAAGGGCCAGGTCATCCACTCCATTCGATATAAGGCGAAGATATGACAATATGTCCTTGATCTCACGCCTCTGGTAGAAGTTGACGCCTCCGACTATCTTATAGGGCACATTGTGCTTCACGCAGGCCTCCTCAAAAAGCCTGGACTGGGCATTGGTACGGTAAAGCACCGCCTGCTCCTTCAATGGAAATGCTCCGTCCATGGCCTCATCTATCACTCCCTGGGCCTCAGATCTGGCATCAGGATATTCCCTGAAGGTCGGCATCTCACCATTTTCATTGCCGGTCCAGAGCCGCTTCTGCTTCCTGCCGTTATTATTTTTAATGACCTCATTGGCAGCATTGAGGATATTCTTCGTGGATCTGTAATTCTGCTCAAGCTTCACCACCCTGGTCCCGGGAAATGAACGCTCAAAGCTCAGGATATTCTCGATATCCGCTCCCCTGAACTTATATATGGACTGGTCATCGTCACCCACCACACAGAGATTCTTATACCTTGCAGACAGCATGCGCACAAGCTCAAACTGTACTCCGTTGGTATCCTGATACTCGTCCACCATTATATAATGGAAACGCTCCTGCCATCCGGAAAGCACCTCGGGGAATTCCTTAAAGAGCTTCACCGTAAGCAGCAGCAGATCATCAAAGTCCACCGCATTGTTGCTTTTCAGCCTTTTCTGGTACTCAGTATATATGCGGGCCATATTGCGCTCATAATAATCCGCAGCAAGGGAGCTGTACTCCTCCGGGCTCACATTTTCATTTTTCCTTGAGGAAACAAAGGAAAGGGCAGCCCTGTCCCTGTAGGTCTTGGTATCCAGATTGAGGGCCTTTATGACCTCCCTCATCAGGGTCCGCTGATCATCCGTATCATAGATGGTAAAATCCCTTGCATAGCCCAGCTTATCTATGTCTCTCCTCAGGATATTTACGCAGAGGGAATGAAAGGTGGATACAAATACATCCGCTCCGCTTCCTCCAAGCAGACGGTCCACCCTCTCTCTCATCTCAGAGGCCGCCTTGTTCGTAAAGGTTATGGCAAGTATCTGCCAGGGCATGACTCCCTTCTCGATGAGATAGCCTATCCTGTGGGTAAGCACCCTGGTCTTGCCCGAGCCTGCACCTGCTAAAATAAGCAGCGGGCCCTCGGTATGCTCCGCTGCTTCAAGCTGTTTATCATTAAGTCCCTTAAGTATATCCTTCAAATCCTTTTCTCCGTTCATAACT
>CALWMV010000055.1 GCA_944382125.1 uncultured Lachnospiraceae bacterium
CTTGGAAAGGGCGGAAAGCTGTCTCTCGGAGTGGTATCTTCAGTGAGTGGAAGGCTGCTGCCGGGATGGCTCAGACAATTTCATGAGCTTTATCCAGATATAAGGATAGATCTTAAGGAGGGGGATTCATACGGCATACTTGAGCAGGTGAGGAAGCAGCAGATAGATATCGCTCTGGCACGTAAGCCCTTTGCGGCAAGAGGGCTGGAGCTTACGGAGCTAAAGACTGAGCCCATGTGCGCGGTGGGAGCTCGGAGCTTCTTTGAGGACATCAGGGGAGAGGAATGCTGCCTTGGGGAGCTTAAGGGAAAGCCTCTCATAATCTACCACCGATGGGAGGACGTGCTCAGAGAGGAGGATGCTCCGGATCCCTTTATCAGATGCGAGGATGCCAGGACCACGGCTGGACTCGCATCGAACGGTCTTGGCATAGGCATAGTTCCTCTGTCTGCGGTGCCAGAGGATGGGGCAGAACTTGAGATAAGAAAGCTTTCCGACAGCTTCCTTCAGAGCGCCATATGTGCGGTAAGGCTCAGGGGCAGATATATTCCGGCAGTGGCAAGGCTCTTCCTTGATATTCTGGAAAAAGAAAAGGCAACAACCTGTTGAGTAAAAACGGGCTAAATTGTATAATGTTCCACAGGAGTATCCCAAAAGGATACCGGAGCTTTGGAAGCTCATGCAATACAGATCGAACGGAGTTTTTTTGATGAAGATAAAGTTAGCAAAATATGTTGCAAAGCTGCTTGCTGCCAATGGAATTACGCAGTGTTTTTCTGTTACAGGCGGAGGAGCGATGCATCTTAATGATGGATTCGGACACGACCCTGGGATAAATGTGCTTTATATGCATCATGAGCAAGCCTGCGCGATAGCCGCAGAGAGCTATGCCCGCATATACAATAAGCCCGCCATCGTATGCGTGACCACTGGCCCCGGCGGCACCAATGCCATCACCGGAGTAGTGGGTGCGTGGCTGGATTCCATCCCCATGATCGTGATATCGGGGCAGGTAAGATATGACAATACTGCCCGCTGGTCAGGAGTCGGCATAAGGTCCATGGGAGATCAGGAATTCGATATAACCAGAAGCATAGACTGTATGACCAAGTATAGCCGCATGGTCCTGGATCCCCTGAGCATCAGGGAAGAGATCGAAAAGTGCATATATATCTCCCAGACCGGAAGGCCCGGTCCCTGCTGGCTGGATATACCGGTGGATATACAGGGTATGATGATAGATGATAAGGAGCTTCGTCACTTTGATGTGGAAGAGTATGAGAAGCAGCGTACCTTCAGGCTCCATGACATAGCGGACATGGAAGATAGGGAGTCAGCCATGGAGAGGGATGAATATGCTGCCTCGGATCTGAGGGATCCGATGCTCAATGTTTCCTTTCAGAAGCAGAAGTGGCAGAACCCTTATGAGCATATCACCAAGGACAGTCCCGTGGTGATGGAGATCATCAACAGGATAGAGGCAGCGGAGAGACCTGTGTTCTATACAGGCAACGGACTTCGAATAGCAGGAGCCTGTGACCTGTTCCTCAAAGTGGCTGACAGGCTTGGCATACCTGTAGTAGTTGGATGGAATGGCATAGATATCATACCGAGCGGCCATCCCCTTCAGGCGGGACAGCCGGGAGGAAGAGGAGACAGGGTAGGCAATTTTACCGTTCAGAATGCGGACTTCATCCTGTCGGTAGGCTCAAGACTCAATATCAGACAGGTGGGATATAACTTCAAGACCTGGGCCAGGGAGGCCTATACCATGGTCTGCGATATAGACGAGGAGGAGCTCAAGAAGCCCTCCGTGCATATAGATGTTCCGATCCATGCGGATGCCTATGAGCTCCTTTCCGCTCTTCTTGAGAAGCTGGAGGAGCTGGGCTATACGGGACATGGCAGTGATTATGCCGACAGCGATAAGCTCAGAAAACTGGGATATCTCCCTTCTGACAATATAGTCTTCAAGGGCGGACACGGGCTTCCCGGCATGAACTGGCTGGAGACCTGTGCCTGGTGGAAGAGACAGTACGGAGTTTATGACGACAGCTATGCTGCCCACGGCTCCGATGAGCCCGCCAATATGTATGAATTTTATAATGTCCTGAGCCGTGCCCTGAGCGAAAATCAGGTAACGGTGGTGGGCAACGGTACTCCCTGCGTGGCAGGAGCCCAGGCCTATATAGTGAAGGATGGCACCAGGTTCATATCCCAGGATGCCATAGCCAGCATGGGCTACGATCTGCCTGCGGCGATAGGAGCTGCAGTGGCCTGTCATGAGATCTCCGGAAGGACGGTCTCCTCTGATGAGCTCCTTAATGAACCGGAATCGGCAGAGGCCAGGGAGGAACGCAGGATAAGCGACAAGGCCTATGCCCTCGGCCAGCTGGAATCCGCCAGGAAGGACCCTTACTGGAAGGGCCGCAATGAGCATTATCCGCCTTACCATGAGCATGATATCATCTGCCATACAGGAGACGGATCCATAATGATGAACCTGCAGGAACTCGAGACCATATCGAGCCACCGCATGCCCATAAAGATGTTCCTTATCAATAACGGGGGATATCACAGCATACGCCAGACCCAGCAGAATCTGTTTTCCGATGAGGTGCTGGTGGGAGTCGGCGATGACAGCCATGATCTGAGCTTCCCGGATTTCCGGAAGATAGCAGATGCCTTCGGCATAAGCTATGTGAGGGCCTGCCACAATACTGAGCTTTCAGAGGCCATATCAAAGACCCTGAGGCTTTCCGGACCGGTGCTCTGCGAGGTATTCGTATCCAGAGATCAGCCCTTCGAGCCCAGATCAGCGGCCAAGAAGAATCCCGACGGCAGCATATCAAGCCCGCCTCTCGAGGACATGGCTCCCTTCCTTTCAGATGAAGAGATGGATGCCAATATGATAGTTGAAAGAGTCAGAGAGTGATGAGAGCGATAGTTACCGGTTCCCGGAGCTTTATCGGAGCTGCCGTCATAGAATGTCTGCGTTCTGACGGAGTTGAGGTCACGGCCCTCAGGCACAGCTTTGAGGAGGAGCCTGAGAAGCTTCCGGGGGAAGCAGATTTATGGATACATTTTGCCTGGGCGGGGCAGGGTCCCGGAGGCCGGGTGGATGGAAGCATCCAGACCTACAATATGGAGATGTCCATGGCCGCCCTCAGAAAGGCTTCAGAGCTTCAGGTAAAACGCTTTGTGTTTGCCGGCTCTCAGGCTGAGTACGGCCCGGTAAGACGAAAGACGGCGATAGCGGAGACGGCTCTCTGCAGGCCCGTAAGCGAGTACGGTAAGGCCAAGAAGGCCTTTGGTGAGTTTGCCGGAAGATGGGTCATGGCCTTTAATGAAGACGATGATTTCGGGGATCATGGATCCATATGTGAGGATCATTCTGAAGCTGCTGATAAAAATCCTTCAGGTGCTGAGGAAGCCTGTGGTCTGGAACCTTCAGGCGGGAGGATGAGTTTTCTTCATCTTCGGATATTTTCCGTATACGGGGGAGGAGACAGGAAGGATTCCCTTATATCCTCGGCCATAGATACCTTCCGAAGGGGAGAGGAGATGGAGCTTTCACCCTGCACACAGCTTTGGAATTATATGTATATAAAGGATGCTGCAAGGGCCATAGCCCTTGTGTCCCTTCTTCCCTGGGACAGCTTCGGTGAATGTGAGAGTCTAAATATTGCCGGAGAGGACACGAGGCCTCTCAGGTCTTATATAGAGGAGCTTCGGGAGCTTATGGGGAGCAGCTCGAAGCTGAGCTTCGGGGCAAGAAGCTTCAATACGGAGGGATCTGCAGATCTCTGGCCTGATACCTCAAAGCTCAGAGGCTTTGGATTCAGGGAGGAGTACAGCTTTTCCGGGGGCATAAAAGAGATGCTTGATGCGGCGGACAAAGAATAACAGATAAGGACCGAGAATCTGCCGTACCTCAGAAAGCCCGGGAAGAAGAATAACGGATGATCGGAATACATGATTTATGGCTGATATCAGGAGCAAAAGGATAATAATGACCGGAGCCACCGGATTTATAGGGAGCTATACTGCGAGGGCCTTCCTTTCGGAGGGCGCGGAGATATATGCTCTGGTGCGTCCCGGCTCAGAATATAAGGCGATATCGGATCCGCATTTTCATGTGGTCACGGGAGAGCTTGGAGACATCGAGAGACTTTCCGGATTTCCGGAAAGGGCAGATCTCTTTCTGCACTTTGCCTGGGGCGGAGTGAACAGGCAGGAGATCGATGATGACGCCGTCCACAGGAGAAATCTGGAGGAGTCCCTGGGATGTCTCAGGCTCTGCGGAAGGCTTTCCATAGGAGTCTTCATGGACGCAGGCTCCAGAGTGGAGTATGGCATAAAGGAAGACGGCATCATGGAAGAATCCATGGGCTGCGATCCGGTCAATGCCTATGGAAGGGAGAAGCTGCATTTTTATGAGGAAGCGGCAGAGCTTTGCCGGGAGAGGGGCATAGAGTATTATCATCTCAGATATTTCAGTGTTTATGGAAAGGGAGACCATCCCTGGTCCATAATATCCACCCTCACAAGGGAACTGCCCCTGGGGCACAAAGTGGAGCTTTCCGCCTGCAGGCACAGATGGAACTTCATGGAGGTCAGGGATGCGGCGGAAGCGGTGACGGAGCTTTACAGACACAGCTTTCCCGGAAGGCTTCCGGGAGGATGTACCATAGTCAATATAGCCTCGAAGGACACGAGGGTGCTGAGAGATTTTGTTGAGGAGATATATGAGCTTGCGGGAAGGCGGGGAGAGCTTTCCTTCGGTACCTTTCAGCAGGCCAAGGAGGGCCCCCTTTCCATATGTCCGGAGCTTAAGAGGCTTTCAGAGCTCACGGACGGGGCCTTCAGGGAGAGGATAAGCTTTTCCGAGGGCATAAGGGAGCTTATAAAATATAACGAAACCATATTATAAAAGGGAGATAGGAGCTTAATGAAGAAGATCAGCGTACTGATCCCCTGCTACAATGAAAAGGATAATGTTGAGCCTATCAGCAAGGCGGTCACAGGGATCATAGAGTCCGAACTTCCGGAATATGACTATGAGCTGGTGTTCATAGACAATGATTCCAGGGATGGGACCAGAGACATAATCAGAAGGCTCTGCCGGGAAAATAAAAAGATAAAGGCCATATTCAATGCCAAGAATTTCGGACAGTTCAATTCACCCTACTACGGGATGCTGCAGGTAAGCGGAGACTGTGTTATAGAGATGGTGGCTGATTTTCAGGATCCGGTAGAACTGATCCCGAGATATGTGAGGGAGTGGGAAAAGGGCTATAAGATAGTCATCGGAGTAAAATCCGGAAGCAAGGAAAATCCCCTCATGTATGGTCTGAGACGTATATATTACAGGCTGATAAAGCG
>CALWMV010000056.1 GCA_944382125.1 uncultured Lachnospiraceae bacterium
CACGGATATCTTCTGAACCAGTTCTATTCTCCCCTTATAAATAACAGGGAGGATGAATACGGCCCTCATTCCATGGAAGATCGCCTGAGATTCCATAAGGAGGTCCTTGAGAAGGTGAGGGCAGCAGTAGGTCCGGATTACCCGATAGCCGTGCGCCTTGGAGGCTGTGACTATCAGGAGAGCGGAAGCACTGAGGCTGATGCAGTGGAGGCAGCAAAGCTGCTTTGTGCATACGGTGCAGACCTGATAGACGTGTCCGGAGGCATGAACGGATATATTATAGCGGGACATGATTATCCCGGATATTTTAAGGATATGTCAAAGGCTATAAAGGAAGCGGTGGATGTCACCGTCATGACTACGGGCGGAGTTACGACCACAGAGCAGGCAGAGGAGCTCCTTTCCTATGGTGCAGCCGATCTCATAGGCGTGGGAAGGGCGATATATAAGGATGCTGCCTGGGGCATTGGATGATTAGACTTTAGATAATAGGATATTTAAAAGCCCGGTTTTACTGCGATGCTCCCCAATACCCATTGATTTTTGGGGAGCATTTCTGTATGATAATTATAAAGATTGTTCCCCAAAGGAGGAAAACCAGTGGCAGCAAAATACAATGAGATACAAGAATTGCTGAGAAGCCGCGCTGACCTTCATGCAAGACTAAATTTGATGCCATATGATGGTACCCCCGAAATCAAGGAGCGTGGTGACGGGAAGTATCTTTATGTGAGAAAGCGCATCGCAGGAAAACAATCATCCACTTATGTAGGAAGATATACCGAGGAACTATATAACCTTCTTCTTCGAAATGCCAGAGAAGCTCGTGAGATCCGCAAACAATTGCGCAGCATCGAAAAACAACTTGCTGCTGCCGGATATTCTGAGGATGAGCTTTCTGCTGATGTCGTAAACAATATTGCATTTGCACGAGCCAATATGAAAATGAATATTTATGATCAAGCCGTTCTGGAAGGGGTTGCCACATCTTTTCCCCAGACAGAAGAGATCATAGAAAACGGAAAAGTTTCCGGCATGACTGCTGCAGATGTGCAGAAAATTTTAAATTTGAAACACGCCTGGGAGTTTATCTTAGACCGGGATGTGGTATCCAGCCGTTCTGATTATTATATGCTCAGTCATATTGCGAGACTTGTGAACGAAGGTTTTTTTGATGATGGCGGGCGTATCCGAGGAGTTCCGGTTACCATAGGCGGCTCATCTTATGTTCCTCCTTTGCCAAACGAACATGATGTAAAAAACAGGATTCAGGAGATTGCAGAAGACAATGATGAACCTATTAACATTGCTGTCAGACTGTGTCTTTATTGTATGAAAACACAGATATTTTTAGATGGCAACAAACGGGCTGCGGTCATATTTGCAAACCATTATCTTATTGCTCATGGCGGCGGCTTTCTGGTGATACCGGAAAAGGAAGTGCCTGAGTTCAAACGACTGCTTGTTAGATACTATGAGGGGGAGGATACTGCAGTTATTGGAACTTTTATGAAGGAACGCTGCTGGAAGACAATGGAGACTTAAATATAGTACATAAATGGATAATAGAAAGAAAAAATGCATCATCATAAGCTGCTCAAATCCAGTACATGAGGAACGAAGACCAGTAATTCTTAGGACTGAAGCCATACTTTCTGAGGCAGGATATGAGGTGGAGGAGTCCGGATCCCTTTATGCCGGGATCGGGATGGAAGCTTCCTTTGAGCCGAAAAGACGTGCGGAGGCTCTTATGAAGGCCTTCCGGGATCCGGAGGCTTCGGATATATTTGATGTATCTGGAGGAGACCTGTCAAACACCATCCTTCCATATCTTGACTTTGATATTATAAAGGAGAGCAGGGCCAGATTCTGGGGATACAGCGATCTGACGGCTCTTATAAATGCCATCTATGTCAGGACGGGAAAGGGCTCGATGCTTTATCATATCCCGAACCTTGCCGCAGAAGAGGAACGGAGGCATGACTTTCTTCGATATATCAGAGGAGAGGATGATTCTATTATCAGGCCTTCCTTTGAGTTCGTTCAGGGAGACGGGATGGAAGGAGCAGTCATCGGAGGCAATATAAGGTGCATCCTCAAGCTTGCAGGTACTCCTTATTGGCCGGATGTGAGGGAAAAGCTTTTGCTTCTTGAAGCAATGAGCGGAAGGACGGAAAGGATAGCCTCTTATCTGGCTCAGCTATCTCAGCTTGGTGTATTTGAAAAGGCCTGCGGCATACTTCTTGGGACCTTTCTTGAACTTGAAAAAGAGATTGACACCCAGGAGCTGATAAGACTTGTGAAGGTATATGCGGGAGAGAAGATCCCCATTGCAGTGACCGGAGAGATAGGCCACAGGACAGATTCAAAGGCTATCATGATAGGCAGCAGGATAAGCATCGGAAAGACATGACAGGGAGCTTTTCTCTGGTCATGCTGAAGATATATTATTATGCGGTTACTTTGACTTACAATATAGTCATGTCATTGGATTTAAAACTTGCAGATGCAGGAGGTATATATGGAATTTAAAGAGCTGGTAAAATTGAGATATTCGTGCAAGAAGTATGACAGCCGTCAGATCAGCAGGGAGCAGCTTCAGTTTATCCTTGAAGCCGGACGCCTTGCGCCTACCGCAAAGAATCTTCAGGAGCAGAAGATATATGTGGTGCAGTCCGAGGAAGGCCTTGCAAAGATAGATAAGCATACTCCCTGCCGCTATGGCGCCCCTACGGTGCTGGTGGTTGCCTTCAATAAGGATGACGTTTATCTGTATCCCGGAGAGAAGTATGATTCCGGAAGAGAGGATGCGGCCATAGTTGCGACACATATGCTGCTTGCGGCAAAGGACTGCGGAGTTGACAGCTGCTGGCTGAACCGCTTTGATCCCGATGCCATGAGAGAAGAGCTCGGGCTTCCTGCCAATGAGGAGATACTTATGCTCATGGATCTTGGCTTTGCGGCAGAAGGGGCAGGACCGCTCCCCAATCATGACAGCCGTAAGGAGCTTTCAGAGACAGTAAGCTATATCTGATATTTTCAGACCTGATATCAGAGGCATATGAACAGGATACGTAAGCTGGATCTTTTAAAAGCTGCGGCCTGCATCGGAGTCGTATTTACCCATGTCACTTTTCCAGGGGTCTGGGGAAAGGCATGGAGGTGAATTGCCGCAAAGTCCGACATTGGATTTGCCCACGATGGTGGAGCACGAAGAAAAAACTGACATAATGCAGGATAAACCACGCTCGGAGAGCTCTGGTTCGCTGCCAGTGGGATATGACATCGGCTCAGCTCTAAATAAAACAGGTCTTTTGACTGCAATGATCGTGACAGGCCTTGCCCTGGATCACGCTGCTTATAAGCATAGTGGTGAGCATGATGCTGGATGGCATAGTCCGCAGCGCAGGAAAGACCTGTATCCGGAAGGCTAGAAGCCAATAAGTTTTTTGGAATAATATTTGAATTGCAGAGCAGGGACCTTTTTGCTGTTTCCTGGAGGGATCATGATAAGGGGGAAAATATGAAGCTGAAAATGATAAATGAACGGGTATGGATTTCTTCCTTTGAGGAGGAGAGAGATCGTCCTGCTATCGGTTATGTCCGGGGAGATAAGTACTGTCTGGCCATTGATGCGGGCCATTCAAAGGAGCATGTAGAGGAATTCTATGAGCTTCTTAAGGAAAATGGGCTTCCGCTCCCTGAGCTTACAGTCCTGACTCACTGGCATTGGGATCATACCTTTGCCATGTTTGCCATAAACGGACTTTCCCTGGCGGAGAAAAGGACAGAGGACCATCTTCAGAAGCTTATAAATGAATGGGATGAGAGCACTGAAGAAAAGATGAAGGCCATGGATGAGCATATCGCGCTGGAGTATAAGGACCAGAAGATGCAGGTGGTTGGTGCGGATATGGTCTTTAAGGATGAGATATCCCTGGATCTGGGAGGCATAAAGGTCCAGTGCCTCCACACGGAATCGCCTCACACGGATGACTCTTTACTGATCCTGCTTCCGAAGGAGAAGATCCTGTTTTTCGGAGACTGCATCTCCGGCGAGTATCCGGAATGGATCGTGGATATCGATCGGATGATGCCTCTGATCCAAAAGCTTGAGGGACTGGACTTTGACCTGGCCGTAGGAGGACATTGGGAGACGGAAAGCAAAAAGGATCTGCTTTACAGACTTAAAGAGGAAAATGGGCTCTGCTGATACTTTTGCAGCAAACCATATTGTTTTTCTAAGGGCTTTTCGCTTTTTATGGAGGATGAGATGATCAGGATAAGCGTTCTTTCTGAAAATACTGTTGACCGTGATGAACTTATCCCGGAGGACGGGCTGTCGTTATTTATTGAAACTTCAGATCATAAGATAATGATGGATGCGGGCGGCTCTGATACAGCCATACATAATGCCAAGATCATGGGTGTTCCGATATATGAGGCAGACATGGCCGTGCTTTCTCATGATCACTTCGACCACGGTCTGGGGTTTATTTCATATTATGAGGAAGCAAGGAGGATTGGGGCAAAGCTGCCAATGCTTTATCTTTCTGAGCAAATGATTTATGAACGGCACTTCGCTGATTATGGCCCGGGTGGTCTGACTGCAGCAGGCAGCGGGCTTTCAGTGCAGGAGCTTGAGAGGATGCAGGTGCCCCATCGATATATAAAGGGCAGTGTCTTTTACCCTTTCCCTGAGGATAAAAGCATATGCATACTGCCATCTATAGAAAAGACCTGCCAATTTGAACAGGATACGCCATTCTTAAAGGTGTTGAGAGACGGAAGCCTTTCTACGGATAGCTTTGCTCATGAGATGTGCCTTGCTTTAACTCTTGAAGATGGGTTACTGCTGATGACCGGATGTGCCCATAACGGCATAGTGAATATGATCACTACAGCGGAGAGATTGCTTGAAAAACCTGTTATAGGCGTGATCGGCGGTACACATCTTAAAGGCTTTGATGAAGAGCGTACCGAGCGCACCATAAACTGGCTGAACGCTAAACCGGAGCTCAGGATGCTGGCGGTATGCCACTGCACGGGCGATAAGGCCCTTCGGAGATTTGCAGAAAGCTGTCCGGCATACAGATGCGTACATGCCGGTA
>CALWMV010000057.1 GCA_944382125.1 uncultured Lachnospiraceae bacterium
CATTATACCATGTCCTTAAGCTTACTGCGAGTCTTAAAAAGAGGAGGCCCCGGAGATCCAGAGGACCTGCCGGGGCAATTATGAAAAATCTATGTGCAATTCTTCTAAATTAAGTTCAAAAGCATCTCGCTTTTTATATGTTTATCATAAAAAACTAATATGAATAAACTATGAACAAAAAGCGAAATTATTTTGCAGTAGCCGTAGCCCTTGTCTCCCTTATGACATTGACCTTGATCTGTCCGGGGTAGGTCATCTCGTTCTCTATCCTCTTTGCTATGTCATGGGAAAGGATGACCATATCGTCCTCGCTGACCTCAGAAGGAACGACCATGATCCTGACCTCTCTTCCGGCCTGCACTGCGAAGGACTTCTCAACTCCCTTGTAGGAATTGGTGATCTCCTCAAGCTGCTTGAGCCTCTGGGTATAGGTCTCCAGGGACTCCCTTCTTGCGCCCGGCCTTGAAGCAGAGATCGCATCCGCTGCCGATACGATGAAGGATATGGGATTGGTGGCAGGTACGTCCCCATGATGGGACTCCACTGCATTTATAACGACTGCAGGCTCATGATACTTCTTGCAGAGCTCCACGCCGAGGCTCACATGGGTGCCCTCCTGCTCGTGGTCCACTGCCTTTCCTATATCATGCAGCAGTCCGGCCCTCTTGGCCATCCTTACGTCATAGCCAAGCTCGGAAGCCAGCAGTCCGGATATCTGAGCCACCTCGATGCTGTGCTTGAGTCCGTTCTGTCCGTAGGAAGTCCTGAACCTCATGCGTCCCAGAAGCTTTACAAGCTCGGGATTGATGCCGTGTACTCCTGTCTCCAGTACAGCAGCCTCGCCTTCCTGGCGGATCGTATTTTCAACTTCTTTTCTGGCCTTCTCCACCGTCTCCTCTATACGGGCCGGATGGATCCTGCCATCCACGATCAGCTTCTCAAGGGCAACTCTTGCGATCTCCCTCCTGATCGGGTCAAATCCCGAAAGCACTACAGCCTCCGGTGTATCATCTATGATGAGCTCGACTCCGGTAAGGGTCTCCAGGGTCCTTATGTTGCGGCCCTCACGTCCTATGATCCTTCCCTTCATCTCATCATTGGGAAGCTGTACCACAGAGACCGTGGACTCTGCCACCTGATCAGCCGCATAGCGCTGGATCGCGGTAACTATATACTCCTTGGCCTTCTTCTCTGACTCTTCCCTGGCGATATTGTCATATTCCTTGATGATCTTCGCCGTATCGTGCTTGATATCCTCCTTGACAGAGGAAAGCAGCTCCGCCTTGGCCTGATCTGCAGTCAGTCCGGATATCCTCTCCAGCTCCGTGACCTTCTGCTCATGGAGGGCCTTAATCTCCTCAGTCTTCCTGTTGAGGGTATTCTCCCTTGAATTGAGCTCCTTCTCCTTGCGTGAAAGCTCATTCTGAAGCCTGTCGGCATTCTCCTCCTTCTTCAGTATGCGCTGTTCCTGCTGCTGGAGCTCCTTGCGTCTCTCACGCTGCTCTTTTTCAAATTCGTTCTTATTCTTCAGAGCCTCTTCCTTGGCTTCCAGAAGAGCTTCTCTTTTCTTGGTCTCCGCCGTCTTGACTGCATCATCTATGATGGCACGGGCCCTGGTCTCTGCCGAGCCTACCTTCTGCTCATACTCACCGATGGCCTTGCTCTTTCCGCTCCTGAAGGCCACAAGTGCAGCTATGACTACCGCAGCCGCCAAGACCACGATAAATAATGGTGCCGGTATCATCACACACCTCCTTCTATATTTATCTGTCAATGTTCACTATAACCAACAAAATCAGGCGTTCCGCACCGGGAACTGCCTCATCGTATATATATCAGAACGATCATTTGCTTATAGTAAAATTTACTAATCAATTTTAACTTTTTTGTGACAGACTGTCAAGAATGGACACAAAGGGATAAGTGCCCTCTGACAAATATATACAGGAGAATCCTGCCGTGACGCAAAAAACAGGGAAAGGATCGCTCCCTTCCCTGTTTTTTCACATCAATATATCTAAAGAGGTTACGTACTGGCATTTCCCATGTGATCACCGCAGGATCCGTGACATCCGCTGCAGCTTCCTCCGCAGCCGGAGCATCCTGTGCATCTGCCCTCGGCCTTATCCTTAAGCACCTTCTTAAGGGCCAGCATGGCAAGTCCTGCGATCACCAATATGATAATAAGATCGATCAATGTCATCTTCGTCATTTCCTTTCTGTGTATATAGGTTAGCTTAAACTAACTAATTTGTCAAGCTTTATTGTAAAAAATTTTTTCGGGTGGTATACTTAGTGCATATCACAAGGCCCGATCGGGCCGTTACGGAGTTATATCATGGCAATAAAGAAAAACAGAGAATCCGTCGAGATGTATCTCGAGACCATCCTCAGGCTGTCCCTCAGAAAGCCGGAGGTCCACAGCATAGATGTAGCCAATGAGATGGGCTTTTCAAAGCCCAGCGTCAGCGTGGCCATGAAGAATATGAGGGAGGATGGACTCATCACCATGGATGAGATGAACCATATCCACCTCACCGATAAGGGGCAGGAGGTGGCAGAGTCAGTCTTTGAACGCCACAGCGTACTTACGAAGCTCTTCGAGGGCCTGGGAGTCGATCCCGCCATTGCGGAGGAGGACGCCTGCCGCATAGAGCATTTCATATCGGACGAGACTTTTGCAGCCATCAAGGCCCATGCCGAAAGAAACGGGGCCATAAACTAAAAGAGCCCGCCCGGTCCTTTTAAAAGGGGCCCGGCGGGTCTTATTTTGAGAGTTATAGAGTTATAGGACAAAACGTGTTGGTAAAAGCCCACTGGGAGCTAAGTATATAAGGCTCACAGCGGGCTATATCTTTATTCAGATATCGATCCGGCAGCTCGCTTCTCAGCCCTTCTCGCAGAGCTCCTTAAATATCTCGGTCAGGCAGTCATACATGCGCTTGAAGGACTCGAGGTTAAGAGCCTCCTCGGTAGTATGGGCCTCCCTTGCCGTAGGGCAGAGGCAGACTATATCCAGATCAGGTATCTTGGACTTGAGCTCACCGCATTCGAGACCTCCATGGCTCGTGGTGAACTCCATATCCTTTCCGAACATCCTCTTATAAACTCCGGAGCAGAGGGCACGAAGCTTTGATCCTGCATCATAGCTCCATCCTCCGAAGCCGGTACCTTTTACTGCTTCAAATCCGCAGAGTCCGGCCAGCAGCTCATATCTGTCTGAAAGCTCCTCTCCGAGGCTGGGCTCAGCCACACGCATACAGTCAAGCACATGGATCCTTCCGTCGGGAAGCAGCTCCAGTACACCCACATTGCTGGAGAGAAGGATAAGCCCCTTCATCTCCTGGCTCATGACATGAAGTCCGTCAGGAAGCAGCTCGATGAGATCCATAAGAGCCTTGCCGTCCTCAGGCCTCATCATCTTATCGGCAGCTGTCTTCTCACAGGAAAGCTTAAATCCGGGATCGCTTACCGCAAGCTCATTGCTTATAGCCTTTCCCGTCTTCTCTGCTATGGCTTTTGCCTCATCAGCCCTGCCCTCAGGAACTACGATGACCGCATCCGCATCACTTACTATGGCATTCATCTTCATGCCGCCGGCAAAAGATACGAGCTGCACATCCATGGCCTTTCTGATGGCGGTCATGATCCTTGCCATCAGCTTTAAGGCATTGCCCCTGCCCTCGCTCATGACTATGGCAGAATGTCCTCCCAGCAGTCCTCTGATGGAAAGCTTAAGGGCCTCGCCCCTGGCCTCCACAAACTCCACCTTGCGGTAGAAGTCATATACCTGTCCTCCGGCAGAGGATACCACTGACATATGATCCTCAGAGGCTCCGCCGTCCATATTTATCATCCTTTTAGCCTTGAGCTTGGATGCATCCAGCTTTGCGGCTCCGAGAAGTCCGATCTCCTCCATGCTTGTAAATACGCACTCGATCGGAGGATGAACATAGTCCTCCTTTGCAAGGAAGGCCAGCATATATGCAACTGCTATGCCGTCATCAGCACCCAGGGTCGTTCCCTTTGCGGTGAGCCATCCGTCATTTATCTCAAGCTCTATCGGATCCTTTGTAAAATCATGCTCCACATTGGGAAGCTTTACGCATACCATATCCGTATGTCCCTGAAGCATGATGGGCTCTGCGTCCTCATAGCCCTTGGATCCGGGCCTTTTCACTATGACATTGTGGACATCATCCCTGTAATACTCCAGTCCATGCTCTTCTGCAAATCTGCATATATAGTCTGCCACTGCAGCCTCGTTGCCCGATCCCCTGGGGATCGCTGATATCTCTTCAAAATATCCGAGAGCATCTGCGGGCTCATAGCCCCTGGTAACAAGTTCCATCTCAATACCTCCTGCACTTTACATATTATGCGGAAAATTATACCACAGCCGCAAGCGAAGAAAACACGAGCACAGCGAGTATTTGCTTCGACCGACTTCGGTATGAGCAAGCTTCGCTTGCGAATAGTATAAACATCGTGCAGATATTATACCCCACAACTAAAAAAGGCTCAATATCTGAGCCTTTTTGTCATGGCAGTATTTTTTATGCTGCCGTCATATATTTTCTGAAGATTTTTATTCTGCGTCTCTGCCTGAAGTAGCCTGACCATCATTTCCGCAGTCCTGAGTCCTTCCTTCGGCTGCGCCGCAGGGATCGTGGCTCGCGGCATCACTTTCGGTTTTCACATCATCTCTTTCCGGACTCACGCCATTCCCATCAGTTCTTGCACTGTTCGCCCCGGCGGAGGAGTTCCAGTTTCCGCCGTTTCCATCAAGCATATCCCTTATCTGCTTTTCCAGATCCTGGGAGCCTCTGTATCTTGCCCCGCCGAAGCCTGCCACCAGCTCCGCCACGGTGGGGAAGCAGAAATACAGCACTCCGAAAAGCAGGTTCTGTCCGTAGGACAGCATCACCTCCAGAGCATACACTCCCCGCATGAAAAATGATATCACCGG
>CALWMV010000058.1 GCA_944382125.1 uncultured Lachnospiraceae bacterium
GAGGACTATACCATAGAGTGGATAGTGCCCAATGCCCAGAAAAATGAGATGGAGCCCATACTGCTCACCCTGAAGCCGGGCTGCCGGAGCGAGCTCATGGAGAGCCACGGAGGCGAAGAATTCGGTTATGTCCTGAAGGGCAGCATAAGCCTGGTGATGGATGACAAGCGCTACAGGCTCAGGCCCCGGGAGACCTTTTATATAGACGGGAGGAAGTCCCATTACCTTTTGAATACCGGAAGCGGAGAGGCGAGGATCCTCTGGATCACCACGCCGCCCATGTTCTGATACGGAGGGGAGCTATGGAAGAAAAAGCTTTGATACAGTTTCGCGGCCTTGTCATGGAGTTTGACGGACAGACCGTTCTCAAAAATGTTGACCTTGATATTTATGAAAATGAATTTGTGACCCTGCTGGGGCCATCGGGCTGCGGCAAGACCACCCTGCTCCGTATCCTCGGAGGCTTCCTGAAGCCCATCGAGGGCAAGGTGTATTTTGACGGGAAGGACATAAGCGATGTGCCGCCCTATAAGAGGGAGCTTAATACCGTGTTCCAGAAGTATGCCCTCTTCCCCCATATGAATGTTTATGAAAATATCGCCTTCGGCCTCAAGATCAAGAAGATGAGCCGGGACGTGATAGAGCAGAAGGTCATGAAGATGCTGAAGCTCATAGGCCTGGAGGGTTTTGAGAAGAAGAACGTGACCCTCCTTTCCGGAGGCCAGCAGCAGAGAGTGGCCATAGCCAGGGCCCTGGTCAATGAGCCCAAGGTGCTTCTTCTGGATGAGCCTCTGGGGGCATTGGACCTGAAGCTCCGCAAGGAGATGCAGTATGAGCTTAAGCGCATACAGCAGGAGGTAGGCATTACTTTCATCTATGTGACCCATGACCAGGAAGAGGCCCTGACCATGTCCGATAAGATCGTGGTCATGAAGGACGGAGAGATCCAGCAGATCGGCACTCCCCAGGACATCTATAACGAGCCAGTGAACCGTTATGTGGCAGACTTCGTGGGAGAGAGCAATATCATCCCCGGACATATGATAAAAGACCGTCTGGTGCAGTTCGATGATACGGACTTTGAGTGTGTGGACGGAGGATTTGCCCCGAATGAGGCGGTGGACGTAGTGCTCCGCCCCGAGGACATAGATATAGTGAAGCCTGAGGAGGGCCTCCTTACCGGCGAGGTGGAGAGCGTGCTCTTTAAGGGCATGCACTATGAGGTGGTTGTGGAGACTGCCCCCGGCACCAGCGTGACCGTGGACATGCGCGTCATAAGGAACAATGAGGTCACCTCCGGAGATGGCAGGGAAAAGATCTCTGCCAATGATTTCTTCGTGGACATAGAGGATGTGGATAAGCTTGACGATAAGGAGATCATAGCCCGGGCAGACGCCCAGGCCTGGCTGCCTGAGACCGATGAGTTCATATCCATCAATAAGATAGACTATGACCTTAAGGCTGAAGAGGGACAGTATCCCGTGACCTTCTTCACATCTGCAGGCACCATGATCCAGAGGACCATATTTGTGGTCAATCAGCCCTTTGTCAAGAACGTCAGGGCAGGAGAGGCGGTCAGCGCCTTCAACTTCTTCAAGACCGTGGACGAGATCACCGAGTCCCAGGCCCTGGATACGGATCTCAAGACCTGGGCCAATGCTCAGGGCTGGAAGCTGGCTGATGAGGACGAGTCCGTGGATATCAGCGTGGACTATGACTTTGATCCCGAGGAGATCAGGGAGGGCGTTTATAAGGTGACCTTCTCCACCACGGGACGGGAGTTCAAGATCAGGACCACTGATTATGTGGAAGAGGATACAGAGGTGGGCATCCGCTTCAACCCCGAGGACATACATGTCATGAAGAAGATGGAGGCATAAATGAAGAGATTTTCACAGCTGGCTGTGCCTTACATAGTCTGGGCGGTGATCATGCTGCTTTTGCCCATGCTCCTGATAGTGCTTTATGCTTTTACGGATACGGGTAACGAGATACTGACCTTCCGCTTTACTCTGGATAATTTCATAAAGTTTTTCACGGATCCGGATTTCCTGCTGGTGCTCTGGCGTTCCATCAAGATCGCCTTCAAGACCACGGTGATCTGCGTGCTGCTGGGCTATCCCATAGCTTATTTCATAGCCTTCAGCTCGGACAAGGTCCGCAACATACTCATACTTGCCATCACTCTGCCTACCTGGATCAATATGCTGGTCCGTACCTATGCCTGGATCGGGCTCCTTTCCGACGGAGGCATCTTCCAGCAGATACTCGGCATCTTCGGGCTGGGGGATACGGAGCTCCTTTATACGGAGGGGGCCGTGCTTATCGGAATGGTATATAATTTCATACCCTTCATGATACTGCAGATCAACACCTCCCTTTCCAAGATGGACCGCTCCCTTGCGGATGCGAGCCATGATCTGGGAGCCGACGGCATACAGACCTTCCTTCGGGTGACGCTGCCCCTTTCCCTTCCCGGAGTGGTGAGCGGCATATCCCTGGTATTCCTGCCCGCAGTGAGCTCATTTTCCATACCGAAGCTTCTGGGCGGAGGACAGTTCTTCCTTATAGGAAATGTGATAGAAAATCAGTTCATAACCGTGGGCGAGTGGAACTTCGGCTCCTCCATATCCCTGATCATGGCCCTGATCATGATGGCCACCATGTATCTGATACGGAAGCTCGACGCCTATTCCAGCGGCGGCAGGAAGGAGCGTGACTGAATATGAAAAATAACAGAAGACCGGTTGGAAAGACCATCATGATACTGGCGATCATATTTTTCTATCTGCCGATAGTGTTCATGATAGTATTTTCCTTCAATGACAGCCGCTCCCTGACCAACTTTACCGGATTTTCCCTTCGCTGGTACGAGAAGATGTGGAACGACTCGGAGATGATGGAGTCTCTTTATACGACCATCGTCATAGCCGTGCTGGCCACTGTGATCTCCACCATTGTGGGGACCATCAGCGCCATAGGCCTTTCAAAATCCAGGAAGATAGTTCAGGACGTGGTGCTTCAGATCAATGATTTTCCGATCATGAATCCGGAGATAGTGACGGCCATAGGGCTCATGCTGTTTTTCATAACCCTCGGAGTGGAGAGGGGCTTCATGACCATGCTGCTGGCCCATATAGCCTTCTGCATACCCTATGTGATACTGAGTGTCATGCCGAAGATCCGCTCCCTGGATCCCAATCTGGCGGACGCTGCCATGGACCTCGGAGCTACGCCCTGGCAGGCTCTTACAAAGGTCATAGTACCTCAGATAAAGGTTGGTATATTTTCAGGGGCACTGATAGCCTTTACCATGTCCTTTGATGATTTCATCATCTCCTACTTTGTGACGGGACGGGGAGTCAAGAACCTGAGCATCATGGTCTATACCATGAGCAAGAGAGTCAACCCCAGCATCAATGCCATCTCTACCCTGGTGGTGCTGTTTATAACCTTGGTGCTGGTGGCTGCCAATGTGATACCAATCATAAAGGCAAAGAAGCTGGGGCTTAAGCCGGGACAGCTGCCCGGGCAGGAGGGCCGCAGGGTCTGATGAGCCTGATATGCTATCGATGGCAGAGGCGAAGACTTCCGCAGTATTGCGACAGCGAGAGGGAACGGAGGCATCACTCTTCCCTGACGCCATATATGCAGCGGCAAAGATGAAGAAGTGGGCAGAGCCCATTCTCATATATATTTTTTTTAAGCTTTTGGAGGAAAAAAAGAGGATGAAGAAACTTGTGATCTTTGGATCAGCGGCGCTCCTTGCCGTAAGCCTTGCAGCCTGCGGAGGCAAGAATGAGGGTGAATTTGCAGGACAGACGCTTCATGTGTATAACTGGGGCGAGTATACCGGAGAGAATCTCATAAGTGACTTTGAGGAGCTCACGGGTTGTGATGTGGTCATGGACAACTTCGAGTCCAATGAGCAGATGTATATAAGAGTGGCAAACGGAGATTCCTATGATATCCTTGTACCCAGCGATTATATGATAGAGAGGCTCCTGCAGGAGGATCTTCTGCAGCCCCTGGATAAGGACAAGCTGGACTGCTTCGATAAATTGGATCCCGATGTACTGGGACTGCCCTACGATCCCAACAATGATTATTCCGTGCCCTATTTCTGGGGAACAGTCGGCATAGTATATGACAAGAACAAGGTGGATCTTGCAGATCTTGAGGCAGAGGGCTTCGGCATCTTTGCCGATGAGAAGTATAAGGGCGATATCTATCTTTATGATTCAGAGCGCGATTCATTCATGATGGCTCTCAAGTATCTGGGCTATTCCATGAATACCGCCGATGAGACAGAGCTCAATGAGGCCTATGAGTGGCTTGTAAGCATCGTGGAGACCATGGAGCCTGAGATCGTTACCGATGAGATCATCGACAACATGGCTCAGGGCAGGAAGGCCCTTGGACTCATATATTCCGGAGATGCTACCTATGTCATCAGTGAAAATCCTGACATGGGATTCTACCTTCCCGAGGCCGGCACCAACATCTGGTCCGATGCCATGGTCATCCCCAAGAATGCTGAGAATCCCGATCTGGCCCATGAGTTCATAAACTTCGTTTCAAGCTATGACGGTGCTCTGGATAACTCTGTGACCGTAGGCTATACCTCACCCAATCTGGAGGTCATGGAGTACCTTTCAGGCGAGGAGGGGGACTTCTATGGCATAGATGCCTATATCCCCCGTTCCGGCAACGCCAATGACGAGGTATTCAGCTATGATCCCGATACAAGGGTCATAATCTCCGATCTCTGGAGCAGGGTCAAGATCGCTGCCTCCAATGCGGGCTGATAGAGGATAGAACGCAAATAAATACTTGATTTAAGGGCTGAACTCTGATAAATTAAGCTATGCTGATATTTCGGCATAGCTTTTTGTCCGGACAGCCATATGGAGTCGTATCGAAGTGGTCATAACGGGGCTGACTCGAAATC
>CALWMV010000059.1 GCA_944382125.1 uncultured Lachnospiraceae bacterium
AGTCCGTCGGGAAGGTACTGCTGCTCCACATAATGCTCCGGATAGTCATGGGGGAATCTGTAGCCTATGCCCCGTCCAAGGGCCTCATGTCCCTGATAATGTCCATCCCGAAGATATGCAGGTACCGGAAGGTTTCCTGTTTCCGAAAGGGCCGCTTCCGCCTCAAGCAGGGCCTTATGGGAAGCATTTGACTTCGGCGCACAGGCTATATAATTGGCTGCCTGGGCAAGGATTATGGCCGCCTCGGGCATACCTGTCCTCTCCACGGCCAGGGCAGCCGATACAGCTACCGTAAGTGCCATGGGATCTGCATTGCCTACATCTTCGGAGGCACAGATCATCATCCTCCTGGAGATAAATCTTATGTCCTCGCCGGCTGCCAGCATCCTTGCCAGATAATAGGCGGCCGCATCCGGGTCCGAGCCCCTCATGCTCTTAATGAAGGCAGAAATAGTATCATAGTGATTGTCTCCATCTCTGTCGTAGCCTATGGCACGCTTCTGTATGCATTCCGATACCGTATCCAGGTCCAGATGTATATATCCATCCTCGCTCCGGTCAGTTGTAAGCACTCCAAGCTCCACCGCATTGAGGGCAGTGCGGGCATCTCCGTCCGCCATGTCAGCAAGAAATTCTGCTGCATTTTCGTCGATGACTGCCCTGAAGGAGCCAAGGCCCTTTTCCCTGTCGCTGAGAGCCCTGTTTATAAGCTTTTTTATATCCTCAGCCGAGAGGGGCTTCAGTTCAAATATCCTGGATCTGGATATGAGGGCCCTATTGACCTCGAAGTAAGGATTTTCCGTGGTGGCTCCTATGAGTATGACCGTGCCGTCCTCCACGAAAGGGAGCAGATAATCCTGCTGCGCCTTGTTGAAGCGGTGTATCTCATCTATGAAAAGTATGGTCTTCCTGCCGTAATGAGCCATATCCGCCTTTGCCCGCTCTACAGCCTCCTCCATATCCTTTTTCCCGGAAGTGGTGGCATTGAGCTGGCGGAACTCCGCCCTGGTGGTATTGGCAATGACCCGGGCCAGGGTAGTCTTTCCTGTGCCCGGAGGGCCGTAAAATATAAGGGATCCCAACTTGTCCGCCTTTATGGCGCGGTAAAGCAGCTTATCCTTTCCCAGGATATGCTGCTGTCCCACGATCTCCTCCAGACTTTCCGGACGCATCCTCGAAGCCAGAGGCGACTCTCCCTTACTGTTTTCCTGTCTCATGTAATCAAAAAGATCAAAATCTCCGTTCATGCCTTATCTTTCCGTCCGCCAGAAATATACGCTGTAAGGGGCAAGCTCAGAGCCTCCTCCGAAGTCATGGGTCTCCCCTGTTATCAGATCAAAGCCCAGTCCGCTCCTGGCATCAAAATGGGCGGTAAAGCTTTCCCCGTCGGCATTTACGGCCACTATGACTCTCTCTCCCTCAACACTCCTCTCAAAGATCAGCTGCTTATTGGTAACGAGAAGCTGGTTATAGTCCCCGTATATCAGAGCCCTGCTCTCCTTTCTGGCTTTCGCAAGGCTGCTTATCACATCGGTAAGCTCATTATGCAGAGGCTCGGGGGCAGGAAGCCTTAAGTCCCTGTCTCCATGGCTCTTTTCTCCCTTCATGCCCCATTCGCTGCCATAATACACAACAGGGATGCCGGGCATGCCGAACATAAGCCCGTAAAGAGGCTTAAGCTGTTTTACATCCCTGACCTCGGAAGCCGCCCTTGTAACATCGTGATTGTCCACAAAACTTATAAGCTGCTTTCCCGTATAGAGACACCAGGGATCCTTTCCGAACTGACGGTTCAGGCTGTAGGCGATCTCAAACAGATTCATGCTGTTCATGCTGGAGACAAGGCCCTTCCTGCACTCATAGTTAGTCACACTGTCCATCATGTCATCCTGGAGTATAGTCTTGTAGTCTCCATGCATTATCTCTCCGAAGAGGAAAAACTCCGGATCAAGGCTCCTGGTAAATGTCCTGAGGGCCCTCAGGAAGTCCCTGTCGATGCAGTAGGCTACATCAAGGCGAAGACCCGTTACCCCGAACTCCTCATGCCAGAGCCTTATGCTCTCAAAGATATAGTCCCTCACTGCAGGCTCTGAGAGGTTCAGCTTCACAAGATTATAGCAGCCCTCCCATTCGCTGTAGGAAAGTCCGTCATTGTAGGGAGAATTGCCGCAGAAATTGATATAAAACCAGTTTCTGTAAGGACTCTGCTCCCTGTTTTTAAGCACATCCTGAAAAGCAAAGAAGCCCCTTCCCACATGATTGAAGACTCCGTCCAGCATGACTCTGATGCCAGCATCCGAAAGGGCCCTGCATACGGTCTTCAGGTCCTCATTCGTGCCCAGTCTGCGGTCAAGGAGACGGAAGTTCCTCGTATCATAGCCATGCTCATCACATTCAAAAAGAGGATTGAAAAGCACCGTGTCAAAGCCGCAGGCTTTGATATGATCTATATAATTAAGGACTTTTAAGATAGGTGCCCTATCTTTGTCTGCCTTTCCGGAGGTTGCTGCCTCAGGAGTCTCATCTGCAGAGTCCGCTCCATAAGCTCCTGCCCTGCCGTCAGCCGCCGGGGTTTCTGCAGTTATGTCATGGTCCTCCGGCGGAAACGGATTCTCAAACGGACATCCGCACATCCCCAGAGGATATATCTGATAAATATTGCTTTCGTTAAACCACATAATACTTTCCTTTTTAAGCCTTTCCGGATCAATTTTCATGCAGTATATCAAGCTCTGTGTGAAGCTCGTACTGCTTAAGCTCTGAGCTGTCAAGATCCTCCTTATGCATATCCACGGCGGTGACACGGCTGTTGTCATAGGTCTTGTAATAATAGATGCCCTTGTCCCCGTTTATGCAGGAAGAGTAAGTCGTGATATCATCCTTGCCCTCTGCAGTGATGACAGAGCCCCTGACTGATGCCACTGCATCCAGGATATGGAAGAATTCGGATACGCTTCCCTCCTCGCCCTCGGCACAGACTGCATTTTGCTTTAAGAAGGCCGCCTTTACAAAACGGGATGCGGGAGAATTGTCCCCGGGAAGTCCTATGGCTCCCATGCCCACTCCGAAGGTCGTAAGTTCAATGTCCTTTGCAAAGGTATTCTGAGGCTGATTAGGGCTCAGGTTCATATACTGCCTTATGTTCTGCAGATGGAAGTCAAAGGGAGGATTGTTGGTCAGGACTCCCACGGGATTATCATAGACCTTCATCCCATCCTTCGTACATTCAACTACGATTGAAGCCTCCTTATCTGCCATATGCCAGTGAAGTCCTGCCAGCGGCATCTTGTCCGAGAAGGGAACATTGATGATGTTTATCCTCGAAAGGAGCTCCTTCACATCAGAAAGGGATGCACTGTAGCTGAGTATCCAGGGTATGAGTTCAAAGGGCGTGATATTGTCCTTATCCGGCAGTATCTCATCGCTGTAGACTGCATTGCCCGGGAAATAGAGCCCTGCCACATATACTCCCTTTTCATTGGCCGCCTCCGCATAAAGGGGATAGTCCCCGGCTACCGTGGCCATGCCTATCATGGCAAGGTGATTTTCATATACCGCGTCATTTTTTCTGAAACGGAAGCAGTAGTTCCTCGGTGTCACCACCACCCTTTCTCCGAAATGGTATTCAAGATCAAGGTTCCTTCCGTAATAGCTGTCTCCATGTTTTAATGTAATGCTTGTGCACATATTGACCCTCCTTTTCGAGATATATACACAGTGTCTGCGCATTAAGTATACCATATATAATCCGGAAATGCAGTTTTATGATTGCTTTACGGGCCTTAAAAAGCACTGACCTCCGATAGGAAGCCAGTGCTTTATTTCGTTTTTCTTCAGGCTTTACTCCGCCGATCCTGCATCGTCCTCTGACTCATGCAGGGCCTTCTGCTGGGCCTCGGTCTGACGGGCCTGCTCCTCGATGGCATTTTCAGAGGAATTGAGTATCTGCATGAATTCCTCTCCGGAAATGGTCTCCTTCTCATAGAGATACTTGACTATCTCATGGAGCTTCATGATATTGTCAGAAAGTATCTTATAGGCCTTCTGATGCTGCCTCTTCACAAGTGCAATGACCTCATCGTCCACCCTCTTAAGGGTCTCCTCCGAGCAGGAAAGGCTTGCATCTCCGCCAAGATACTGATTGCCCCTCTGCTGAAGGGCTACCATATCAAAGCTCTCGCTCATGCCGTAAAGGGATATCATGGCCCTTGCCATCTTAGTGGCCTGCTCGATATCATTGGCAGCACCTGTGGTGATGCTCTTGAAGATAAGCTCCTCAGCCGCACGGCCTCCGGTCATGGTAGCTATGCGGTTTTCAAGCTCCTCCTTGCTCATAAGATAGTGATTGCCTTCCTCGTCCACCTGCATGGTGTAGCCGAGGGCGCCGGAAGTTCTGGGCACGATCGTTATCTTATGTACTGGAGCTGAGTTGTCCTGCTTTGCAGCTACCATGGCATGTCCTACTTCGTGGTATGCCACTATGAGCTTTTCCTTGTCCGTAAGGATCTTGTTCTTCTTCTTATATCCTGCAAGCACCACCTCGATGCTCTCCTCCAGATCCTGCTGAGTGACCCTCTCCCTGCCTGCCTTTACGGCACGGATCGCAGCCTCATTTATCATGTTTGCAAGCTCTGCACCGGAGGCTCCGGGGCAGGCCTTGGCTATGGCATCAAAATTGATGTTGCCCACCATCTTGACATCCTTGGCGTGTACCTTAAGTATGTCCACACGCCCCTGCATATCAGGAAGCTCCACGGGCACCCGCCTGTCAAAACGTCCGGGACGAAGGAGGGCAGGATCCAGGCTGTCGGGCTGGTTTGT
>CALWMV010000060.1 GCA_944382125.1 uncultured Lachnospiraceae bacterium
TTTTGAGCTTTTCTATAATGATATCATCAAGGACCATATAGACAGGAACTGGATGCCTGTAACCGAGATCTGGGTAGAGCTGTCCTCAAGGCCCGAGGATTTTGAGGACTGTGGCCTCTACTATGCCGTGCATGGAAGTATATCTCTGCCTGTAAGCATAAGCCCGGAGGAATATGAGATAGTCATGAAGGAGCAGGGGACAGCTGAGATAGTAGTCAATGAGCTTACGGGGGAGACTGCAGTCATGGAGGCTGTTGATAGCACAGATTATCAATATGGAGACTGTCGTCTTTATCTTGATGGAGAGGAGGAACCCAATCATTTCTTTATAAGCTATGAGCCTTACTCTGGGACGTATGAGCTTTGGCATAACAGTGCCGATACTCTTTTTAAACCTGTTTATGAAGGATATATTTATGTATTTAAGGGAGCGCAGGAAGAGTATGTTAATTATTTTCCTTTGATACCGACAGACGATAGTAAGGGATCACCGGGTGCTGTGAGGGATATTGCGCCTGAGGAGGGGCATGATACGCCCTTCAGCGGCAATCTGCCGGCATTTGATTGTAATGGCTATCTTCGCGGACTCTATTATGCCGGGGATTGAATCAAGAAGACACAGGAATTGGAGGATGCTTTTGCAATCTACGAGGCTGGTTGGTATAAGACAGTAAGACATTCAAGAGATAAGAAGGCCAATCAGGTTTGAGCTATAAAAATATCAAAATCCTAAAGGAGGTATCATATATGAAAAGGAAAATAACCATCGCCTTCATAATAGCAATAGTGCTTTTCCTGGCATATGAAGCCTGGCTCTTTGCCTATCATAATCAGAAAAGCAATGACAACCTCCCGGGACTGCAGTCCATATCCGAGATGGAGGAGGCGGATATAAATGAGATAGTCTGCGGATATAAAAGGACTCAGCTCAACTATATGTGGGATGAACCGCATGAAATCGGAGATGGTTCGGATATCTGGAGTTTGGGCGATGACCGTTACCTTCGGGTCGATTACAACAATAAAGATAAGGCGGTGATCACAAATATCTTTGTGGAGCTGTTTCCTGACGATATAGACAAAGTGAAGATGACCTATTCTGCAGGGACAACTATTGAAAGTGAAAAGATACTAACCAAGAAAGAATTAGTTAATGTGATGGACTGGGCTTCAGGCCTTGATCTCGAGCTTCAGAGGATTGAGGAATGTGAAGCTCCAAATGAAGCCTATGCAGGAGGCGAGGAGTATGTCTTTGATATAAATGATGGCGAAGAGACATTTTCGTATATATGGATAGATAATTATTACATAGTAAAGGGCGGGAAGTGGTATCTTGTAAATAATCCTATGTTACCGCCCGTAGATATGTGATTCTGCAATACTTAAAGGAGGTCCATGTATGAAACCGCTATTTTCATTTGAGACCGATTACGATATGAATACCTTTATATCCATGGCACGGGCACTCAGGATGACCGTCAGGAAAAGGCACAGCAAAAGAAGCCACATCTTTGGCTGGGGAGTGGTCGTTCTCGGTATAGCTTTTATATTTTTAGGAGACGTGAGAGTGCTTCATATAACAGCAATCGCAGCCATCGCACTGGCGCTCATCTTTGAAGACAGATTAAATGGCTGGGTCGCGATGAGGCGTATGCTTAAAGGCATGGAAAAAGCTAAGTCGGATTTTTATGAGGACAGATATGTGTCCGCTGCGGATATCGGTACTACTGAGTGGCACTATGATAAGATAAAGGCCATAGCAGAGGATAAGGATTACTTTATATTTCTTTTCAGTGAGAGCCATACACAGGCTTATGATAAAAGGAAAATGACCGGTGGAACCGGGGCGGATTTCAGGAATTTCATAATGCAAAAATCAGGACTTAATGTGCAGAGGATATAAAAAATATAACGGAATAAATAAGGGCGACAGGCTGAGGGTCATTTTTACGGATATCGATGGAAAAACCGGACAGCCTGAAAATATAATGGATGTATATCAGGTTGGAGAGGACACAGACATACCATGACGGATTTGATAATAGAAACTGAACGCTTATATATGCGGGAGCTTACATGGGATGATTTTGAAGCTTTGTGCGATATCATTCAGGATGAGGAGACCATGTATGCCTATGAGGGAGCCTTAAGCGATGAGGAGGCAAAAGAGTGGCTGGATCGTCAGATAGCAAGGTACGGGAAATGGGGCTTTGGCGCATGGGCAGTCATACTTAAGGAGAACAGCGAGCTGATAGGCCAGTGCGGCCTTACGAAGCAGGAGTGGAAGGACGAGGAGGTACTTGAGATAGGCTATCTCTTTAATAAAAGATATTGGCATAAGGGCTATGCCACTGAGGCAGCCAAGGCCTGTAAGAGATATGCCTTTGAGAAACTGAACGCTGATGAGGTCTGCTCCATCATAAGGGATACCAACATACCTTCTCAGAATGTAGCGCTGAGAAACGGAATGAGGCGCATGGACAGTTTTACGAAGCATTACCGCGGTGTGGATATGCCTCATTATCGATACGTGGTTTATAAAGAAGCACATCAGATTTTGCTTTGAAATTTCTGACATATATGCTATACTTTCTATCCGTAAGGGGTATTGGCGCAGCTGGGAGCGTGCCACACTGGCAGTGTGGAGGTCACGGGTTCGAGTCCCGTATACTCCATTTGATATCGTGGCTCCGAAGTGGATCATTATATGGAGCAGTTTATCTTACAGCAGCCTCCTTTATGGGAGACTGTTTTTATTTTGAATAAATGATTTGTGAAAGATAAGTCAACAGGAGCTTTTCGTGCAGTATGGCCAGTCAGGCAAATAAAAAGCTTATATTCCACGTGGATGTCAATAATGCCTTCCTGTCCTGGACCGCTGTCAGGCTCCTTTCGGAGGATCCGCAGGCGGAGGATCCGAGGCTGATCCCCTCGGCGGTAGGAGGGGATGAAAGCAGAAGACATGGAGTTGTCCTTGCCAAATCCACTCCGGCAAAGGCCTATGGCATAGTCACCGGAGAGAGCCTGATGGAGGCCAGAAAGAAATGCCCTTTTATCAGGATATATCCTCCGGACAGAGCTTTCTACCGCCAGTGTTCTGACAGCTTTTATGATATACTGAGGCGATATACGGATATAGTTGAGAGAGCAAGCATAGATGAATGCTTTGCAGATATGAGCGGCTATCCATCCAGGGATCCTCTTGAGCTTGCCCTGGAGATAAGAAAGACGGTGAGCGCAGAGCTCGGCTTTACTGTCAACGTGGGCATATCGGACAGCAAGGTGCTTGCAAAGATCGCCTCGGACTTTTCAAAGCCGGATAAGACCCATACGCTTTTCAGATCAGAGATCAAAGACAAGCTCTGGCCTCTGCCGGTATCGAGCCTGCTTTTTGCAGGGCCCTCCACGGTAAAAAGGCTCAATGGACTTGGCATAAGGACCGTGGGAGACCTTGCATCTTCTGACAGGGATTTTGTAAAAAGGGCACTTGGTGCCCAGGGAGCCATGCTCCTTCGATATGCCCTGGGAGAGGATGACTCGGAGGTCAGGTCCCAGAGAGAACCCAATAAAGGATACTCTGCCTCGGTCACCCTGGAAAGGGATGTCACCGATGTAAGCGGAGCTGATCCTGTACTCCTCAGGCTTTGTGAGGAGCTTTCTGAGAGGCTGAGGAAGGACGGGATGTATGCAAGGACCGTTACAGTCACCATCAGGTATGCGGATTTTGTGACGGTTAATCATCAGGCAGGATCGGAAAATGCCACTGACCTTACAAGGGACATATATAAGACGGCCAGGGTATTATTCAGGGAAAAATGGAATGGAAGGCCGGTGCGGCTCATAGGAGTGGGGCTTTCCAACCTATGCAGGGAAAAATACAGTCAGTATTCTCTTTTTGAGGATACGGACAGCTATGATAAAAATAAAAAGGCTGAGGAAACAGCAGATCTTATAAAGAAGCGATTCGGAGAGAGCATGCTGGTAAGAGGCAGCCTGCTTGAAAAAAGGAAAATGGACAGGAGCAGGAATGATCAGGATAAATCAGATCAAGCTGTCGATCTTTGAGGCAGGAAATGACAGAAAAAAGGAAGATGAAAAGCTGAGGCTTAAGGCCGCAAGGCTGCTTAAGATACAGCCTGAGGGGATCAGAAAGCTCAGGATACTCCGCCGTTCCGTGGATGCCAGGGACAGATCGGACATAAGATTTGTATATACCATCACGGTCAAGCTGAGGGACAGCATCACAGGCCCCACGGCTGATTCGGAGAGGGATTTCATTAAAAAGCTTGGAAACAGGAATATCATCCAGGAGGAGTACGTGCCTGTGACCATGGAAAAGCTTCCTTCCGAGCTTATCTCGGCCTTATCCGATGAGGACTGCCCTGTGATCGTGGGGATGGGCCCCTGCGGCCTCTTTGCAGCCCTGGTGCTTGCGAGGGAAGGCTTAAGGCCCATAATCCTTGAGCGAGGAAGCTCAGTCTCGGAGCGGCAGGAGAAGGTGGAGTCCTTCCTTTCCGGCGGTCGGCTGGATCCTGAATGCAATATGCAGTTCGGAGAGGGAGGGGCCGGGACATTTTCAGATGGAAAGCTGGTCACCTCCATAAAGGGCCGGGATAATTATGTCCGCTTCGTCCTTGAGGAGTTCCATAAGCATGGGGCACCGGAGGACATCCTTTTTGAACAGAAGCCCCACGTGGGCACGGACATACTGACGGAGGTGGTGGCCTCCATAAGGTATGAGATCATAAGCCTTGGCGGAGAGGTGTATTTTGATACCAGGCTTGAGGATATTGAAGCTGAGGACGGAAGGCT
>CALWMV010000061.1 GCA_944382125.1 uncultured Lachnospiraceae bacterium
GTCCGGAGAGCTGTCTCCCTTATCATCGTCAAAGACCGAAGCAGACTCATCCCCATAAAGCAGCTCTCCTCCCCCTCCGATCTGCACATAAAAAGCAGCCGATATGATAAAACCGGCTGCTATCAGCATCATCCTGATCCTTCTGTAAAAATCCATGTGATTTCCGGGATACGGAGATCACGGCCTATTTATTATGATATCAGAGATGGGCTATCTTCTCAAGCTTATCCTTTGATAAGTCCTCTGCTGCCCTTGCATCCCCTTTCCAGACCGGACATCTTCTTTGATCGAGTCACCCCTGTCCGTTTCGGATGTCTTCTGTCCGGATCAGTTCTTTTTATCCTCCACTATCTTCATGTTCCTGTATCTGTTTTCTATCCATTCATCGGTATAGTGCTCATCCACGAATTCCTCGGCCCAGTTCTTTGCCACGGCACCGTCATCACGCTGATTCATACGGTAGAGTGCCGCTGAGCTTATGGCCATATCCATAAGCATAAGGAAAAGCAGCAGCCAGGTAAGTATCTTTCCGAGGAGCACAGGTATGCGCTCTATGACCTTGTTCATCCAGGGATAGACCAGCTTGATCCATATCAGGGCTGCAATGCCCCAGAACAGGCAGTAGGTCAGGTTGACCCTGCCGTTGATATTGAAGCGCATGTGGCTGTAATCCCAGAAGATGACTCCGAACATCTTCTCTCCCATATAGGAGCATAGATATTCAAAGGCACCTCCAAGCAGAGTTCCTGCCATGAAGATATATCTGTCATCCTTATCTATCAGCCTGTGGAGGGCCCAGGTAAGCAGCATGCCTCCGAAGCCCCAGACTATCGAGAACTGGCCGATCACAAGGGAGCTTCGGCTCATCCACTGTCCGGAGGTAAGTCCTACAAAGAAAAACTCCACTATGACCCCTATGAATCCGCAGAGCAGAAATACCCAGAAAAGCTTGTAAAATCCGCAGCCGTCCGCAAAGACATCCCTGCCGCTGTCCTTATGATAAGCCTTTTCCTCCCGGGGCCTTACGGCATGCCTCACAACATGCTCTCTGGCATGCTTATACCTTCCCCAGTTATGCTTTACACTGTTTTTAAGATCTTCTTTACGGCTCATATCTATCTCTCCTGGGCCTTGAGCCAGAGCTTCCTGAGCTCCTCCACCTCAAAGCGATACTTGGTTCCGCAGAAATGGCATACGGCCTCCACCGGTTCTCCCTCATCTATCAGGCTTTTGAGATCCTGCCTGCCTATGCTTATGATGGCGCTTTCCATCTTCTCCCTGGAGCAGCCGCAATGGAATCTCACGGGAAGCCTGTCATTGATCTCAGGCTGCATATCAAAAAGCAGGAGCTCCATGATATCCTCAGGTCCCATGCCCTCGTCAAGGCAGGCTGTCACGCTCTTCATGGATGCAAGCCTTTCCTCCAGCCTTGAAAGCACCTCCTCCGAGGCTCCCGGCATGAGCTGTATCATGAAGCCTCCGGCCTGGCGTACCGTATTTTCCTTATTCATCAGCACTCCCAGGGCAACAGAGGAGGGTATCTGTTCCGAAGCAGCAAAATAATAGGTCAGGTCCTCTGCTATCTCCCCTGAGATAAGGGGCGTCTGGCCCGTATAGGGCTCCTTCAGCCCTATATCCTTTATGACTGAGAGCATACCCTTTCCCACGGCTCCTCCCACATCCAGCTTGCCCTTGCCGTTCGCCGGTATTATGACCAGAGGCTCTATGGGGTAGCCCTTGACATTGCCCTTCTGGTCAGCCACCACTGTCATACCTCTTATAGGGCCGTCGGACTCTATCTTGAGGGTCACCGTATCTCCCTCAGACTTCATGTCAGCCCCCATCATCAAAGCTCCCGTGGCCAGCCTTCCAAGGGCTGCCGTCACCACGGGAGAGGTATTGTGGGCCTTCCTCAGGCTCTCCACCGTATCCCTGTCCGTGATGAAGAAGGCCCTTATCAGTCCTTCGAGGGCTGTGACCCTCAATATGTAATCATTTTCAAACATCGTGTCTCCTTATTTCCATATATCAGTGAAAGGCCCCTCATCCCGGGAATAAGACCTGCCGATTCCGTTTTCGGCACCGGCTCCCGGGCAAGGGACCTTGCTTTTCTCTACAGGATCATCCTCATCAGGAAAGGAAATCAGCGCATACTTTCCTGTATGCAGCCACCGGATTTTCTGCCTTGGTTATGGGTCTTCCCACAACTATATAATCCGTGCCTATGGCCTTTGCATCCGAGGGCGAAGTCACCCTTACCTGGTCCTGGACCTCGGCTCCGGGATAACGTATGCCGGGGGTCACGGTAAGGAAACCCTTTCCGCAGGCATCCTTTACCATCTTTGCCTCCAGAGGCGAGCATACCACTCCGTCAAGTCCTGCTGCCTTTGTATTTTCAGCATATTTTACTATGGCATCATTGATGGAGGCACCTATAAGAAGTTCCTTCTGCATGCGCTCCTCAGAGGTAGAGGTGAGCTGGGTCACTGCTATGAGCAGGGCTCTCTCCCTTCCTGCCTCCCTGGCGCCCTCCTCAAGGCCTTCAAGGGCGTACTTCATCATCTCTATAGTACCGGCCGCATGGACATTGGTCATATCCACTCCAAGGAGGGCAAGGTTCTTCATGGACTTCTTCACCGTCATGGGTATGTCATGAAGCTTGAGATCCAGGAAGATATTGTGTCCCCTCTCCTTTATCTCTCTTACTATATCGGGCCCCTCGCCGTAGAAAAGCTCCATGCCTATCTTTACGAAGGGCTTTTCCTCCGTGAACTTATCAAGAAAAGCAAAGGTCTCTGCCCTGTCCTTGAAATCCAGTGCTATGATAACGTCATTTTTCTTCATATCAGTCTCCTTCCTCTGTCAATGGGCCTTTCCTATGATGTCGGAAAGCCTATCTATGCCGTATTCTTCCATCCTGCGGGGCAGTTCCTCTATGATGTTCCTGCAGGCATAGGGATCCACCAGGTTGGCTGCACCGACCTCAACTGCACTGGCGCCTGCATACATCATCTCGATCACGTCATCTGCAGTCTCTATGCCTCCCACGCCTATGATCGGCACCTTCACCGCATCATAGACCTGATATACCATGCGAACGGCCACAGGCTTTACTGCAGGTCCGGAAAATCCTGCTGCTCCGGTGCTTACTATCTTCCTCCCCGTCCTGGGATCTATACGCATGCCCAGGAGTGTGTTGATAAGCACTATGCCGTCTGCTCCGGCCTCCTCACAAGCCTTAGCTATGGATACTATATCCGTCACATTGGGTGAAAGCTTCATGTATACGGGCTTCCTGCAGGCCTTCTTTACGGCTGCACAGACCGAGGCAGCCTGCGAAGGATCCTGTCCGAAGGCCATCCCGCCCCCATGGACATTGGGGCAGCTTATGTTTATCTCAAGTATTCCTATATCGGAAAGCTCATCAAAACGCTCTGCAGTATATACATAGTCCTCTATCGAAAATCCCGAGACATTGGCGATGGACTTTTTATGGTATACCCTGCGAAGCTTCGGCAGTTCCTCGGCTATGACCTTCTCCACACCGGGATTCTGAAGGCCTATCGCATTTATGATGCCCTCCCTGCACTCAGCTATGCGGGGCAGCGGATTGCCGTAGCGGGCCTCCCTGGTAGTGCCCTTTAAGGCTATGCTTCCAAGTATATCGATATCATAGAAATCCGCAAATTCATATCCGAAGCCAAAGGTCCCGGAAGCCGGTATGACAGGATTATCAAGCTCCCATCCGCTGAGCACTGTTCTCATATCAGTCATCGAAGCTCACCTCCCCGCTCTTAAATACAGGACCGTCCTTGCATATGCGCTTTGTTCCGGCAAGGGTCTCCATGGAACAGCCCATGCAGGCTCCAAAGCCGCAGCCCATCCTTGCCTCAAAGCTCAGCTCCCCTTCTATGCCCCTGGCACTGCACTGTCCGTGCACGGCCTTCAGCATGGGCATGGGACCGCAGCAGTAATAATGATCAAAATCCACATCCTTAAGGGCATCTGTCACAAAGCCCTTTATGCCCTTTGATCCGTCTGCAGTAGTAAGCAGCACCTCTGCTCCGAGGTCTCTGAACTCATCCTCATAAAAGATCTGGCTCTCCTCGTTGAAGCCCAGGACCGCAGTGACGCTCACTCCCTTTTCGATAAGCTTTCTGGCCAGAGCATAGAGGGGAGGCACTCCAACTCCTCCGCCTATAAGGGCAGCCCTCTGCCCCTTCTCAAGGGCTCCTGTATCAAAACCGTTCCCAAGTCCCGTAAGCACGTCAAGTCTGGTACCCGGTTCAAGCTCTGACATGAGCCTGGTCCCGTCTCCCACCACCTTATAGATGATGTCGATGCCTTCCCCGTCCCAGTCGCATATGGATATGGGCCTTCTCAGGTAAAAGCCGGGAAGCTCTATGTTTATGAACTGTCCCGGAGCCTCTATGTCTCCCGTAAAGCCGAGGAGCCTCATCTTCCAGGTCTTATCCGCTATGCAGCTGTTCTCACTTATACTGTAGATATCCTTCTTATACATGATGACCTCTTTTTGATCCTTATTTTCCTGTCTTCAGATAAATATACCGCATCAGAGGATTTTAGTCGA
>CALWMV010000062.1 GCA_944382125.1 uncultured Lachnospiraceae bacterium
CCCGCAGTCTCTCCCACAACTATGATGGCAGGACTCTCAGGCCCCTCCTTTTCTGCGATACTGCATATATCGCAGAGGCTTCCGTCTATCCTTCTCTCATCCCTGGAAAAGCCTCTGGAAAGTATGCTGACCGGAGTGTCTCCGGGCTTTCCGAAGGCCATGAGGGACTCTGTGATGTGCTGAAGTCTGGAAAGGCCCATAAGGAACACGAGGGTGCCCGAAAGGCCTGCAAGGGCCTGCCAGTTTTCCTCCGTATCATCCTTTGTATGTCCGGTTATCACCGTAAAGGATCTTGCCATGCCCCTGTGGGTCACCGGGATGCCCAAATGCTCAGGCACTGCTATGGCTGAGCTGATCCCCGGAACAAGGGCATGGGGTATGCCTGCCTCCTCAAGGGCCAGGATCTCTTCCCCGCCCCTTCCGAATACGAAGCTGTCTCCTCCCTTGAGACGGACTACCCGTTTTCCTGCCGAAGCAAGCTCTATGAGGAGGGCATTTATCTCCTCCTGGGACATGCTGTGCCTTCCGGATCTTTTTCCCACATATATCTGTTCAGCCTTATCCGGCACATATCCCAGGACGCTGTCATCCAGCAGATCATCATAGACCACCGTATCAGCCTTTTTAAGTTCTTCCGCACCTCTCAGGCTTATGAGCCCTGGTCCGCAGCCTCCGCCCACAAGGGTAACGCTTCCGCAGAGGAGCTTATTCTTTATATCCAGGCAGATATCCTGAAGCTCCTCATAGCTCCCCTCCGCTGACGCCTTCTTTCCATCCAGCATAGCACTTATATGGAGCCTGTCCCCCTCTATACGGCTGTGTACGCCTATCGGGGTGGTACAGTCGGCCTTGAGCATGGAAAAGAGCCTGCGCTCTGCCATGAATCTTTTTACGGTAAGCTCATCGGATATGCTCTCAAGCAGCTTCCGAAGCTCTGTGTCCTCTTCCCTGCATTCCACAGCTATGATGCCCTGACAGGGTGAGGGGATAAAGCTGTCGGGATCCAGCTCCCTTACATCCAGATCTGAAAGCTCAGCCTCTATACGGTCAAGGCCGGCCTTTGCCAGTATGATCCCATCATATTCGCCCTCTCTCAGCTTTCTGAGCCTGGTAGTCACATTGCCCCTGATGTTTTTGAAGCTTGCCTCCCCTATCAGGGCCTTGTATTCGCTTATGCGTCTGGGACTTCCGGTGCCTATGACCGAGGTCTCCGAAAGGCTGTGTCCCTTTCTCAGTATCAGACAGTCCCTGGGATCTGCAGCCTTGGGATTAGCGGCTATGGTAAGTCCCTCCCTGAGCTCATAGGGCAGATCCTTTCCGGAATGGACGGCTATATCCGCCTCCCGGCAGAGGAGCTTCTCCTCTATCTCCCTTATGAAGACTCCGTTTCCTCCCATCCTTACAAGGGCATGTATCCTGTCCTTATCACCTCTGGTCGTGGTCTCAAGTATCTCAACAGAGGCTCCCTTTTCCTCCAGGAGCCTCTTTACTATGTCAGCCTGCTTAAGTGCCAGCAGGCTTCCTCTCGTGGCCAAAATGATCTTCTTCAATCGATCCTCCTTAGGTCCCCGGGCCCTGCCCGGATCTCCTGATCCCTACATGAATTCCCTGAGCCTGGGCATAAGCCTCTGGGCTACCATGGCCGCCAGCAGGCAAAGGATAAAATCAGGTATGACCGTGCTCAGGAACCATACGGAAAGCAGCTCTATGACGCCTATGGTCTGGCCTCCCGTAAGCACGAAATTAAACATTATATAATAATAAACGAGCCCGCAGGCATAATATGCCAGCTCTCCGAAGATACCTGAGACTATCAGCATCCTCAGATTCCTGCGTCCCGCAAGCTCCAGTATCTTTCCTGAAACAAAGGCAGCAGCCGCAAAGCCCAGCAAAAATCCGAAGGTGGGCTTCATTATGTATGTGAGTCCTCCTCCATGGGCAAATATCGGCACTCCCGTAAGGCCTATGATAAGATAGACCGCCACACTTGTAAAGCCTGCTCCTGAACCCAGCAGCATGCCGGAAAGCAGGGCAAAGAAAAATTGCAGGGAAAATGTCACCTGCCATATCCCCAGAGGGATCATTATCTTTATAAAGGCTCCTACTGCCATCAGGGCAGCAAAAAATCCGCAGAGCACGAGCCTTACCGTTCTGCTCTTATATGAACCGGAAGCCATTTGTGATCCTCCTTGAGAAAAATCTGATCTCCTAAATCCGGTGTCCTGACTGCCATAGCAGCAGTTACTTCTAAAAGAAACTGTCAGGCCGTCATCACACAGCCTGACAGTTAGATAATACCTTATACTTCCTTATGAATGGCTTAGTGTCCGCCGTTATTGGATCCGGGACCTGCAGTCAGGTGATCCTCAGGGAACTTAACGTTGAAGTTGGAACGCCACTCGGTCTCATGCCAGAACATCTGCTCAGCTACCTGGCACTCAGGGTTCAGTTCAACGCCCTCAAGGATTATCTCCTTGAACTTATGATATCCGGCACGGTCGATAAGGTGTCCTCCGTGGAGGTATACAGGCTTGTAATCCAGAGCCCATGCTGAGAACTTCTGCCAGTTCTTGAGAACTCCAAGCACTACTTCCTCTGTAGCCCAGTTAAGGAACATCTTGCCTGCTCTGGGAGTCTGACGTCCTGTACGTCCGCCAAGGATAACTCTGTAGAACTTCTTGGGGTTCCTGGTCCATGCACTTGCAGGACATACCCTTACGCACTCACCGCAGCCTACGCAGCAGCAGTCATCCTTGATGGGAAGGCCATTGGGGCCTGACATAAGCACTCTGGTGGAAGCAGCCTTACACTGTCTTACGCAGGCTCCGCAGCCTATGCAGCGATCGGGATGGAAATCTATCTTGGCAACTCCGATGATACCGAAGTCACACATATTTGCCTTGATACAGTCGTTGGGGCAGCCTGCCACATTAACCTTGATATGGTAATTGGAAGGGAATATAAGCTGCTCTACCTTCCTTGCCATCTCCTGGGTATTGATGTTTCCGCAGATGCAGTGTACGTTTCCGATGCAGGCGGTAACATTTCTTGCTCCGATGGTGGGATATCCTGACTTGGGATCCCACTCATGGGGCTCGTGAGCTATCTGGTTCATGTCAACGCCTGAAAGCTCGGTCTCAACACCCTCGATATATTCCTGGATATACTCATTGACAGCCTTGATATTCTCGTACTTTATGCCGGGGAAATCCAGGGTCTGTCTTGTTCCTATATGGAAATTGCCGTCGCCCCAGGTCTCTGCGATATGAGTAGCGACCTCAAGATACTTTGCAGGGATCACTCCGCCGGGAACACGCATCTGAAGCATGAACTCTCCGGGTACCTTGGACTGACGGAAGCAGTTCCTTTGCAGCGCTTTTACATTTATATCGTTATTCATATGCGCCCTCCTTAATCTACGAGATCCTTGGCTACGGTATACATAAATACCGGTCCATCAAGACATACATAGGTTTCGTCGATGCGGCAGTGTCCGCACTTTCCGATAGCACAGGACATCTTTCTCTCAAAGCTCATCCAGATGTTCTCTTCTGAAACTCCGTTCTTGAGGAGCTCAAGTCCCGTGAACTTCATCATGGGCGGGGGACCTACCACAAGTACCGTATAATCCTCGCCGAAATCCTTCCAGGGGATCTCTGATACGAAGGCAGTTACCATACCGGTCCTGAAGCCTTCCTTCTCGTCATTGTCAAGGGCATATATGGTGGTGAACTTCTCCTTCCACTTTGCCAGATCCTCTGTAAATACTATGCTTTCGTCATTCTTGAATCCGCTGATCAGATGGATATCCTTTACCTCATCCATGTGATCACAGTAGTGATTAAGAAGGCTCCTTACGGGAGCAAGACCTGTTCCTCCGGTGATGACAACAAGATGCTTACCGTCGATCCTGTGCTTGGGCCATCCGTTGCCGTAGGGTCCTCTCAGGAAGAGGTACTCGCCGGCCTTCTTCTCAAATATCTCGTTGGTAACCTTTCCAACCGGACGGAGAGTGAACTCAAGCCATCCGTCTCCCTGCATGGAAACAGAGATGGGAGCCTCGCCGACTCTGGGAATGGAAAGCTGCATGAACTGTCCGTGATCTACCTTTATGTCTGTAGCTACACGGAAGGTCCACTCATGCATGGATTCATGCTTTACACTGAGTATCCTGCATGCTGCAGGCTGTAATTCGTTCCTTATCATATCAGCACTCCTTTCCCTGTTCCTTCATGATCTCTTCAACTGC
>CALWMV010000063.1 GCA_944382125.1 uncultured Lachnospiraceae bacterium
GTCAATGACCATAAGTGGGCTGCACCGCTGGAGGTGCGCAATGAAAGCGACTACGGAATAACTGATTATGTTGACACTGACTATGGTCCCAATAATGATGGCGTGACCGATTATGGTGCAACAGACTACGGAACAACAAACTACGGAGCGACAAACTACGGAGCAACAAACTACGGAGCAACAAACTACGGAACAACAGACTACGGAGCAACAAACTACGGAGCAACAAACTACGGAACAACAAACTACGGAACAACAAACTACGGAGCATCGGATTACTCAGCTTCCATACCTGCAGTACCTGCACAGCCTCAGACACAGGCACCTGCACCCGCTCCCGCTCCGGCACCTACCCCTGCATATGTGCCTCCCGTACAGAATCATTCAAATAATGGCGACAGCGGTTATGGTGATTCAGGCTACGGCGGAGGATCAGACTACGGCAATTCAGGCTATGGCGGTTCAAACTACGGTGACAGCGGGTATGATGACTAATTTTCCGGAGGATCTTAAGCTGAGACATGAACTGAAATATCCGATCTCAGAGCAGCAGGCGTATATATTATCCCGCAGGCTTGAAAAAGTTTTTAAGAGGGATAAAAACTCAGGCTCACACGGAAAATACCGTGTGAGCAGCCTGTATTTTGACGATCCCTACGACAGGGCTTTGAGGGAAAAGCTGAATGGCGCCGATAAGAGGGAAAAGTTCAGGATAAGATATTATGGGGAGGACACCTCATTTATACGGCTGGAAAAAAAGATAAAGCAGAGGGGACTGTGCTCAAAGCTTCAGATAGGGCTTACGAAGGGAGAGTGCATTGATATAGTCAATGGGAAAAGCTCATTCCTTATCGCAAAGGAGGATCCTCTGCTGCAGGAATTTTATTTTAAGCTTAACAGTGAGCTTCTCAGGCCATCATGTATCGTATGTTATGACAGGGAAGCCTTTGTTTACGCCCCGGGAAATGTAAGGATAACACTGGATCTTGGCCTGAGGTCCTGCCGGGATCCGAAAAGGTTCTTTGATAGGGAGAGGCCCGATATGCCCATGAACATGGATATGATGGGAGTTCTTGAACTTAAATATGATGAGTTCCTGCCGGAACCGGCAGTTTCGATCCTCAGGGGATACTGCGGGATCATCTCATCCAATTCAAAATATGCCTTAAGCAGAAGCTTTGAGTGATCGGAGGAGAGCCATGAACTTCAATTTTCAGGATATATTCAAGTCCGGATTTCTTGACAACATCACAGCCATCTCCATGCTGGACATGGTGATGGTCCTGTTATTGTCATTTGCCCTGGGCATGTTTATTTTCTTTATATACAGAAAAAGCCATACGGGGATCATGTATTCAGCGGGCTTTGGCGTCACGCTTATAGCTCTCTGCATGATCACTGCCATGCTGATACTTGCCGTGACCTCAAATGTGATCCTGTCCCTTGGAATGGTGGGAGCTCTTTCCATAGTCAGGTTCCGTACAGCCATTAAGGAGCCTTCTGACATAGCCTTCCTTTTCTGGTCGATAGCAGGCGGGATAGTGCTGGCAGCAGGCTTTATACCGCTGGCAGTTTTCGGAAGTATCTTTATCGGGATCATACTGATATTTGTTTCTGGATACAGAGGCTTTGACAGGCCCTATATACTTGTGGTCCACTGCACCTGCGGCGAGGCAGAGGAACGGGCTATGGAGCTTGTAAGGAGCAGGGTAAGGAGATATGATCTTAAGTCAAAGAGCATAGAGCCTGGACGCATAGAGCTGGATATAGAGCTGAGACTTAAAGACGGAGATACCGGATTCATAAATGAGCTTTCTGAGATGGCCGGGGTCAGCCATACTGTCATGGTGTCCTATAACGGAGACTATATGAGCTGATGTCATGATCAGACATAAATATATAGATATCATCTGTATAATGCTTATGGCAGCAGGGGCAGCGATCACCTTGCTTTTTTGTGCTGCTTCAGTATCGGGACATATAGAAAGGGCGGATACAGGCAGATATGAGTCACGGCTTTTTGACAGCTCAAGGGTACATAAAGTGGATATCCTGATGGAGGACTGGGACGGATTTCTTGATTCGGCACATAAGGAGACTTATAGTCCCTGCACCATAGTCATAGACGGTGAAAGCTATGAAAACGTCGGTATCAGGGCAAAGGGCAATAATTCACTCAGGCTTACAGAGAAGTATGGGCTTAAAAGATACAGCCTGAAGATAGAATTTGATCATTATGAAGATGGCAGGCTTTATCATGGGCTGGATAAGTTTTCTCTGGATTCTTCATTCCAGGACAATTCCTATATGAAGACCTGGATAGCCTACGACATGATGGACTTTATGGGAGTGCCTGCTCCCCTCTGCAGCTATGCCTTCGTAAAGGTAAACGGAGAGGACTGGGGACTATTTCTGGCGGTAGAGGAGCCGGAGGAGTCCTTTGCGAGACGATGCTTTGGAAAGGATCATGGACAGCTATATAAGCCGGATTACAGAAGCCTGAATGCTGAAAATGCAGATGTGCATCTAAGGTATATCGATGACGATCCGGAGAGCTATCCGGGAATATTTGATAACGCCAAATTTGATATCACGGATGAGGATAAGTCACGGCTTATCGAAGCCCTCAGGATACTCGATACCGGTGCGGAGCTTGATAAGGCCGTGGATGTGGATGAGGTGCTGAGATATTTTGCTGTGCAGGTATTTGTAGTAAATCTTGACAGCTATCTTGGATGCACCGGACATAACTATTTCCTTTACGAGGGAGAGGGGCGCCTTTCCATGATACCCTGGGATTATAACCTTGCTTTTGCGACCTACAGCCTCGGCATGCCTGATCCGATAAATGATGCGGAGCTTTATGTCAATTATCCCATGGATACTCCTTCCTCCGGCGAGGTGATGCTGAAAAGGCCCATGTATCATCATCTAATGAAGAATGATGAATACTTTGCGGATTATCATGCATATATGGATATGCTTATCCGGAAGTATTTTGAAAGCGGATACTTTTCGGATATGATAGATGATACAGAGGCGATGATAGCTCCCTATGTCAGGATGGACCCTACGGCATTCTGCTCCTATAAGGATCATCTGAAGGCGGTGGAGACCATCAAAGCTTTTTGTGAGCTGAGGGCTCAGAGCATAAGAGGCCAGCTGGAGGGCAGCATAGGATCAACGATTGCAGAACAGGCCGAAAGCAGGGAAGGATTCATAGATGCCTCTTCAATATGGCTCCCTGATATGGGTGAGATCGCAGATCTTGAAGCTGCCCGGAATGAAAATGGAGGGTGATGTTTGTCAAATCCATGTCTGTTTTGTGAAATTTTTTTGTAAATTATGTCTTATTGACAGGAAACTTTTTACTCCCGTATACTTTATAGCATAAGGGCCAAGGAGATGCGGCAATCACGCTGCAGGCCCTTATGTAACATTTTTATCTCTAGATAGACCGACCAACTATTAAAGGAGGAAATGTTGTGAAAAAGAAATTGCTGTTGTTAATTGCGGCAACAATCGTAGGTGCCTCTCTTGCAGGCTGTGGATCATCCGGCGGCAGTACAGAGGCAGGGACTGAGGTGAACTCTGAGGCTGAGGCCACGACAGAGGGAGAGACCGAGGGAACTGCACTATCTGAACTGAAAGCCGGATTTATTTTTTTGCATGATGAAAATTCCACCTACGATCTGAACTTCATGAATGCGGCTAAGGAAGCCTGCGAGAAGCTCGGAGTTGAGATGGTCTCAAAGACCAACATCCCTGAGGGCCAGGAGGCCTATGAGGCTGCCTGTGAGCTTGCAGATGCAGGCTGTGACTTTGTATTTGCCGACAGCTTCGGACACGAGGACTACATCATAGAGGCTGCCAAGGAGTACCCTGAGGTTCAGTTCGGACATGCTACAGGAACAAAGGCCCATACAGAAGGCCTTGACAATTTCCACAACGCATTTGCCTCCATTTATGACGGACGCTATCTGGCAGGCATAGCAGCAGGCCTTAAGCTCAACGAGATGATTGCAAACGGCGACATCACAGAGGATGAGGCGAAGATAGGCTATGTAGGCGCGTATACCTATGCAGAGGTTATTTCCGGATATACCTCATTCTTCCTTGGTGCCCGCTCCGTATGTCCTTCAGCCACCATGGAAGTCACCTTCACAGGCTCCTGGTACGATGAGACTGCAGAGAAGGAAGGCGC
>CALWMV010000064.1 GCA_944382125.1 uncultured Lachnospiraceae bacterium
CTTTGGAAGAGGGAGCTTCAGTCGGTGGATAACTGTGACATAACGGTGGAGGAGTATTCCACCACCGGCATGCTCAATGAGGGAGGAGCATTTTCACTGAGCCTTGTAAGCTCGGATTATGATGACCTGAAGAGGGTCAATGATGCTATAACCGACGGACTCATGATGGACGGAAGGGTGACCGGAGTGGATTCCACCCTGGCGAACTCCGCGCCCCTCATAAGGATAGACATAGATCCCATAAAGGCCTCAGCTGAGGGACTTAATCCCGCCCAGGTATCGGCTTCGCTTTATACGATGATGAGCGGAAGTGAAGTGGATACCATGGAGGTAGACGGGCAGCAGATGTCCGTGATCGTGGAATATCCGAGGGAGGAATTCGATGAGCTTTCCGAGGTGGAGGATATAATGCTGGGATCCCAGCTGGGCACGAGGACTGCCCTCAGGGACATAGCAGAGGTGAGCTTTGCGGACAGCCCCGAGACCATCATGCGGAGCAACAGACAGTATCAGACCACTATCACTGCGGATTATACGGATCTGGCTGACAGGGATACCTATGGAGAGCTTTATAACGCCTATGTGGCCCCGAACCTCATAGAGGGAGTGGAGGAGCAGGAGAGCACCATGACGGAGATGATGAACGAGGAGTTCGGAAGTCTCTATACCTGCCTTATCATAGCTGTATTCCTGGTATTTGTAGTCATGGCCGCTCAGTTCGAGTCCCCGAGATTTTCCTTCATGGTCATGGCCACAATTCCTTTCGGCATGATAGGATCCTTCTTCCTTCTGTGGGTGATGGATATTTCCATAACTATGGTCGAACTGATAGGCTTCCTGATGCTGATAGGTACCGTGGTCAACAACGGTATACTTTATGTGGATACGGTGGACCAGTACAGGGCCATGGGCATGGGACTTGAGAAGGCCCTTATAGAGGCGGGAGCCACAAGGCTTCGTCCCATCATGATGACGACCCTGACCACGGTCCTTTCCATGCTGCCTCTGGCGGTGGGCTACGGAGATTCCGGAGAGCTCATGCAGGGACTTTCAGTGGTCAATATAGGCGGACTTACGGCAGCTACCCTGATGGCGCTGCTGGTGCTTCCGATCTGCTATCTGGTGCTTTCCAGGAAAAAGGAAAGAAAGCTTACGCCGGTGGATTTTGACAGGCTGTAAGGCCTGCAGGCAGGGTTTGAAGGATCAGCGGGAAAGTCTGTTAAAAATGTTTAAGATAAATATAAGTTGAATAAGCTCCCGTGTATCTTATAATTGGCATAGGAGCGTTCAGGATATGAAGACAGGATCATTTGCATATATGAATAATAAAAGGATGACGGCGGTGCTGCTTTCTGCAGCCCTGCTTTCTTCGGCAGCAGTGCCCGGTGCCTTCGGGCCCATGACGATAAGGGCCTACGCCTCCCCCTCCTTTGCAAGGACTGAGGAGGAATGGGCCGTGCTTCAGGACAATAAGCTTACCTGGGAGGAGATACCGGACCTGGTGGCAGAGTACAATGCCACGGTCAGGGACAATGAGCAGGCCTATGCCGATGATGAGCGCAATATGTATGATGCTCAGGATATCAGGGAGGCCCTTATAGATCAGGCCGATGATCTGGACGTGGCTGCCATGGATATGGCAGGCACCAGCGAGGCCTCGGCGGCTCAGTACAGGGCTCAGGCCAATCAGCTTCGTGACCAGGCAGATGACAATGTGACTGACAGGGACATAATCAGATGGAATTATGACAGCATAGAGGCCTCGATAGTCCTCAATGCCAGGCTGTATTTTCTTAATTATTACAGCTCCATGGAACAGGCAAAGAAGGCCAGGACGGCCTATGATACTGCGGTGCTGAACCATACCTCCACAGTCAATCGCTTCAATGCGGGCATAGCCACACAGATGGATGTGCTTACGGCAAAGGAGTCCATGCAGACTGCGGAGGCGGCAATATTGACTGCCGATGCCGCGGTTGACAGTGCAAGGAAGCTCCTGCAGGTCACCTGCGGGTGGTCCTATGATTCGGAGGCAGAGATAGGCGAGCTTCCCCGGATGGATTTTGAGAAGATCGCTTCCATTGACCTTGCGGCGGATACCGAGACTGCAAAGAAGAACAATTATACTTTAAGAAGTGACGAGCGCATGCTCAAGAACACGGATTCCAGCAATAATTTCGTGCAGCTTCGGACCAAGTATGAAAAGAAGATAAAGGACGATACGGATCAGGTCAGCTCTTCGGTGAGGACGGCCTACGATACACTTAAGAATGCAAAGCAGAGCTATGACAATGCGGTCTCCCAGAGGGAACTCGCAGCCAACAGTGCAGCCCTTGCTGAGCGTAACTATGCCCTGGGCACCATAAGCGCCGCTGAATATCAGGCAGCAGCAAAGCAGCTTGAGACCGCTGTATATGACGAGGAGATAGCCCGTATAGCGGTGATGAGTGCCTGGACCAGTTATGATGCGGCGATCGCAGGCCTTGCCTCTGCAGGGCAGACGGGCTGATCCGTCATCAGGATGATAAGGAAGATCATGAAGAAGGATTTTTCAAAAAAGCTCACAGGCCTTCTGCTGGCCGGAGCCATGACATTGACAGGACTTATGCCTGCCTATGCAGTGCCGCCCCTCGATAATGTGCCGGAGGGTATGGATCAGGGCACCTATGACAGGCTTTATGACGATACGGTGGAGTGGTCGGAGCTTCCGGATCTTATAAAATACAGGAATCCGACCTATACTTCGTACTCTGCCCAGATAGATTCCTCCATGGAGGATGTGGAGTCCTCCCTGAGCTCTGATATGTTCAGCCTGAAGGACCAGCTGGGAAATGTGGACGATACCCTCAGCGAGCTTTATAAGAGCCAGACAGAGATAAAGAGCAGCCTTCCTGCAGGCTCTCCAGAGAGGGAGCAGGCCCTCAAGCTCCTCGATGCGGCGATAAATGAGGCAAAGGCCGGAAGGGAGCAGCTCAAGGCCGGCATGGATGAGCTTGCGGATGTTGGAGCCCAGCTGGACGGAAGGCTCTATGTATCCGGAATCAAGACCGATGTCCAGTCCAAAGAGTCCATGGAGAGGCAGCTCTACCCGATACTCGAGCAGCTGCAGGCTACACTGGAGGGACTGATGATATCCTATGGGCAGCTTCGGGTCAGCAGAGAGACCCTGACTGAGCAGGTCGCCCTTTACCAGAGGCTTTATGAGCTTCAGGCTTCGATGCTTGGCACGGGCCTTGGCACGGCGGCGGAGCTTGATAAGGCGGCGGCGGATCTGGAGTCCGCAAAGGCAGACCTTTCGCAGGTGGATGCTTCCATGGAGCAGCTTTCAAGGGCCATGGGGCTGCAGCTTGGCTACAGCGACAGCGTGCCGGTGATAGGAGAGGTACCGGAGCCTGACCTTGCATACATAAGCTCTACGGATCCCGCGGCGGATCTTGAGAGGGCGGCAGCGGAAAATCAGACCGTAAAGTCGGCTGCAAGATCGGACGGCAGCACTGCGGGCAATGAATCAAGGGACCGCAATGAAAATGCGGCAAAGGGACAGCTTGCTTCCAAGCTTTCAGAGCTTTATTCAGATATGAAGAGCAAGGAGCTTCTCTACCAGAGCTCCCTTACCACTATGGAGAAGGCAGAGCGTACGAAGGCCTCAGCAGAAAGGATGTACGGCCTTGGCATGCTGAGCACGGCAGAGTATCAGGCTCAGATGCTTACGTATCTGGGATATATGGCTTCAGCAGAGCTTGCAAAGCTGAACCTTTGTCAGTCCATAAATAATTATAAATGGGCAGTGAACGGAGTCGTGAGTCTGGGATAGATTCAGGACTAATATCGGGAAAAGAGAGGAGGATCCTGTATGGAGTTTTTCTTTGACGTAATAGGCTTTTTTCTTTGGCTCTCCATGATGGGAGTGATACTTTTGCTGGCAGTCGGCTATTATGCCCTTACCTGTCTTGGGCGCATGCAGCTTTTCAAAAAGGCCGGAGTAGAAGGCTATAAGGCATGGATCCCCTTTTACCGTGATTATGAGCTCTGCAGGATCACCATGGGCAGAGGCTGGTACTTTATCTTCGGGTTTATCCCGGTGATATCATTTTTCATGCGGGGAGTGTATGCTCTGGAGGTGATGCTGTCCTACGGACAGAACCTGCTTTTCGG
>CALWMV010000065.1 GCA_944382125.1 uncultured Lachnospiraceae bacterium
CCTGAGGCTTTTTTATGCTTGAAACCGGACTTCGTTTATTATAAAATCGTTTCGTTATGGATAGATTACTTCATTATTTCAAGCGTTACAGACTGAGGTCCATCATGGCACCTCTCTTCAAGTGTCTCGAGGCCTGCTTCGAGCTCTTCGTACCACTGGTCGTGGCTGACATGATCGATGTGGGCATTGCCCGCGGCGATGTGTCCTATATACTGAGCCGCGGCTGCCTGCTGCTCCTTCTTGCAGCGGTAGGACTGATATGCTCCATCACGGCCCAGTACTTTGCGGCCACGGCTGCAGCCGGCATAGGCCGAAGCATATCGGACAATCTTTTTTCCCATATCATGAAGCTCGGCTATAAGGAGATCGATGAGATCGGCACGGCGAAGCTCCTGACCAGGATAAGCTCTGACGTGACAAGGGTACAAACAGGCATAAACATGTTCCTGAGGCTGTTCATGCGTTCTCCCTTTATAGTCTTCGGTTCGGTCATCATGGCCTTCACCGTGGACCCGGGCTCAGGGCCTATTTTCATCATATTGGTAGCCGTGCTCATGGTCATAGTTTTCGGCATACTGTTCGGCACCATGCCCTATTATAATAAGGTACAGCTGAGTCTTGATCGGGTCACACTGCTTACAAGGGAGACCCTTTCCGGCCAGCGTGTGATAAGGGCCTTCAACCGTCAGGAAAATGAGAAGGAGGAATTCCTCTCTGAAAACGGCAGGCTGGTATCCTTCCAGCTCTTTGCCGGAAAGATCTCCGCCCTCATGAATCCCCTGACATTGGCAGCCGTCAATATAGGCATAGTATGTCTCCTTTATACCGGAGCTATAAGGGTCAATATCGGAGACCTGACCCAGGGAGAGACCATAGCCCTTGTAAACTACATGAACCAGATCCTGGTGGAGCTCATAAAGCTTGCCAATCTGATCATCCAGATCTCAAGGGCCCTCACCTCCATGAAGAGGATAAATGAGATCATGGATATCCAGAACTCCATGGATGTAAATGCGTCCGCAGCGGCAGGAAGCAATGAAGGAAACGGCAGTGCCAATGGAACTTCCGGCGCAGTATTAGATACTTCGTCCGATACGGCTGCGGCTGCCTGTGATATGGCATCCGGCACCAGATCCGATGCGTCCGCCGCTCCCCCTGTCATAGAATTCAGGGATGTCAGCTTCGGCTACGGCAGCGGCAAAAACCGTGTGCTTTCTGATATCAGTTTTGAAGCCCGCAGGGGAGACAGCATCGGCATCATCGGAGGTACCGGCTCAGGCAAGTCCACCCTGGTCAATCTTATTCCCAGGTTCTACGATGTGAGCGAAGGCAGCATCCTCCTTGACGGAAAGGATATCAGGAAGGACGATATATCCGAGCTCCGCTCCCGTATAGGCATAGTTCCCCAGAAGGCCGGGCTTTTTGCCATGAGCTTAAGGGATAACCTTCGTCTCGGAGCTCCCGAGGCTGATGACGAGGCACTGCTCCGCGCCATGGAGGATGCCCAGGCCGCAGAGCTCCTTACCATCAAAAAGGGCGGCCTGGATCATCAGATAGAACAGGACGGCCGCAATCTGTCCGGCGGGCAGCGTCAGAGGGTGACCATAGCCAGAGCCCTTGCCAGGGATCCGGAGATCCTCATACTGGATGACGCCGCCTCTGCCCTGGACTTTGCCACGGATTCAAGGCTGAGAAAGAGCCTTCGCAAATACAGCGGCCGCATGACCGTATTTATAGTCTCCCAGAGAGTATCCGCAGTCAGGGACTGCGATAAGATCATAGTGCTGTCGAACGGGCACATGGCAGGCATTGGCACCCATAAGGAGCTGCTCCTTGGCTGTCCTGAATACAGGGAGATCTGCGAGACCCAGATGACGAAAGAGGAGGTGGAAAGAGATGAAAACGCTTAAGCTTAAGCCCGGCTCAGGAAAGGTCATAAAGCGCATCCTTTCCCAGATCAAAAGATATCGCCTGCTGGTGATCATCTCCTTCCTGCTGGCACTTGTAAGCGTCACCCTTACGCTGTTCATCCCTATACTTATCGGAGATGCAGTGGATACCATAGTAGGTACGGGCAATGTTGATTTTGCTGCCCTCAGGCACTCCCTTATGCTGCTGGCACTCTGTGCCCTGACAGCAGGTGCATCCCAGTGGCTCATGAACCACATCAACAATATCCTCACTTACCGCATAGCTGAGGATCTGAGGACTGCTGCCTTCAATAAGATGGAGGAACTGCCCTTCTCATACCTTGACAGTCATCCCCAGGGAGACATGGTGAACCGTATCATCTCTGATACCGATCAGTTTTCTGACGGTATACTGATGGGCTTCACCCAGTTCTTCTCCGGAGTCCTAACCATAGCAGGCACCCTGCTTTTCATGCTCAGCATAAACCCGCTGATAACATTGGTGGTGGTGATCCTTACTCCCCTGTCCTTCTTCGTGGCAGGCTTCGTATCAAAGCGCAGCTATAAACTCTTCTATAAAAGATCCGAAGCTGCCGGACGTCTGTCAGCCCTCTCAAATGAGATGATAGACAAGATAAAGCTGGTACAGGCCTTCGGCTACGAGGAGGCGGCTGAGCAAAGGTTCTTTGAGATAAATGCAGAGCTTGAGAAGTATTATCGTCAGGCTACCTTCTACTCCTCCATAACCAATCCCTGCACCAGGTTCATCAATGCCCTGGTATATGCAGCGGTAGGAGTATTCGGAGCCATAGCGGCCATGAGAGGCATGATGAGCGTCGGAAGCCTGACATCCTTCCTGAACTATGCAAGCCAGTATGCAAAGCCCTTCAACGAGATCAGCGGTGTTGTGACCGAGCTCCAGAATGCCCTGGCATCGGCAGAGAGAGTCTTCCAGATCATAGATGCCGAAGCCCCCGCATACGACAGAGAGTTTGCTTCAGAGCTTGAGGATGTAAAGGGAGAGGTAGAGTTTTCCGGAGTAGCATTTTCATATACTGAAAATGTACCTCTGATAGAGGATCTCAACCTCAAAGTAAAGCCCGGACAGAGGGTAGCCATAGTAGGGCCTACCGGAGCGGGCAAATCCACCCTCATAAATCTGCTCATGCGCTTCTATGACCCCAAAAAGGGATCCATAAGTCTGGACGGAAAAGATTCCAGGGATATAAAGATAAAGAGCCTCCGCGGCAACTTCGGTATGGTGCTTCAGGAGACCTGGCTGAAGAGCGGAACCGTCAGGGACAATATCGCCTATGCTGATCCCGATGCCAGCGACGAGCAGGTAAGAAAGGCCGCCAGGGACGCTTATGCGGACGGCTTCATAGAAAAGATGAAGGACGGCTATGACACCATTATATCGGAGGATGGCGGCAGCCTCTCCCAGGGACAGAAGCAGCTCCTCTGCATAGCCAGAGTCATGCTCAAGCTTCCTCCCATGCTCATACTTGATGAGGCCACCTCCTCCATAGATACCATGACGGAGCAAAGGGTACAGAAGGCCTTTTCCAAGATGATGGAGGGACGCACCTCATTTATAGTAGCCCACAGGCTTTCCACCATCAGGGAGGCTGATGTGATCCTGGTCATGAAGGACGGACACATCATAGAGCAGGGCAGCCATAAGGAGCTCATGGAGAAGCACGGCTTCTATCACGATCTCTACATGAGCCAGTTTGAAAGCTCCCAGGCCTGCTTCGATCATCGGCTGATCGAAGCAGTCAAGATACTCCCGTTTAACAGGGTTGACCGCCAACGCAGTCCTATAGGCCTAAAATAAATACAGTAAAATGAAAACGGGAAGGATCCTATAAAATGTAAGCTTCTTCCCGTTTTTTATTATTAGATCAATCAAAGCGCCTTTGATCACAGAAAAGTCTTATAATCCTCATAGTTCCGCTTCAGCAGCTCGGGAGTATTGAGGCCATAAGGGCACTTCTTCATGCACTGATTGCAGTGGAGGCAGTCCTCTATCTTCTTCATCTTTGCCTGCCACTCAGGTGACAGCCAGCCTTCCTGAGGCGCACGCCTGAGCATAAGGCTCATACGGGCACAGTTATTGATCTCTATCCCTGCAGGACAGGGCATGCAGTATCCGCAGCCCCGGCAGAAATCTCCGGAAAGCTGTCTCCTGTCCTTCTCTATCTGGGTCATGATCCTT
>CALWMV010000066.1 GCA_944382125.1 uncultured Lachnospiraceae bacterium
ACCGCGATCTTCTGATCCATGATCACATATGAATTGTATGAGATGCCGTTGGGTACAGGATACTGTCCCTCAAAAAGGTCCACCTTCCTGTCGTCTACTCCCACATATCTTATGTCTCTGGTTATTTCCATCTTATATGGCTCCCTTCTGTACTTATATGCGGCCAAAGGCCGTCATGCTTTCTGATCAGATCCGTGACTTATCCCTTAAAGGGATCTGTCCTTTTATGATTATACAGGAAAGCGAAGGAAATTGATACTTTTTCGTCAAATTAAATGCGAAGGAAGTCCTGATCCGCCTCGGAAAGTATGGCTGCTGCCTTATCGCTTCCAAGAAGCTCCGAATATTCCTTCATCGCCGATCCGCAGATGCTTCCCGAAGCCTGAAGTCCCAGCTCCAGAAGGAAACAGCGTCTTAAGGCACTGTAGAGATGGGCAGTATGATAGAGGAAGTCCTTTACATTGCTTTCAGAAAGCTCAGCCTTCTTTTTCATATCATCCGAAGCCGAAGCCTCATCCCCATAATCCGCACCTATCCAATTAAAGCCGCAGCAGGGATCTCCCTTTGAAAGGCTCCCGTCCATATCAAGCTCATTTTCAGGATTGAAGCCCTTTACCAGGCTCTTATCTATATGGCTGCAGTAGATCCTGCCGTATCTCATAAGATCATATCGTTCCCATGTGCGGCACCATTCGCAGACCAGAGTCTCGGTCCTGTAAATGGGAGACAGTGAAGCTGTCCTGGAGCTGCAAAGCCCTCTGGGATCCGACCATTCTCCATAGATAAGGTAGTTTCTCTGGCTCAGCTCGTCTCCGTTCCTCTGGGCCCTCATGGCCATGCGAAGGCCCCTCTCCTTACCATAAAGGATCGTACCCTTTTCAAGGGCCTGAAGACCCGCCTTGCCGCAGAGCTCCTCGGCATATCTGCCCATGAGCCCGTAAAGCAGGGCATGGTCCTCGATATAAAATATGTCCGCCATATCTTTCCTGTCCATAATGATCTCAGTCTACCTCTATCAGCTCTCCGCTTATCACGGGCTTTGCTCCCTCGGGTACAGGGCAGACATATCCGCCCTTTGCTGCCTTTTTGAACTCCTCCCTTGCAGCCTCGATGATGGAATGGTCCTCGAACATATCTATCGCAGCTCCGCAGAGGGCCTTGCCTGCCGTAAGCAGTCCCTTATGGCCTATGGGGCTGTTGCCGCAGGATACATTCTGCCAGCTGTGTCCGGGAGAATTGGCGGCAAAGGAGGTCACATAGATCTGGGCTGTAGGCGTGAGCCAGCTCACATCACCCACATCGGTGGATCCGGGCTCCCTGTCATTTGAAAATCTGTAGGGGACCACGAAGTCATTGAGAGGCTTCTTTCCGTTATCGGTCTCCCTGAGGATATACTCCTCATCCTCTGCAGTCATACCTTTAAGTCCGTCCGGAAGTCCCTCATGCTTTACCTCATATGAGTCCACGATCTGCCTTGCAAGCTCCACGTCAGCCTCATCGAACTTCGGGGCTCCGACCTCCTTGAGGTTCTTATAGAGCAGCTCCTGAAGGGTCCTGTTGGGCACGAGGTTGGAACAGCCGTCTATGAATTTCTTTACCATCTTGGTCTCTGTCATGAGGGCAGCGCCCTGGGCTATCTTGTCCACCCTCTCCTGAAGCTTGAGGGCATCCTTTACAAGCACCGAGCGTACCATATAAAGCACCTGGGCATGGGGCTGCACCACATTGGGAGAAGCTCCGCCTCCGTCAGTGATGGCATAATGGATCCTGGCCTCATCCGGCATATGCTCCCTCAGGAAATTGACCCCCACGTTCATGAGTTCCACTGCATCCAGGGCTGAGCGTCCATACTCCGGTGAGCCTGCCGCATGGGAGGCTATGCCCTTGAAGGCGTACTCTGTCTGTATGCAGCTGTTGCAGGTACCGCTGTCCACATAGGTCAGACTTGAGGGATGCCAGGTTATGGCGCAGTCCAGATCCTTCCATACACCGTCCCTTGCCATGAAGGCCTTGGAGGCTCCTCCCTCCTCACCGGGGCAGCCGTAAAATACTACAGTCCCTGAGCCCTCCGGCTTATCCTCAAGATACTTCTTGACTGCAAAGGCAGCTGCCATGGATCCTGCACCCAGCATGTTATGACCGCAGCCATGTCCATTGCCGCCCTTTATTATCTCCTCCCTGTGGGTGGCTCCTGCCTTCTGGGAAAGTCCCGAAAGGGCATCATACTCTGCCAGTATTCCGATAACAGGCCTTCCTGAGCCGAAGCTGGCCTTGAAAGCCGTCTCTATGCCTGCCACGGGACACTCCACCTCAAAGCCCTCAGCCCTGAGGATCTCACAGTAAAGCTCGCAGGACTTATACTCCTGAAGGGAAAGCTCCGCATAGCCCCAGATCTTATCCGAGGCATCACAGATGACATCAGCCCTCTCGTCTATATAGTCCTGGTATTTCTTCTTGTCCATATATCTCTTCTCCTTTTCAGATGATTTTCAGCTACAGCAAAGCGGCCCTGCCTTTATGGCCGGAGCCGCCCGAAAAATATATCAATAAAGCACCTTGCTTAAAAATTCCTTTGTCCTCTCATTCTGAGGATTTCCGAATACCTGATCCGGCGCTCCCTCTTCAACTATGATGCCTCCGTCCATGAAGAGCACCCTATCTGATATCTCCCTTGCAAAGCCCATCTCATGGGTGACGATGACTGTGGTAAGTCCGGTCTTCACAAGCTCCTTTATAACAGTGAGGACCTCTCCGACCATCTCAGGATCCAGAGCTGAGGTAGGCTCATCAAAGAGCATCACATCCGGTTCCATAGCCAGAGCCCTTACTATCGCAAGCCTCTGCTTCTGTCCTCCGGAAAGCTGCTGAGGATAAGCATCCTTCTTTTCATAAAGGCCTACCCTCTTGAGGAGCTCGGCAGCCAGTGCCGAAGCCTCATCCTTTGTCTTCTTCTTGAGGAGGGTCGGTGCCAGGGTTATGTTGCCCTCAACGGTAAGGTTAGGGAACACATTGAAATGCTGGAACACCATGCCCATCTTCTGTCTATGAAGGTTTATATCCACCTTCTTATCGGTTATGTCAACTCCCTCAAAATAAATCTTGCCCTTGTCAGGAGTCTCCAGCAGATTAAGGCAGCGCAGGAAGGTGGACTTTCCTCCTCCGGAGGAGCCTATGACGGATACCACCTCACCTTTTCTGATCACCTGGTTTATGCCCTTTAAGACATGGAGCTTTCCGAAGCTCTTCTCCAAGCCTTCTACCCTTATTATCTCATCTCCGTCTTTTATGATCTTGTTATCTCCCATTACAGAGCCTCCCGTCATGCAACTGTGAGCTTCATCTCAAGAAGCCTTACAAACTTGGAAAGTACGAATGTAACTATGAAGTATATGATACCCACTATGATAAGAGGCTCTATGGTCAGGAACAGTATGCCGGATACGGTCCTGTATACGCTCATAAGCTCTCCTACGAAGAAGGTGGATGCCAGTGAGGTATCCTTTATCATCATGATGAACTCGTTGCAGAGTGCCGGCAGGACATTCTTTATGGCCTGAGGCAGTACTATATGGATCATGGTCTGTCTGGAATCCAGTCCCAGGGACCTTGCAGCCTCTGTCTGTCCCTTATCCACGGCCTCTATTCCGCTTCTGAACACCTCTGAAACATAAGCTGCTGAGTTCACGCACATGGCCACAAGACAGCAGGTCAGCTTTGAAAGGTCCAGAAACGGCACAAGCTCCGGCAGCAGAAAATAAAAGAAATACAGCTGCAGCAGCATGGGCGTGCCTCGGATGATCTCTATATAGGCCGCAGCTATGAAGTTAAGGGGCCTGAACCTGAATATATTGAAGCGGCTGCGGCGAAGCAGCATCAGCAGGAATCCGAAGAAGGAGCCCATAATAACGGTAACTATACTGAGAGCTATCGTCACCCCAAGTCCCTGCATGAAAAGATGGCTGTAATTAGTCCATACCTTTACTATATTGTCTATAACATTACTCATGGATATCTCTCCTCAGAGGA
>CALWMV010000067.1 GCA_944382125.1 uncultured Lachnospiraceae bacterium
CTTATGGTGATGGTGTCATAGCTTATCCTGTTATCATAGCTCCGAAGCTGGGACTCTATGCTCTCCACCTCATACCTGACCTCAGAAAGCCTGCTTTCAATGGCGATGACGCTCTCTATGCTGTCAGCCTCGGAAAGGAGCTCGGTAAGTCTTTCCTGCTCCACCCGGAGGGCCTCCATCCTGGCCTCCATATCCGTATATCTGAGGGTCACATCCTCGGTGCTCTCGGAGCGGTATACTATCACCGCAGACTCAAGGGCCGTATCCAGGAACTCGTCAGTATTTTCCGCAGGCATGCGGACAGTTATATTGGCATAGCGTCCATCGGTATAGCCTTCGGCTCCGCTCTGGTCAGAATACTCTATATATCCCCCGAGCTCACTTACCCTCTCATCTATGGATCTCAGAAGCTCATCAAAGGCCCTGGTCTGGACATTGAGATCTATGGTGCGTATCAGCTTCCTCTCTGAAACAGTCTCTGACGAAGCCTCCCCGTCACCGGACACCGTATCGTCCTCAAGGGCTGATGCCGCCTCATCTTCGCCAAGGAGGGCACTTCCTCCGCTTCCTCCCATGGAAGCCATGCTACCCGCACGGGGCATGGCAGCTCCGCTGTCCATACTTACCGCGGCCATGGTCTCTTCGGCCACGGCCATCTCCGCTTGGGTGCTTCCGCTACTTCCTCCGCAGCCCATCATAAAAAGAGCTGCCGAAAGCAAAAATGCCAAAAGCAATATCCCTTTTTCTTTTCTGCCTTTTAAAGTCCTTTTCATGGCCCTGCCTCCTCCCTTCATCTATTCTTGAAGCTTCGGGTATCTTATCCTTCCCAAGACGGTCCTCTCTCCTGATATCCTTCTTTGAATGCCTTTTTCTGCCTCTTTTATATCCATTATACGTTCCAAAGAGGCAAAAGCTTTCAAAAAAGGCAAAAAATGAGTCTGCACTTTTTCTCTGTCAAAGGCAGAATAAAATGGCCCTGCAGTCTCCCCGTCTAAGGCAAAAATGGCCCTGCAGTTTCCTCCCATCTAAGACAAAAAAGGACCTGCAGCTTTTCCCTGTCTGCAGGCCCTGATATGGCATGATCTTATAATATTTTCTTGTCAGATATTACCCGGCATCACCAAACATTATCTGACTATTTCTATCGGCACCGCCGGCCCGGCATGTCAGCGCTCATAGTGCTCCGGTATCCTGACTATGAACTCGCTTCCTGAACCGGTCTTTGAGTTCACCTCGATGGTTCCCTTATAATAGCTCAATATATGCTTTACTATGGAAAGCCCCAGTCCCGTGCCTCCGGTGACCCGGCTCCTTCCCTTGTCTACCCGGTAAAACCTTTCAAATATTCTGGAACACTCACTCTTAGGTATGCCTATGCCCGTGTCCCTGACCCGAAGCTCCATACGGCCTCCCTCATTTGAGGCATATATCCACACTTTGCCGTTCTTCCTGTTATAGCGTATCGCATTGCTCACAAGATTGGAAATGATCTCATCCATGTGGCCGTAATCCGCATACACGAAGGTCCCGGGCTTTGAATAATTATAAAGGGTCACCTGGGCCTCATCCGCCCTGGGTTTGAAGGTCTCCATGGTATCCTCTATGAGCAGATTGACATCCACTCTCATGACCTCCGGCCTTATGTCATTTGATTCAAGCTTTGATACCTCCAGGATATCCGCTATCAGCATATTCATATGATCCGCCTCCTTCTTGATGCGGCTGATCATATCCCTCTTGGTATCCTCATCCTTTATCATGTCGCTTTCAAGCAGCTCGGCATAGCCTCTTATGGAGGTTATGGGTGTCTTCAGCTCATGACTCGCATTGGCAAAAAACTCCTGCCGTATCTCCTTCTCCTTAAGAAGCCTCTCGTTCAGCTCATCCATTTCCCTCAATGTCTTTTTTATATTCAGATATCTTAAAAATCTTTTTTTCAGAAAATCATTTATCATCGGAGCATCTTACCCTTCCGGTACCGTTTTTATCTGAGCTTATAACCCACACCCCTTACGGTCTGTATCATCTCCCCGGATTCGTCCCCTATCTTCTGCCTCAGGGATTTGATGTGCATATCCACGGTACGGGATTCCCCGTCGTAATCATAGCCCCATACCGCATTGAGAAGCTCGTCCCTGGTAGCCACGAAAGAGGGCCTCTCCATTAGATAGCAGAGCAGACCATATTCCTTGTTGGTAAGCTCCAGCTGCCGCTCGCCTATGCGGGCCTCATGCTTACGCTCATCCACCTCTATGTCATTATACCTGAGCACCCTGCGCTGAGCCTTTGAAGCCTCATGCTCCCTGGCTGCCTCATGCTCACTGCCCTCCAGGGCATCAGTCTCGCCGTCACCGTGCAGGGAGGAACCGCTCCGCCTTAAGAGGCTCCTTATCCTGGCTCCCAGCTCCAGTATGCCGAAAGGCTTCACCATATAGTCATCGGCTCCCCCGTCCAGGCCTATGACCTTATCAAGTTCCTTATCCTTGGCCGTAAGTATCAGTATGGGGATATCCTTCACTGCGGGCATCTGGCGGACCAGCTTTATGGCAGAGACCCCGTCCATGCCAGGCAGCATCAGATCAAAGATCGCCATGTCAGGCCTGTCCTTCTCTATGCTCTTAAGAGCCTCCTCCGCAGTCTCAAAGGCTATGGGCTCATAAAGGAACCCGCTCAGGGCTATCTTCAGCAGGTTCCTGATATTTTCATCATCCTCAATAACGTAGATCTTTTTCATATCCATGCTCCGAATCATTTCTCTGTTAAATATAATAGCAGAATGTAAATCCTTATGCCATGAATTGTAAATTTTATGTAAAACGTCCCTGGGATGATAATGCCTTTCCCTGGAAGCTGCCCTTTTCGCGAAGGTGCTTCATCACCGTATTGAGCACATTTTTCTTGTCTCCGCTCCACTTCGGCGAGATCAGCAGCCTTTTGGGAGCATCCCCGGTAAGTCTGTGGATCACCACATCCTCCGGTATGATCTCTATAAGCCCGGAAAGGAGCTCCGCATATTCCTCAAGGCTGTAATCCCGAAGATGGGCCTCTCCATTCTTATAAAGTTCAGCAAGCCTCGTTCCCTCCAGCACATGCATAAGCTGGAGCTTGATCCCGTCCACATGGGCCCCCTCGTGCTGAAGGCCGCAGACATAGGCCACCGTCCTCTCCGATGCCGCCTCATCCTCAAAGGGAAGTCCCAGGATCACATGGGTGATCACCTCTATCCCCGAAGCCTTAAGCTTATGAAAGGCCTCCTCGTAGACCTCGGTCCTGTAGCCCCTGTTTATGAACCCCGCTACCCGGTCATCAGAGGTCTGAAGTCCCAGCTCCACCCACAGGGGCTTTATGCTCCTAAGCTCCGTAAGGAGCTCCATGGTCTCCTCCGGCAGACAGTCAGGCCTCGTGGCTATCGAAAGTGCCAGTATATCATCCCTCCTGGCAGCCTTCACGAAAAGCTCTCTGAGCCTCTTTGGATCCCCGTAAGTATTGGTAAAGGACTGAAAATAGGCAATGTAGCCCGCAGGCTCCTTCTTAAGCTTTCCGGACACAAGGGCCTTTGCCCTTTCTATCTGCCCGTCCACGTCCCCGTCATAGGCCTGGGCAAAATCTCCCGATCCGCCCTCCGAACAGAAGATGCAGCCTCCCCTTCCAACCTTGCCGTCCCGGTTCGGACAGCTGCAAAACGAAGAGAGGGAAAGCTTATAAACTTTCCCTCCGAATCTCTTTTTAAGCTCATAGTCCAGACTGTGATAGGGCTTATCTCCCCACCTGCGGACCTCTGATATATTGTCCTTGGCTGATCCTGTCAAACTCTTTCCTTATGCCGGCATTGCTGAAGCTACTGTCTTTCTGAATCCACCGGTCCTTTTGAAGCACCGGTCCT
>CALWMV010000068.1 GCA_944382125.1 uncultured Lachnospiraceae bacterium
TCATATACAGATGCAGTAGCGGTTATATTGATATCCGGGATATTGTTCCTTATGCGGTTTCTGAGGAGCAGTGATTCATTCCTTCCTTTATCGCATATGATCAGGACCTTTTTTCTGGGCCTCATATCTGAGGCATCCACATAGGCTGCAATGGTCAGGGCTATGCTGGCCATATCCTCCCTCTGAAGACTGAGCTCAGTGCCCTTTTTTAGTATGCCGGAAAGCCTCTGGGAAAGTTCCATAAGCCTGGGATACTCAGCTTCGGTCTCAGCTATAAGAGAATGTCTCTGCACTATGCCAAGCTTCTGCTTCTCCCTTATCAGCAGCAGAGCCTCATAAAGATCCTTTTCCAGGTCTCCCCTCTGCTCCGTGCCAAGCTCCAGTCCGAGGTCTTCCTCTATGAAGTCCACGCCTTCCTTCACTGCACTGCGGATATGTTCGTCCTCTTCCTCTATGCCCGAGCCTCTGTAGCTCACGTTCTGCATGATAACGAGGACTCTCAGATATGCTGCTTCATTGTCATCTGACTTCAGTCCGAAATCTGTTTCCAGCTGCTCCCTTATGCCTCTGGCAAGAAGATATCTGTTGGTGCCTCTCCTCTGCAGGATATCCGGGCTCAGATCCTCTTCCTTTATATAGAATCCGCTCAGATTGCGGTTGACCATGACGACTATATATATGAAGAGCTCAAAGGCATCCGTATCGGAAATGATTATGCCGTTTTCTCTCCTGAGCACATTGAAGGTATCATATATCTTCTTCACGCGCTCCAATCTGAGATACTCAAACAACGGCTTTTCCGTATCCTCAGCCTGGCCCTGCATCTCCCTGATCCTGCGGTAGAGACTGTGGTAATTGGTGATGCGCTTTGAAATGAAATACTCCCTCAGGTAGTCCTGGATGGTCTCCCTTATGATTATCTCATTGCCTTCTATCCAGTATCCGCTGCCCTTTTTGCTCTGCAGAAGGATGCCCTTTTCCGAGAGCCTCTCCTTCACGGTCCTGAGATCGGCGATCACCGTCGGTTTGCTTATCCAGAGGACCTCGGCTATATCATCGCTCCTGATCCTGAGCTTATCTGAAAGATACAGGCAGCTAAGTATATAGCTGAGCCTCTCTTCCCTTGAAAATATGTCCCTTCTTGGAGCCTCCTTCATCAGCTCTGCGATGGTCCCATCCACAACGGCCTTTTCAGCACGCATGCTTACGCCGTTCTGTCTGCTTCTTATCAGCACTGCTCCTTTGGTCTCAAGGTACTGGCCTATGGCCGTCAGGTCGTAGTGTATGCTCCTCTCACTGACTCCGTATTTCTGAGCAAGCTTTCTTACCGTTATAAACTCCTTGCCCTCGGCTATGAAGCAAGTGATCTCTTTTTGTCTTTTGGATAATGAATACAAGTCCGCACTTCTCCCTGCTTTATCATATAATTTAACAGCTTCACCCCTTGGACTGCAATATTAAATATTTTCATCTGTTTTTGCAAAATCTTAACTTATTGCTGTCCCTCTTCTGCAAGCCCTTTTTCTTTATACTTGCTGCTGCCCTTCTTCCGCAGGCCTTTTCTTTATAAATGAAAAACTTCCGTCCCGGACTATTGTCCGAGTCGGAAGTAATTATTGAAGTCCACTGAAAACCTATGAGATCGATTCAGGATCTTATCAGACTATCTTATTTATCTGGTCATTATTCATCCAGTGTCTTACATTGTCTGCCGTGATCTGAGCTCTTATCTCCATGGCCTCATCAGTAGCAAAGGCCACATGGGGAGTCAGTACCGTGTTGGGAGCCGAAAGAAGCTTGTAGCTTTCCGGTATGGGAGGCTCCATGTCAAATACATCTATGCCTGCTCCCGCTATCCTTCCCTCGGTAAGGGCATTGGCCAGAGCATCATTGTCTACCACAGGACCTCTCGCTGTATTGATAAGGATCGCCGTCTTCTTCATAAGTCCGATCATCTCGGCATTTATAAGCTTCTTTGTGTCGGCATTGGAGGGCACATGTACGGATACGATATCACTCTCCTTCATAAGCTCGGGAAGCTCCACGTACTTTACTCCCATAGCCTCCAACTCCGGCTTTATGCTCCTGTTGTATGCCAGGACCTTGCAGCCAAAGGCCAGGGCTATCTGAGCCACTCTCTTTCCTATGGCACCGGTACCGACCACACCGAAGGTCTTTCCGAAGAGTTCTCTTCCCTGAAGTCCGTCCTTGGTGCCGCCATTCCTTACTCTGGAATCACAGGCTATAAGATAACGGTACAGAGCCTCTGCAAGTCCGAACACCAGCTCGGTCACTCCATTGGTGGAATAGCCTGCTGCATTGCTCACTGCCACTCCCTTTCTGCGGCAGGCCTCGATGTCCACATGATCCACTCCCGTAAATGCCACCGCCAGATACTTAAGCCTCTCACAGGCCTCGATCACCTCGCCTGAAAGGGGTGTGTTGGCGATAACGAGCACATCTGCCTCCGCTGCCCTGCGTTTCTGTTCTTCCGCATCCGTTGTCTTTGTGTCATAGATCACAAGCTCATTTCCGGCCTTTACCACGTCCGAAAAGCACTGTTCCAGATACCCTTCGCCTACTGCAAGGGGCTCCATGACTACGATCTTCATCTTAAGCTGTCCTCCAGTATCATATTTGATCAGCCTGCAGTTATCGAAGTAGCTGCAGCTGTCCTTTCCGTAGAAAGTACTCCCTCATAATATACCCTTACGCTCTGCTCCTCTGTTATGCCGGAAAGAAGGGAGGGATCTGCAGAGAAGGTAAATGAATCATAGCTGGTATCCACGGTGATGGTGCCGTCGCCCACGCTGGACACGGGGCCTGCAAGATAATCGGCCATAGCCTCCTCAGAGCTTGCTGCATCCTCTGATACTATCTTGATGGCTACGGGAGCTCCGCTTCCTGTTCCCTCATCGGTGGTCTCCTGATTCTCCTTATAGATGCTTCCCATATATGTGACTCTTACCTTTGAGCCCTCTTCAATGCTTGAGAATGTTACTTCCCTTGACATGGTATTGTCGAAGGTGACCTCCTCGCCATTTGCTGCCTTTACGATAAGCTCATTGATATCCTTATAGGTAACTGTTCCGTAAAGAACAGGGTTGATGCCCTCGGCATCTGCCTCCTCCTCAAGGCCCATAAGTACGATGACATAAGTAGAATCATAGGGCTCTGCTGCATCAGAAGCTGCAAGATATGCGGTCTCCACCAGACATCCCTCAAGAAGGTCAGCCCTTTCCTCAGCAGTCATGCCTGCATTGGCGATGTTGAAGCTGAGCACAGAACCCTCCGCATCCTCAACACCGATGGTATCGCCGTCTATATAGCTTACCTTGCCTTCAACGAACTGCTCCTCGATATACTCACCATCCTCGGTCACAAGTCCGCCGACACTTCCCGCATCCTCAGAAGCCTTGGAAGCTTCAGTCTCGGCTGCCTCAGTCTCTGCAGCCGCCTCGGTCGCAGCCTCAGTCTCGGCTTCCTTCTTTGAACCTCCGCAGCCTGCCATCGCAGCGGCTAATGCGGTTATAAGCAATATTGAAAAAATCCTTTTCTTCATAATCTTCCTCTCTGTTCTGAATATATTTTGACATTTCCATGTTTTCTCATGTACTCAGTCATATTACTACAAAGAGCTTTCTTAAACCATAAGAAAAACCTTAAGTTTTCTTTATTTCATTTTGCCAAGGCTCTTAAGATAGGCCTTTATCTCCCTTTCATGTCCATTATCACCGGGCTCATAGAAGCGTCTGTCCTTAAGTCCGTCGGGAAGGTACTGCTGCTCCACATAATGCTCCGGATAGTCATGGGGGAATCTGTAGCCTATGCCCCGTCC
>CALWMV010000069.1 GCA_944382125.1 uncultured Lachnospiraceae bacterium
TGGAGTCGTATCGAAGTGGTCATAACGGGGCTGACTCGAAATCAGTTTGTCCGCAAGGACACGTGGGTTCGAATCCCACCGACTCCGTAAACAGCGATCCCGCGTAAATCTATGGTTTACGCGGGATTTCATGTTCATCCTCTGAATTTATGCTATGCTGATTCTTGATTTATAGTCTGTCTTTTGTGTATAATATCGATTACCGGAAATGATCGCAGGAAGCGATTGCGGGCAGAAGCCCGAAGCCGGCGAAAAGCCGGTCTTAGATAAAGCCAGAACATAAAATCCATAATATAGCTAAAACATAATTGAACAATAGATAACAGCGATAAGGTTTGTCAGAAGACATACGGACTTCCAGAAGGGAGCCTGTATGTTTTTTATTGCCTGAAATAGCCTGTTTACTGGGACAGACTATCAGCACGTTTGTCCTATAACTCTAAAATATCCCGTCGCAGTGGCAGAACAGGGCGAAGATATAAGGAAAAAGAGAAAGCTTTTATGACAGAAAAAAATAGATCTGCAGATAAAAAAATAAGGATAAGCCTGAGGACCATCATACCGATCCTGATATTGCTATCCATCATAAGCATACTGCTCTGCGCGGGCATAGGCCCCGTATCGGTATCTCCGGCAGCCTCCTTAAGGATATTGCTGAGCCGTATCCCGGTTATCGGAGAAGGCTTTGAGGGCAGCTTTACACAGATGGATGAAAATGTGATCCTGGGGCTCCGCCTTCCGCGGGTATGCCTCGGCATGGCGGTGGGAGCCTCCCTTTCGGTCTGCGGTGTGGCCATGCAGGCCCTGGTGCGGAATAAGCTTGCGGATCCCTTCATACTGGGAGTTTCAAACGGAGCTGCAGCCTTTGCAACGCTGGGTATGCTTTTCGGGGCATTTTCATTTTTGGGGACTTATTCCCTGTCCATAAGTGCTTTTCTGGGAGCGGCATTTACCATAGTGATAGTTTACGCCATATCCAATATCAGGGGCCGGATCAATATAACCCAGCTCCTGCTTTCCGGCGTGGCAGTTTCAATGATGATGGAGGGCATCACCAATATCATAAAGCTGAGCGCTCCCAATGCTCTGGGGCTTCACAATGCCGAGTTCTGGATGTCCGGAAGCCTGGCGGGAGCCAGATGGGGCTACCTTACACTGCCCCTTATAGTGCTTATACTCTGTATGGCGGTCCTGCTCCTTAACTGGCGTGGTCTCAATCTCCTGCTTCTTGGCGAGGAAAGTGCCGGAGCCCTTGGCGTGGATGTAAGGAGGCTTCATAAGCTTCTGATCCTCTGCGCCTCATTGATGGCCGGCACCACCATAGCCGTAAGCGGTTCCATAGGCTTTGTAGGGCTCATGGTGCCGCATTTTACGAGGCTCCTTGTGGGCGGGGACCACAGGAGAGTGATCCCGGTATCGGCATTTATCGGAGGCATACTGGTGGTCTGGGTGGATGCAGCCGCCCGCATGATCATAGCCCCGGAGGAGCTTCCCGTAGGTATACTGACTGCAGTGATAGGCGGGCCGGTATTTATATGGATGCTGAGAAGAGATATAAAGGGAAGGAGATGAGGCCATGAGACTTGAGCTTAAGGGTATATGCTGCAGCTATGGAGACCAGGAGGCGGTGAAGGACGCAGGGCTTGAGGTCGGTGACGGAGAATTCGTGGGCCTCATAGGTCCTAACGGAAGCGGCAAATCCACTCTGCTTAAGACCGTGTATCGGGCCTTAAAACCGGACCGTGGAAGCCTCAGGCTTGACGGAAAAGACATCCTCTCCATGAGCTACAGGGCGTCTGCATCAAAGATCGCAGCAGTGGGACAGGAAAATGAGCTTCCCTTTGAATTTACCGTGAGAGAAGTGGTCCTGATGGGACGATCACCCTATAAGAGGATCTTTGATACGGATACAAAGGAGGATCAGGAGCTGGTGGATAAGGCCCTTTCATTCCTGGGCCTTTCAGAGAAGGCTGAGGTGAGCTTCCTTGAGCTTTCCGGAGGAGAAAAGCAGCGGGCCATCATAGCCAGGGCCCTGGTGCAGCAGCCGGAGCTCATGGTCCTTGACGAGGCGGCAAATCATCTGGATATAAGCTATCAGATCCGGCTTTTTGAGCTTCTTAAGGAGAGAAAGCTGTCAGTCCTTGCCGCCATGCATGACCTCAATATGGCTGCCATGTACTGTGACAGGATATACGTCATGAAGGATGGGCGGATAAGGGCCTCCGGGACTCCGAAGGAGGTGCTCACCGAAGATATGATCCATGAGATATACGGGGTCAGGAGCCGGGTAAGGCTGGGGGAGCCAGATGGAAGGGTGGATATAAGCTTTTTGTCCGGTAAAAACTGAAAGGGAAGAATAATTACATGGATAATAAAAAGATCATGAGACATTTTGCGGGTGTACTGCTTACCGCTTTGCTTCTGTCATCGACACTTATCCTGGGAGGGTGCAGCGCCGGCAAAGAGAGTGGGACCGGCACAGCCCCTGCGGAGGCGGCAGCTAAAGCAGAGCATGATCCGGAACAAATCTTTCCCATGGTATTTGAAAATTATGGCAGAGAGCTTACAATAGAGAAAAGGCCTGAGAGGGTGCTGACCCTGGGGCCTAACTGTACCGAGCTTTTTGCTGCTCTGGGCCTTTCTGATCTGGTGGTGGGCCGTTCCCTTGTCAATCACAGCAGGGGGCCCCTTCCGGAATATGCTGAGGCAGTGGAGTCCATACCGGAGCTCAATCATGGCTCAGCCACAAGGGAGGCCATACTTACCAGCGGAGCAGATTTCATATATGCCCTGGACTGGGAGATAAGCGATCAGGGCCTGGATATAGACGAAGCGGAAAGCTATGGCATGAAGACCTATGTCAATACTGCCATGACGCTGGAGGAGCAGTATCAGGAGATCCTGGATCTGGGACGCATCTTCGGAGCAGAGGAAAGGGCAGAGGCTCTTGTGAAAGAGCAGAGGTCAAGGATAGCCGCCATAGAAGAAAAGCTCGGAGACAGCGAAGCGGTGGATGTACTTGTATATGACAGCGGGAAGAATGGAGTATTTACCTGCTCCGGAGTCAATTTTGAGTCCCTTCTCATAGAGCTTGCGGGAGGACATAACATATTTTCTGATCTGGGGGATCAGCAGTGGGTGACCGTGAGCTATGAGGCGGTGCTTGAGAGGAATCCGGATGTGATAGTGGTCCATGACTATGACTCACCCTCAGTAGAGGAGAAGATAGCCGAGATCAAGGCAGATACTGTACTTTCCCAGCTTGACTGTGTCAAGGAGGATCGTTTCGTCTCGATCACCCTTGAGAGCGTACTCCCCGGAGACCGCATGGC
>CALWMV010000070.1 GCA_944382125.1 uncultured Lachnospiraceae bacterium
GGACGGAGCAGCTTATATCAAGTTCTACTGCGTATCCGACATGAATGATGCGGAGACCTGGAGAGAGGCAGCAGGAAAGCTGGTAAGGGAGGCCTACAGCCTGAAGCTTACTTCAGCAGAGACCATGCTTCCCGATGATGAGTCAGTAAGAGAGAGCTTCGTCAGGGGCCTTACCGAGGGCAGCGCCCTTGCCGCATATATGTTTGATGAGTATAAGACCGACAAGAAAGCTGAGTTTTCAGAGCTTTCATTTTACGGCGGCTCTGATGAAAAGCTCTGCGCCCTTGCCGATGAGGCCTGCGCAGTATGCGAAGAGGTCAACTTTACCCGCAGCCTTGTGGATGAGATAGGAGATGTACTGACTCCCGAGGTGCTGGCTGAGAAGGTGGCCGAGAGAGCGAAGGCTTATGGAGTTGAGTCTGAGATCTGGGATGAGACCAGGATACAGAAGGAGGGCATGGGTGCTCTCTGGGGAGTAGGAAAGGGCTCAAAGAATCCTCCGAGATTTGTAATACTCCGTTATAATGGAGATCCTTCCTCTGATAAGAGACTTGCCCTTGTGGGAAAGGGAGTTACCTATGATACAGGTGGATACTGCCTCAAGCCCGGCTCAGGCATGATGGACATGAAGGATGACATGGGAGGAGCTGCCGCCGTATTCGGAGCGCTTTTCGCAGCTGCAAAGAGAAAGCTCAGGGTAAATCTGGTAGCCGTATCCGGCGTATGCGAGAACTCCATAGATAACGGCGGCTTCAAGCCCGGAGACATACTTAAGAGCCTCAAGGGAACTACCATAGAGGTGATCAATACCGATGCAGAGGGACGCATAACCCTGTCTGATTCAGTATACTATGCAGCAAGCAGGGAGCATGTAACCCACATCATCGATGCAGCTACCCTTACCGGATCAGCTATCTCGACCTTCGGAAGCTATTATACAGCGGCAGTTACCAGCGACCAGAGCTTCTTTGATGAGTTCAAGAAGGCAGCAGAGGTATCAGGAGAACATTTCTGGCAGCTTCCCTGTGACAAGAGATACAGAAAGCTCCTGGAATCCAAGGTTGCCGATATCAAGAACCTGGCGGGAAGAGAAGGCGGATGCATAGTTGCAGGCATGTTCATAAAGGACTTCACGGAGGGACTTCCCTGGATACATCTGGACCTCTGCGGAGCATACTATGATAAGCCCGTGGACAGCTATGTGACAGATCTCGCCACCGGACAGCCTGTAAGGACTCTTTATGAGATGGCAAAGCTCATGCAGGCATAAATGAAATAAGGGGGAAATGGATATGAAAACAGACAAGGATCCTGTTCAGAAGAAGGGAGGCGGAGTGCTCGGCTTCATAGAGCGCGTGGGCAATGCCCTTCCCGACCCTTCCATACTGTTTCTGATACTTGCTGTATTTATGATACTTCTGTCAGCCGTGGGTGCTGCCCTCGGCTGGCAGGGAGAGGTGATGCTCTATGATGCTGAGATCGGCGACGTGGTGACTTCCACTGCCAATGTAAACAGCCTGCTCAGTAAGGAGGGCATAGCCGAGATCTTCGGGAACATGGTGCAGAACTTCATAGGTTTTGCTCCTCTGGGTTCCGTGCTTGTTGCCATACTCGGCATAGGCGTCTGCGAGCACTCGGGCCTTATGCAGGCAGTCATGACAAAGCTCGTAAAGTCCACGCCCAAGCCCCTTGTGACGGCAGTTATAGTATTCCTGGGAATTGAGTCAAATCTGGCTTCCAACCTTGGATATGTGGCACTGCCTCCCCTTGCGGCCATCATCTTCCTTTCACTTGGAAGACACCCTATAGCAGGACTTTTGGCAGCATTTGCAGGCGTGTCTGGAGGCTTCTCAGCCAACCTCCTGCTTTCCGCCCTTGAGCCCATGCTGGGCGGAGTGACTCAGGAGGCAGCAAGGATGCTTGTGCCTGATTATGTTGTGCCCAATACGGCCAACTGGTACTTCATGATCGTGTCTACCGTGCTGCTTACCATAGTCGGTACCTGGGTAACGGACAGGATAGTGGAGCCGAGGCTTGGAAAATATGAGGGTCCCAAGTTTGAGGAGACAGTGGATGCAAAGAGCCAGTCAAGGGGACTCAGAGCTGCCTTCATCTCTCTTGTGGTGCTTGCCATAGTACTGGTGGGAGTATACTTTACGATAGGCGGAAGCCTGTTCTTCGGAAATGGACTGATCCCCGTGATCATGCTGTTCTTCGGAGTTCCGGGAGTTGCCTACGGCTATGCCGCAGGAACAATAAAAAAGACCAAAGATGCCGTGGATATGATGTCAAACTCATATTCAAGCATGGCAAGCTACATGGTAATGTGCTTCTTTGCAGCTCAGTTCATAGCCTACTTTGACTATACGAACCTGGGCACCATCATTTCCATGCAGATGTCAAGCTGGCTCCAGGCTTCTCATATAACCGGCATACCTCTTGCCATAGGTTTTGTAATACTTGTCTGCATAATAGACCTGTTCCTGGGCTCCGCTTCAGCAAAGTGGGCCATCATGGCACCCATATTCGTGCCCATGTTCATGACTCTCGGATACAGCCCGGAGTTTACGCAGATGGCATACAGGATCGGAGATTCATGCACCAACATCATCACCCCGCTCATGAGCTGGTTCCCGATGCTGCTGGTATTCATGCAGAAGTATAATAAGAAGGCGTCGGTAGGTACGCTGATATCCTCCATGCTGCCTTACTCCTTGGCATTCCTGCTCGTATGGTGCCTGCAGCTCGCAGTCTGGATGATATTTGACTGGCCTATAGGCCCCGGAAGCTTCATCGGATTTACACTGTAAATACGAAACAAAGTCTCATAAATAAGCAATATAATTAAAGTCTGTAAACCGGTGTTTGGACTGCCGCTTCGCGGTGTCCGGCGCCGGTGTTACAGACTTTTTTATGCATAAGTTTTGCTTATAGCTTAGGACGGGAACTGCCGCCCCTGAGCCTTTGACCTGGTTTTTCGGCAGCTATTTTTCAAGCTGCCTGCAGAGTCCGCCATAGTAGGTATTGAACTTCTCGAGCTCAGGGCCTTCTGGGATGCTTTCCGTATATCCTGAGGCCCCTTTGGCAGGATGCATGCTGAGCTCTGGTACGCCGCTTTCCAGATCCCAGTCTATGGAAAGCAGCATGGTGCTTTCGATGACGCTTCCAAAGAGGAAATTGCCGAGACTGTAGACTATCGGGACTCCGTCTATGTATTCGATGCCCTGCAGTACATGGGGATGGGAGCCGATCACAAG
>CALWMV010000071.1 GCA_944382125.1 uncultured Lachnospiraceae bacterium
ATATCTCCGCCCCCAAGGAGCAGCTTTGCCGGAAGCTCCGCATAGTAAACTGCCTTATACAGGCGAAGGTTCCTCATGAGGGCTGAAAGAAGGGGTCTCTGGTCGATCCGAAGCCTTTTTTCTGCCTCTTTTCCCCTGTGTCTCCTCAGCAGCCTCCGAAGCCTCAATGTGTCCTCATCCTTCGGAACAAGCTTTCCCATAAGGAGCAGCACCTCTGCAGCCATGAGTCCCTGATTAAGTATCTCCGACTCAAGATTTGCCGAGGCTCCCTCCCCAAGCTTCCTTTTCATGTCCGGAGCAAGCAGAGTTTCTATGGCCTCCATGGCTTTCAGATATCTTTCTATGTCAGGGGCCTTGCTGAGGCCCTCGTTTTCTTTGTTATAATGGTAGAGCTTGGCTTCCGTATAACTTATGGCTGAAGCCTTAAGGAATGCCCTGATGTTGAAGTCCAGATCCTCATTGATCCTGAGCTTTTCATCAAACTCCAGCCCCGAGAGGAGCTCCCTTTTATATACCTTGTTCCATACTCCCCAGCCAAAGCCCCTTCTTATATCCGTAAGGAGCTCAAGCATGTCTTCTTTTTTATCTGTAAATACTTCAGCCCCGGAAGGCTGCTCTGATTTCTCCACGCTGTCAAAGCCGCAGAGGGCTATATCTGCCCCGCTTTCTTCGATGCTTCGGATAAGCCTCCCATACATATGGGGATCCAGCCCGTCATCCGAATCCATGAAGGCTACATACTCTCCCTTTGCCGCCCTGAGTCCCAGGTTCCTTGCAGAAGAAGGGCCTCCGTTCTCCTTCCTGAGGGCTGTCACATTTGTATGCTGCTCCGAAAGCCTCTGGCAGAGCTCTGCCGTGCCGTCCGTGGAGCCGTCATCCACTATGATGAGCTCGATGGGCTTGTAGCTTTGGTTAAGCACCGCCGTTGCTACCCCTCCGAGACTCTGCTCCCTGTTATATACCGGCAGGATGACGCTGAGAAGCTTTTTATTATGATTTTCTTGCATGCGTCCTCCTTTCCGATCCTTTACTCGCTCTTTCCCATCTCCCTGGACTGTTCCTCGCTGAAGCCTTCCGTACTTTCCTTTGTGAAGAGGATCTTGATGGTCTTAAGTATCAGCTCTATGTCCAGGAGCAGGCTGTAGCTTTGTATATACATGAGGTCCAGCTTAAGCTTGTCGTAAGCCGTGGTGTTGTATTTTCCGTATACCTGGGCGTAGCCCGTGAGGCCGCCCTTGACGTTCATGCGGTAGGCAAATTCCGGGATCTCCTCGGTGTATTTCCTCACATGCTCTATCCTCTCGGGCCTGGGGCCGACTATGCTCATGTCCCCTTTGAGGATATTGAGGACCTGGGGCAGCTCGTCTATGCGGGTGGCTCTGATGAAGGCCCCGACCTTCGTGATCCTCGGATCCTTTTCCGTGGCCGGTACCGATATGCCCGCCTTCTCCGCATCCGGTATCATGGAGCGGAATTTCAGTATGTCAAATACCCTGCCTCCCTCTGTGCAGCGCTGCTGCCTGAAAAATACCGGGCCTCCGTCCTCCAGCTTTATGGCTATGGCCGTGATCAGCATGATCGGGGAAGCTACCACCGTGGCGATCAGCGAAAGCACGATATCCAGGGTGCGCTTTGCAAAACGCTGTTCTATGGTAAGTCCGTGGTTGCGGTTAAGCAGCACCGGCGAATCAAAGATGTGGAGCACCTCACTGCTCTTGAGTATCACGTCTGTGATCTTAGGCAGAGTATAGGTCCTCATCCTGCCGCTGTAGCAGGCCTTTAGTATGTCATTTCGAAGCTCTGCGGGGATATCCCCTATCACCACTCCGTCATATCCCTGACAGCGCTTCATGACTTCAGAGACCTTGTCTTCTTCAGTAAGCTTAACTGTCTCGCAGAGCCTGTAGCGGTCCGGCCTTGTGACGAACTTGGCTCCCAGCATGTCCTCATATGCTCCGTGAAAAAGTATGAGCCGCTGGGGCGGAAAGATCTTTACGAAAAGCTTGTTGGATATGATCTCCCAGATGACTATGAGGCCTATGTCCATGAGGGTCATGATGATGATCCAGAATGGCGACAGGTACCAGGTCGCAATGGGGATGATCATGGTCATGTAGATCACTGCATTGGTCACTATGGTGGCCAGGCTCTGGCTGAGTATCAGGTCAAAGACCTTATAGTATCCGAGCTTCAGGCCTCCGTATATGTTGCCGAAGAGCATCAGCACCAGCATGTAGACCCCGGATATGAAGAAATTACCCTTAAAGAAGTAGGGCCTTCTTACCAGAGGGTTATAATGATTTATCCAGATATAGTAAAACAGGGCAGTTTCTAATAATATCAGGACTGCCCCCAGGACCATCCGCATCACGTGACGGTTTCTTTCGTTTTTGATAGCTTCTTTATTTTCCATGTCAATATCCAGACTTTATGGACTAAGGTTTTATGGAATCTGGTTTTATGGATTCCGGCTTTATAAACTCAGATCTTAAGGATTCAGGCCTTATGGCTCTCTCCCACGCAGATGGAGAGCAAAAGCAGCATCATCGGCGTCACCGTGGGCGCGCTGATATTTACCACTGAAGCGGCAGTGTAAGCCAGCACTGCAAATGCGCAGGCGGCTGATATGGTAGTTTTCCCCTTTCCGAAGATGCCTCCGAAGATCGCGGAAATGACCATGCCATAGTAGCCTATGGTGCCTATGATACCCACGCTGAAGAGGTACTGAAGCACCTCATTGTGGGGAGAATCATAGGTCTCGTTCATCTCCTCCAACATGGTGTAGTAGTCCCTTATGCCGGTGTATACGCCGTAGGTCTCGGGGCCAGCTCCGATGAATTTCCTGAATAAGGGGAGCATGGCAAAGTAGCTTATTATGAGCTTCCAGTTATAGCCCCTGTTGGTGCCCCAGCGGTCATTGAAGATGAAAAACTTGCTGTAATTCTGATACCACTCCGGATGTCCTCCGGTATTGGCATCATAAAAAAGCCAGATGAGGCCGATAAGGGCAGAGAGGCCCAGCAATCCCCAGACTATCCTCGAAGCCTTTCCGGTGTCCTCAGCCATGTAGTCTTCAAAATGGTACTCTCCCAGGACTTCCTTCCTCTTTTTCTGATAAGCGGAAAAGTCCAGGAAGTACATGAATACTCCGATGAAACAGAGTATGACGAAGAGCTCTGCCATAAGGAGTGTCTGCTTATTTGAAAGCATGAGGAGCACTCCCCACTTGCCCTCGGGCATGAT
>CALWMV010000072.1 GCA_944382125.1 uncultured Lachnospiraceae bacterium
AGGTATGCTGACTTGACCTTGGGATCCTCCATAAGCTCCTTTGCATCGCCCTCAAGGACTATCTTTCCTGTCTCAAGGACATAAGCCCTGTTTGCTATGGAAAGGGCCTTCTTGGCGTTCTGCTCCACCAGGAGCACGGTCACACCGTCAGAGTTTATCTTCTTTATGATCTCAAATATCTCATTGACATATATGGGCGACAGTCCCATCGAAGGCTCATCCAGCAAGAGAAGCTTCGGCTTAGACATAAGGGCCCTGCCCATGGCAAGCATCTGCTGCTCTCCTCCGGAAAGGGTGCCGGTACGCTGTTCCTTACGCTCAAGGAGCCTGGGGAATCTCTCATACACCATCTGAAGATCGGCCTCTATGCCCTCCTTGTCATTTCTGGTATAGGCTCCCAGCATCAGGTTCTGATATACGGTAAGATCAGCAAATACACGCCTTCCCTCAGGCACATGGGCCATGCCCCTGGCCACGAGCTTATAGCCGGGGACCTTGAGGATATTCTTATCCTCATAGATGACCTCACCGCCCTTTGCAGGTATTAGTCCCGTCACAGTCTGAAGGGTGGTGGTCTTTCCTGCTCCGTTTGCTCCTATAAGGGTCACTATCTCGCCCTTTGCCACATGGAAGGAGATATTTTTAATGGCGTGAATGACGCCGTAGTATACATTGAGATCCTTTACTGTAAGTATATTTTCCATATCTCCTCCTTAATCTCCCAGATAGGCCTTGATGACCTCAGGGTCATTGAGCACTGCCTTTGTCTCGCCCTCGGCCAGTATCTGTCCGAAGTTAAGGACGGTAAGCCTTTCGCAGATGCCGCTTACCAGCTTCATGTCATGCTCTATAAGGAGGATGGTCACTGCAAATTCCTTACGTATCAGGGCTATGGTATCCATAAGCTCCCTGGTCTCCTGGGGATTCATGCCCGCAGCGGGCTCATCCAGAAGTATAAGCTTCGGTTCCGTCGCCAGGGCCCTGGCTATCTCAAGCTTTCTCTGCTTTCCGTAGGGAAGCTGGGAGGCCTTGAGCTCTGCCTCTCCCTCAAGCTCAAATACCTTAAGTATGGAAAGGGCCTTCTCATCCAGTTCCTTCTCCATCCTCCTGAACTTTGGAGTATGGAAGAGACTGTCGATCAAGCCGTAGCTGTATCTCTCATCCAAGGCGGCCTTGACATTGTCCAGTACGCTCAGGTTGCTGAAGAGCCTGATGTTCTGGAAGGTACGGGCTATGCCCTCATGGTTTATCTCCGTGGTCTTCCTGCCGGTGATGTTCTTGCCGTCCAGGACTATGGCTCCCGTATCAGGCTTATATACTCCTGTAAGCAGATTGAATACCGTGGTCTTTCCCGCACCGTTGGGTCCGATAAGGCCGTAGAGCTCGCCTCTCTTTATATTGACACTGAAATGATCCACGGCCTTGAGTCCGCCGAAGGATATGCTCAGGTTCTCGACCGCAAGCAGTATATCATTTTTATTTTCCATATCACTCATCTGCGGCCTCCTCTCCTGCCTTTCCTTTCAGCTTTGCTGCGATCCTTTCCCTGAATGCTATGGCTGAAGGTGCGGAATTGAACAGCATCATGGCTATAAGCACTACCGCATATATCAGCATACGGTAATCATCCAGAAAGCGGAGCTTCTCGGGAAGTATCGTTAGTATGACGGCGGCTATTATGGAGCCCCTGATATTGCCTATGCCTCCAAGCACCACAAATACCAGCATCATGATGGACTGGTTATATCCGAAGTTGGCACTGGAGGACTGCAGCGTGGAAAGGTTATGGGAATACAGCACTCCCGCAACACCAGCGATGGCTGAGGCCGTCACAAAGGCCAGCATCTTATACTTTGAAGCCGATATGCCTATGGACTCGGCTGCTATCCTGTTGTCCCTCACCGCCATGATCGCCCTTCCATGCCTGGAATTTATCAGGTTGAGGATGATGAACAGGGCAAGGAGCAGCATGACTATGCCAAGGGTAAAGGTGGCATTTCTGGGAAGCCTGGTTATACCCTGGGCTCCCTTCACTATGGTCTGTCCTCCGGGCTCAAGTCCCAGGCTCAGGGAATCCTTGAGGGAGAAGTGCCAGCCCCTGGAATCCACTCCGAGGTATACGACATTTATGACATTCTTGATGATCTCACCGAAGGCCAGGGTAACTATGGCGAGATAGTCTCCTCTCAGCCTCAGCACCGGTATGCCTATAAGGAATCCGAATATGCCTGATACTACGGCCCCAAGGACTATGGCTATGGCAAGCTCGGCCCAGCCGGGAAGGGATGCTCCTCCTGTCATGGCAAAAAGGGCTCCGGTAAATGCTCCTATGCACATGAAGCCCGCATGTCCCAGGGACAGCTCTCCCGATATGCCTACCACAAGATTAAGGGATACCGCCAGTATGGAATAATAGCAAAGAGGCACCAGCATGCCCTTCATAAGTGAGGACATAAAGCCTGCCCTGAGCATGATCTCACATATGATATAGAAAACTATGACCATGGCATAGGTGATCAGGCTGTATCTCAATGATTTCTGTTTATATTTAAGCTTCATATCTTGACCACCTCTTAATCAGACCTTTTCCTGTATCTGCTTGCCCATAAGGCCCGAGGGCTTGAAGAGCAGCAGGATTATGAGTATGCCGAAAACTATCGGATCAGAAAGCTGTGAAGAGATATAGGCCTTGGAAAGGTTCTCTATCACGCCAAGGAGTATGCCTCCTATCATGGCTCCGGGTATCGATCCTATACCGCCGAATACCGCTGCGGTGAAGGCCTTGATGCCGGGCATGGAGCCGGTGGTCGAGGAAAGCACGGGATATGAGGAGCAAAGCAGCACTCCTGCGATGGCAGCCAGTCCTGAGCCTATGGCAAAGGTCACTGCTATGGTCCTGTTGACATTTATGCCCATAAGGGTAGCTGCACCCTTATCGGCGGAAACGGCCAGCATGGCCTGTCCCGTTTTTGTCTTGTTGATGAAGGTCGTGAGGCAGATCATGACCAGTATACAGGTAAGTATGGTCACGATGGTCTCATCGGATATCACTATCTTGCCATCCATAAGGGTGATGGAGGGAAAATCCACCACTGAATTGAAGGACTTGGTATCCGCGCCAAATATGATCAAGGCTGCGTTCTGGAGGAAATAGCTCACTCCGATAGCGGTGATAAGTACGGATAGGGATGAAGCGCCCCTCAGAGGCTTATATGCTAT
>CALWMV010000073.1 GCA_944382125.1 uncultured Lachnospiraceae bacterium
CCTGTAATCCTCATTGCCAAGCAGGGCATGGATCCTCGGGGAGAAGCTGTAGGGAAGCTTCTGCCCAAGCAGGCCATATCTGATATTATTTTTATTATCCGTATCACTCATAGGATCTGTAAAGACACTTTCCTCCATTTACGTTGCCTCACTGTAGCTTCCGAGGTAGGTGAATTTTTCATACTCATCATCAAATTCGCAGAGCAGCCTCTGTACCTTTTCATCGTGGATGTTGGCATCCAGATCGAAGTAGAACATGAACTGGAAGTCCGTGTTCGGCATCGGGCGGCTCTCAAGCTTTGTCAGATTGAGGCCCAGAGCTGAAAACCTGGATACCACATGATAAAGGGATCCCGGCTTATGATCCACCGAGAACATCAGGCTGGTCTTGTCGGCTCCGGGGTATATCTCAAGATTTTTTGAGATACAGATAAATCTGGTGTAATTATTGGCATTGTTCTGTATTCCGTCCTCCACGGATACCAGATCGTAAAGCTGGGCACAGTTCCTGGAGGAAACTGCAGCTATGTCATTGCGGTCTGACTCTGAGACCATGCGGGCTGCCGTGGCGGTATTTTCACATACCCTGGTCTTCACGCCCTTTAAGGAGGAAAGATAGTCACTGCACTGCTCCAGGGCTATATCCTTGGAATATATCTCCCTGATATCAGAGAGCTTCGTACCTCTCTTTGCCAGCAGGCTGTGGGTTATCTGAAGCTTGGTACTCCTTACTATATAGAACTTATGCTTCTTCATCAGGTCGTAGACTTCATTGACGGAGCCTGCGGTACTGTTTTCTATCGGAAGCACTCCGTAACGGCAGAAGCCGCTCTCCACCGCCTGGAACACGCTCTTGAAATTATTGAAATACATGATATTGGGTGTATTGAAAAGCCTGTCGCAGGCAGCCTGGGTATAGGAGCCCTCCACTCCCTGACAGGCCACCGTAGCCCTTCCGGGAAATACCGCCGGAGTCTCTTCAATAGCCCTGCGTATATCCTCCCCTATGCCTGAATTTGTCCTTATGCTCCTGTGCTGATATGAACGGCTCACGTCCATGAGGGTGGAATAAAGCACATTGGCATAGGATTCAAGCTCAGGTCCCACCTTATCCTCTACGCGGTTGATGACTGCCCTCTCCCTCTCTCTGTCGAAAACGGGAAGCTTATGCTCACTCTTATAGGCAGCTATCTCCCTTGCTATGGCCATACGCTCGGTAAAGAGTCTGGTCATCTCGTCATCAATGACATCTATCTTGTTTCTTGCCTCATTTAAATCCATCGCTTATGATCCTCCATCGCATAAAAGCATATCATATATAACAAGAGCTGTCACTGCCTCAGCTACAGGCACCGCCCTGGGAACTATGCAGGGATCGTGTCTGCCCTTTACCGAGAGCTCCCTGTTGATCCTGTCCATAAGATCCACCGAGTCCTGGGGCTTTCCTATCGAAGGGGTGGGCTTTACGGCGAGTCTGAATACCACAGGCATGCCGGTGCTTATGCCCCCGAGTATACCGCCAGCATGATTGCTTTCAAAGCCAATGCTGCCGTCCTCCCTCATCCTGTATGGATCGTTGTGCTCACTGCCCCTCATGGAAGCTGCTCCGAAGCCCTCTCCGAACTCCAGTCCCTTTACGGCCGGTATACCGAAGATCGCCTTTGCAAGCCTGTTTTCCAGTCCGTCAAACATAGGGTCTCCAAGGCCTGCCGGAAGTCCCAGGACCGCACATTCTATGATGCCTCCCACGGAATCACAGTCCATCCTTGCTTCCTCTATAAGGGCCTTCATCCTTTCTCCCGTCTCCCTGTCATTGACAGGAAAATCCCTTCCTGAGGCTGACAGAAGCTCCTCCCTGGTAAGTCCAAGGGGATCATATCTCTTTTCGCTTATCCCGCCTATGCTTTCTATATGAGCTCCTATATATATGCCTCTCTTTTCCAGGAGCTGCTTTGCTGCACCTCCGGCAAAGCAGAGGGGGGCCGTAAGTCTTCCGGAAAAATGTCCCCCTCCTCTTACATCCTGAAAGCCTCTGTATCTGATCTCCGCCGTAAAGTCCGCATGTCCGGGCCTCGGCACCCGCTTAAGCTCCTCATAGTCCCGGGATCGCTGATCCCTGTTCCTTATGACTGCACATACCGGGGCTCCGCAGCTCACCACTGTACTTCCGTCCTCCTCCGAGGAAAGCAGTCCGGAAAGGATCTCAAATTCATCGGCTTCCTTTCTCTGGGTAGAGTACACCGCCCTTCCCGGAGCCCTTCTGGCCATGAATCTCCGAAGCTCCGGCACATTGATGCTCTCTCCTGCAGGCAGCCCGTCCATGACCACTCCTATGGCATCCGAATGGGACTGTCCGAATACGGATATCTTAAGCTTTTCACCTGATATTGATGACATATATGACTCCTGAATCTCTGTATTGATAATGGTTCTATCCTGAAATACCGATCTGCATCTGCTCCTGATATCTCATTATATCGGAGGCTCTTTTTGGGTCAGCTCAAAGCACCTCCACGTCTCCTCCAAGCCGCTTGAGCTCTTTGTAGAAATCCGGGAAAGACTTTGCCACTGACTCTGCCTCTCTTATTATAACAGGCTCCTCACAGAAAAGGGCCGCTATGGAGAGAGCCATGGCTATCCTGTGATCTGAAAATGATGATACCTCTGCTCCGCCTCTGAGGCTTCCCTTTCCTCTTATCACAAGGCCCTCCGGCTTTTCCTCTATGTCCGCCCCCAGTCTCCCGAGGCCCTCAGCCATGGCATGAAGCCTGTCAGACTCCTTGATCCTCAGTCTTCCGGCATTTACTATCTCAAAGTATCCCCTGGAAAGGGCCATGAAAGCAGCCGTTATCGGCACAAGATCCGGCTCTCCGGAGGCATCCATGATGCCTTTCCTTCCTTCCTTCATGCATAGCCTGAGTTCTTCTATGATATCGGCCATGTGCCTGTCACCCTGAAGGGAATCGGCCCTCAGGCCCTTTATATCCACGGCATCTCTTCCATAGAGGGCATTTGCCGCTATAAAGAAGGCTGCATTTGACCAGTCTCCGTCACAGGCATATGCACCGGGGCTTCTGTAGGCTGGA
>CALWMV010000074.1 GCA_944382125.1 uncultured Lachnospiraceae bacterium
TGTCCCACCAGCAATATCCAGTGCCAGGCCAGGGAAAGCTATGAAAAGCACCCTGCAAAGGCCATGCTTGACATGGGGATGAAGGTGACCATCAATACCGACAACATGATCCTTTCAGACATAGACCTTGAAAAGGAGTATGCCCACTGCCTTAACGACATGGGCTTTACCATGGATGATCTCATAAAGTGTGCTCACAATTCCGTGGAGGCAGCCTTCACCTCACCTGAGGAGAAGGAAAGGCTTATGGGATTATTTTCATAAAGACAGATAAAACATGGAAAAGTACCTATCCACAAATGAAACAGCAGAAAAATGGGGAGTGTCTGAGCGAAGAGTCGGACAATACTGCTCTGAAGGACGCATACCGGGGGCCCAGAGGGTCGGTAAGGCCTGGGCCGTCCCTTATGATGCAGAAAAGCCTGCGGATCCAAGAAGAGAAAGAAAGGATAAGAGCTCTGCTGTATCAGAGGAGATCCATGGAGGAGAGCCTAAAGCAGAGCTGCCTGGTATTGACCAGGGCTGCCTTATGCCCCTTATGAATACAGCCTTCAGGCCCGGCTCTGCTCTTCCTGCAGTCAATGCCATGAAGGAGGGTGCCCAGCGGGACATAGCCATGGCTGAGTATCACTACTTCAGCGGACAGCCTGAGAAGGCAGCCATGGAGGCGGAAGCATACCTTGATAGCGAGGGCATGGGATCAAGGCTTTCCGCCTATCTTATATATACCTATGCCAATCTGTCCCTGGGACGCATACAGAAGGCGAGAGAGGGACTTGATGCGATCAATGCTTTTCTAAGTGCAGCAGGAAAGCAGTCGCCTGAGCTCAGGACTGCGGCAGCCTTTATCGCTTCCGCAGGAGCAGTGCTCCTTCATCTGCCTCTTCCTGATGAGCTTCCGGATACAAAGGAGCTTATGGTCCTGCTTCCTGCGGGGCTTCGGGCCTTTGCACTTTATGTGCAGGCTCACTATCTCTACCTTAAGGGAGAGTACGCACGCAGTGCCGGCATGGTGGAGGCGGCCCTTGCCATGGGAGCCGAGGCATATCCCATACCGGCGATCTACCTTCATCTTGTGGCAATCATGGACCACATGAGCCTTAAGCAGACAGAGGAGGCCGAGAGGCATCTGCTTTCTGCCTGGGAGCTTGCAAGGCCCGATGACCTGATCGAGGGCTTTGGAGAGCACCATGGCCTCCTTGGAGGCATGCTGGAGGCAGTCATAAAACCTGGATGGCCGGAAGATTTTAAAAGGATGATAGAGATCACCTATCGTTTCTCTTCCGGATGGAGAAGAGTTCACAATCCCATTACAGGCAATGATGTGGCCGATGACCTTACTACCACGGAGTTTGCCGTGGCCATGCTGGCCTCAAGGGGCTGGACCAATCAGGAGATAGCAGAGCAGCTTAATGTATCTGCAAATACGGTAAAAAAACATCTGCTTGGTGCCATGCGAAAGCTTCAGGTGGAAAACAGGAGAGGTCTGAAGAAGTATATGCTGAAGTAGTTAAGCGGGGACATCCCCAAAGATCATAGATAATCATAGTGTTTCAATGCCCGGGAAAGCCCCGGGCATTACCCATTTTCAGGGGTAAATCGGATAATAGGCACAGGATTTTGACTAATCTATAATTAAGTTATAAATCTGTGGGGAGGTACAAAGACTATGAAGCAAAGGAACAGAAGGATAAGCCTTATACTGGGGCTTACGATGCTTGTATCACTCATATCACCGGCTGCCTATGCAGTACCTGCTGAAAATGAAGCGGGGGGGGTAATAGCTGAGGCAGCTTATGAGGAGGGACTGTGTGAGCACCACACTGCCCATAATGAGGACTGCGGCTATGAGCCTTCAGACGGGGGCCATCCATGCTCACATATAGAAGAGGGAGAGCATGACGACAGCTGCTATGAGCTTATATGCGGCTATGAGGAGGGAGATCCTGAGGACTGGGATGCCTCTGACAGTGACGCTCCAAAGCCTCATGAGCATGATGACAGCTGCTATGAGCTTGATTGTCCTCATTTGGATGGAAAGCATGACGAAGCCTGCGGCTATGAGGCACCGACAGAGGGCCAGACCTGCGGTTTTACATGTGAGATATGCGGTAAGGATGATGAAGCCGGAGGCGGACAGGATGCAGAGGATGAAGCTTCCAAACCTCAAAATGGAATTGATGACCCTGCAGCGGAGGAAACTGATACTGACAAGGGGGAAAATGCGGACGTACAGGAGGATAAGAGTGAATCCTGTATCTGTGAGATACGCTGCACCGAGGATAACATAAACGGGGATTGCCCTGTATGCTCTTCTGAAGATGCAGAGCTTGAGGCAGTATGCCTTGGGAATGCAACCCACAAAAAGGCACCGAGGGCCAACCAGTATACTGTCATCTTTAAGGATGATGACCCAGATCCAGAAGATGGAATAACAAAATATAAAGTTACTGAGCTTAATCCAACAGGAAATTATAATAACCGCAATATGCAGATAACTGAAGATAACGTTGTTATCGATTTGAGGGGTGCTGTAAATAATACCAGTTATGATGATTCAGGCTACCTTGGATTACGTGTAAGGAACCCCGATTCAAAGATTACCATCATAGGAGACCCGGACGAAGAGTATTATATGAAAATAGACTTACCTAATGCTTTCGTATCAGGTCCAAATACTTATCAATGTAATGCTGCGGAGTTACTACTTGAAGATATTTATCTTGCCAGTGAGAATGATATTTTTACTGCGACTGCAAAAGGGGATTATAAGATAAGCTATTCAGGAAGATGCAGATTGGGACGGTTTTCTTTTGATGCAGGCAATTCGCAAACAGGTTCTGTAACATTTACAGGAGAGGGGGACGACAGCTCCTTAAACTTAGGTTTTATATCTAACACATCGACTGATGCAAAGCTTTCATTTGAAAATTGCAATGTTGAGGCAGAATCATTTATCAAGACAAAATATATAGATATAAAAGACAGCACCTTTAATTTTACGAGCGACGA
>CALWMV010000075.1 GCA_944382125.1 uncultured Lachnospiraceae bacterium
CCTGCCCTCGTTTGAAGGCATGATGCCGTCAGATATCATGAAGGTACAGGACTTGGTATGGTCAGTGATGATACGAAGGGAAATGTCCTTCTCATGGTCATCGTGATACTTTATGCCGGCCAGCTCGCAGGCTTCCTCAAGCAGGGCCCTGTTCGTATCTATGGTGTAAAGGGACTCCTCGTCCTGTACCACCATGGCAAGCCTCTCCAGGCCCATGCCGGTATCTATATTCTTCTGTATAAGATCGCTGTAGTTGCCGTGTCCGTCATTATCAAACTGGGAAAATACTATGTTCCAGACCTCTACGTATCTGTCGCAGTCGCAGCCCACGGTGCAGGTGGGCTTTCCGCAGCCGTACTTCTCTCCCCTGTCATAATAGATCTCGCTGCAGGGACCGCAGGGGCCTTCACCATGCTCCCAGAAATTGTCCTCCTTGCCGAACTTGAAGATACGCTCCGGCGCGATATGCATCTCATCCTTCCAGATATTGAAAGCCTCGTCGTCGTCCACATATACAGACGGGTACAGCCTCTCAGGATCAAGACCCACCACCTCGGTAAGGAACTCCCATGCAAAGGGTATGGCCTCATGCTTAAAATAATCTCCAAATGAGAAATTGCCCAGCATCTCAAAGAAGGTGCCGTGGCGTGCGGTCTTTCCCACATTTTCTATATCTCCCGTACGTATGCACTTCTGACAGGTAGTGACCCTCTTCCTCGGAGGTATCTCCTGACCTGTGAAGTAGGGCTTCAAAGGAGCCATACCTGAATTTATAAGAAGAAGTGAATCGTCATTGTGGGGAACGAGGGAAAAGCTCTTCATGCGAAGATGTCCCTTGCTCTCAAAATATCTGAGGAACATCTCTCTTAATTCATTTACGCCATAAACCTTCTGCATTGTATCTGACCTCTCAATCAAACTTTAATTAGCGAACTAAAAAGAGATTTTACTATAATTGCGGAAGTATTTCAAGTTATTGCTTCCCCGCAAGGAAACGTTCAGCTATCCTTACGAATACAGCGGAGCCTTCCCAGAGCACATCCTCATCCACATTGAAGCGGGGATTGTGATGGGGAACATCCGTATGTTTCTTCGGATCCGCAGAGCTGAGGAACATAAAGGCGCCCGGCTTCTTCATAAGATAGTAGGCAAAATCTTCGCCTCCCATATTGGGAGCAGCTATATGATCCACCACCATGTCATTTCCAAGCACATCCCTTGCAGAGTCTGCTGCCAGCTCTGCCATCTTGGCGTCATTGACCACGGGAGGGGCTCCCCAGATCATCTCGTACTCTGCACTTCCCCTGAAGGTCTCAGCTGTGGCCTTCGATATCTCTCCTATACGCTTTGCAAGCTCCTGCCTTACATCTTCTTCAAGGGCCCGTATGGTCCCCTCGATCACCACTTCTGAAGGGATGACATTATATGCCACTCCCGCATTGAACTTTCCTATGGTAAGCACCGCAGGCTTTACTGCTGCGATTTCCCTTGCCAGGACTTCCTGCAGATTTATGACTATATGCGCTGCAATATTTATGGGATCCACTCCCTTTTCCGGAGTCGATCCATGGCAGCCTATTCCCTTTACCTTTATAACAAATTTATCAAAAGATGCCATGCAGCAGCCCGGTACGGCCACAACAGTTCCCGAGGGCAGATCCTTCGAAAGTATGCAGCCTATATGAGTACCGAACACTGCGTCCACATCATCCATGCAGCCGTCATTGACCATGCGTTCTGCTCCCCGGCTTCCCTCCTCATTTGTCTGAAAGAAAAGCTTTACGCTGCCGCAGAGCTCATCCTTATGCTCATTAAGCACCTTTGCAGCGCCAAGGAGCATGGCCATATGGGTATCATGCCCGCAGGCATGCATGGCACCCTCGTGCCTGGATTTATAATCCACTTCATTTTCCTCAGTTATGGGCAGAGCATCCATATCAGCCCTGAGAGCCAGCGTCTTTCCGGGCTTTCCTCCTTTTATCACGGCTATAAGCCCGCTGTCATGGCTGTTCTCCGTAAAGGGGATACCATACTCCTTAAGCTTTCCCTCCACATATGCTCTGGTCTTTGGAAGCACATCTCCCACCTCCGGTATCTGATGCAGCTCCCTTCTCATCCTTACAAGCTCTTCCTGAAGTTTTTTGCACTCCTCCCACATATATATCGCCTCCTTATGGCAGACAGTCTGCCTTTTTTATCAGAATAACTGCTTTCCATTCACAAACTTGTGAAGAACCGGCCTTTCTCCTGCTATATAGCAGTATCTCTCCAGCCTTTCTTCCGGGCTAAGTCCCTTCACAGGCGTAGGCAGGTCCTCATCAGAAAGCACCAGTGCATCAAACTCATATCCTGCATCGAAGCTTCCAACCTTTCCGAAGAAGGCTCCGCCTCCCATGGTGCCGAGATAAAAGGCCTCAGGGAAGGTAAGAGGCTTCCTGCTGTCATCCACAAGCCTCCAGTAAAGCTTTGAAACCTGTATGGCATCGGTGATAATCCTTAATATCGAGGCTGTAGTCCCTCCGGACATGTCAGTGGCAAGTCCCACATTAAGTCCCTCTTCCAGATACTTCCTTACCGGAGCTATGCCTGAGGCTATATTGGTATTAGAGGAAGGGCTATGAGCTATGAAAACTCCATTTTTCTTCATAAGCCTGATCTCCTCATCAGAGGACCAGACGCAGTGAGCCATGATAGTCCTGTTTCCAAGATGTCCGAAGCAATGGAACCTGTCATATGCATCTCCGTAAAAATGAGACTCAGGACAGAGCTCCTTTACCCAGCTTATCTCACTTTTATTTTCTGAAAGATGGGACTGAAGCGGAAGTCCTGTCTCCTTTATAAGCTCTCCAAGCTTTACCATAAGCTCATCCGTGCATGACGGGATGAACCTCGGTGTAAGTATGGGTTTTACATTTTCATATTGTTTTTCCCTGGTATCCCTGAGCCATCTGAGGGTATCCTCATAAGA
>CALWMV010000076.1 GCA_944382125.1 uncultured Lachnospiraceae bacterium
ATCTCCGAAGTATTCCAGAGCGTCCCGTCCACATCAAAGATCACAGCATTGTTCATATTCAGGCAGTTCCTTTCATATAGGTCTTTATAATAGTATAGGTTTCGTTAAATATGGCCGGTATCCGCATCTGCTGCCGGCTGTTTTCTTCCCGCCGATATATTATATATTAAAGATGTTGCCAGCACAATAACCGCTCCCACCATGGCAAAGGGGCTGAGGAATTCTCCCAGAAAGATGAGAGTCCAAAAAGGTGTAAGTATTGGTTCTATCGTTGATGTAAGTGCTGCAGCAATAGGGCTTACAAGATCCAGTCCAAAGCTCATAAGTATGAATCCTGCACCTGTCTGAAAGAAACCGGCGATAAATATGAAAAAAATATTCTGAAAGCTCCAGTTTACCGACCCGTAATACGGTATGCCGATAAGAAAGCTGAGTACGCATGACCATAAAAGAGAATTGTCATAATCAAAGCCCGGAAGCTGCTTCATCATATAAACGAGGGCACAGCATATTCCCGATACTATACCCATGATATTCCCCAGAAAGCTGTCCCCGCTCAACTGGTCAAGAAAGAAGCATATCATACCGATAAATACTCCGATGCTGCAGAGCACTTCCAGCCTGCCGGGCCTTTTCCTGAATATCATCCAGGTAAAAAGTATGATAAAAAGAGGCATCGTAAACTGCAGCATGATGGCATTGCCTGCAGTAGTCAGCAGCGTGGACATGGTGATGGTATTATTCATCACGCTGAATATCACGGCTCCGAGGATGATCTTCGGGCTCAGATAGATCCTATGGCCTGATAAAACCATATATCCAAGTATGGCAAAAAAAGTGAAAAAACTTCTTCCTCCGTAGGAGGGCACCGCAGGCCAGTCTATCATCTTTATAAGGACCCCGGCAAAGCTGAAACAGACTGCACCGAAAAAAACGCTCAGGATCCCCCTGTGTCTGTATATCATATTCATTTCTATATCACTTTTCGTTCAGTATAAACCTTTCAACAGCCTTGGCAACTCCGTCATCATTGTTGGAATCCGTCACAAAATCAGCCGCCTCCCTGACCTCAGGCTCAGCATTGGCCATGGCGACTCCGAGCTCTGCAAAGCGGATCATGGCAAGGTCATTCATGCCGTCGCCGCAGGCCATGATCTCCTGACGGATAAGGCCGGTGAGTCCCACAAGCCTTGAGAGGGCGGCCCCCTTATCTATGCCCTTAGGCATGATCTCCAGGAAATAGGGAGTGGAACGGTATATGCTGAGTCTTGCTCCCAGTCTCCTTAAGGCCTCCTCCTCACATTCCCTGATCCTTTTTTCTTCTCCGACTACAAGACATTTGACAGGCCTGAAATCAAGGCTCTCAGAGAAATCCGGAGTCTTCTCTGCAGCCATATGGTTTATCCTGGATTCGATCTGTACATACTGATCATCAGGATCCTCTGTGATAAGATGGTCATCCTTATATGTGACCGTGACAAGGCCGAATTCCTTTGCGATGCTGTAGGCAGCCAGTGCCTCCTCTATGTGCAGGGTATGCTCAAATACGGTCTTCTTAAGGCCCACGTCAAAGATCTGGCCACCGTTGAAGGAGATCACGTAGTCCCCTTTCCTGTCAAGGCCCAGCTCCCTTGCCACAGGCATGACCCCGTATACGGGGCGCCCTGAAGCCAGGGCAATGGAAACTCCCATAGCATGAGCCTTTGAGAGGGCCTTTCTGGTCCTCTCCGTTATCTCCTTATCATCATTGGTAAGTGTTCCGTCAATATCCAGTGCAATCAGCTTATAACTCATAATTTTCTCCGAAAAAATCTCCTGCCCCATAACGGAGCAGGAGAAAAGCTTCTCTTAATTATCACAGATCTATCAAAAGATATACCTGCCCATATATTTATAAGCTATCTTCAGAGAAGTATCAATACTCCATCTGACGATAATATCTCCTGGTAGTAAGGGGATGATTGGTCTCCTTCTCCAGATGGCAGCTAAGTCTCTCTGTGATGCAGTACATGATCATGGGAGAAACGATCTTTCTGTACTCAGCCTTTGTGAAAGGAAGCTCTACGTCCTTGGTATCAAACTTCCAGATGCACTTGGAAACCTTGCTTGCAAAGTTGTATACACGATCCATCAGAGGCTGGGTCTCGTCCTCTCCGTAGAAGAGGATCATGCTGGTATCTTCCTCGGTAAGCTCGATGGTGCCGTGGAAATACTCTGCTGCATGGATTGACTTTGTCTTGATCCACTGCATCTCCTCAAGTATGCACATAGCATAGTCATAAGCCTCGCCCCAAAGCATACCGGAGCCGACTACCATATGCCACTTGACATCCTTGATCTTGGCTGCCATATCACAGCATCTGTCCTCATAAAGCTCCTTAGCCTTAAGAAGGTAAGGAACCACCTTGTCATACTGGCTCATGAACTCATCATAGTCAGGGAACTCGCCGTTGTTCTTCATGAAGCGTGCAACGAGGGCGATCATGTAGGTGTATATAGCCTCGCACAGGCAGTCATCCTCGGCAAAGCTGAAGAACTTGTAATCAGCATACTCACATACGGGAGTGTTGTCGTTGGATACATATACGAGAGTCCTTGCACCATGCTCCTTGCAGTACTTTGCAGCAGCCACGATCTCCTTGGTGTTTCCTGATCTGGTTGAGAATACACATACGGAGTCCTTGCTGAACTTCTTGTGTCCCATAGCCATGAACTCAGCTGCGATAACGCTGTAAGCCTCGATCTTGGAAGAGGAATCGATCCAGTACTTCATGGGAAGAGAATGAGCATAGGTTCCGCCGCATCCGATGAAGAAGATATTGGAATATCCCTCCTTGCAGATCTCATCTACAGCCTTCTCGATCTGGGGTCTGAGCGCAATAGCATCAGACACTACCTTCTCGTACCTGGGTACATCAAAATTGAACATTGTTATGACCTCCTG
>CALWMV010000077.1 GCA_944382125.1 uncultured Lachnospiraceae bacterium
TTGGCCTTGGCCTTCTGGCGCTTTTTCATAGCCTTTTCATCAAGCACTGCGCCCTTTACGATCTCTGTTATGTAAAGTCCGCTTATCTTGACCTTGCACTCTGCCTTGACGGGCATCTGACTGAATACGGGGCCGTCACAGATGAGGTTCACGATCTTCGGTCCGATCTTGGCCTTAATGACTCCGATCTTTACGAGCTTTGCATAGAAGGGAGCACTTTCAAATGCCTGCTTCGGAAGGGGTGCCTCCTTGAGCCGCATCTTCTTTTTGTCTATGACCAGGATGCTTACGAGCTGGGAGGTCTGCTCTATCATCTTCTGTGACTCTATCTGATTGCTCTGTATCTTCCTTCCGAAATACCAGAGGAGACCCAGGGCTACCAGAGCCACGACGCCTATAACTATAAGTACTGTCCACAATGTATCCATGTCTAAAATTACCTCCGAAGACAATCTGAAATATTATACCATCTGACGGTCAATAAATCAAGAAATTAACTTGACACCTTGACAAGCCTATGTTATCTTTAAGGTTGCATTATCATGCCATCATGGGCTCGAATGCCCATATATTTTATTACAAGTCGGTGGAAAATGCAACTTATTTCACAAAGTATGCATTTCATATATTAAAGATAAGAGGTGGGGAATGTCAATGCAAAAAAGCAGGATGCATCCGGTGACCGCCGGAAAGGGCATAAGGATGAGCTTCTCAGAGCACAAGCAGGTCCTCGAGATGCCCAATTTGATCGAGATCCAGAAGAACTCTTACAACTGGTTCCTTACGGACGGGCTTAAGGAGGTCTTTGAGGATATTTCGCCTATCGCCGATTTCGCAGGCCACCTGAGCCTTGAATTCGTCGATTTCAAGCTTTGCAGAGATGAGAGAAAGTACACCATTGAAGAATGTAAGGAGAGGGATGCTACCTATGCCGCTCCGCTCAAGGTCAAGGTAAGGCTTATCAACAATGATAAGGACGAGATCAAGGAGCACGAGATCTTCATGGGAGATCTTCCTCTGATGACTGACACCGGTTCCTTCGTCATCAACGGAGCTGAGCGTGTCATCGTATCCCAGCTTGTACGAAGCCCCGGTATCTATTATGAGATAGGGCACGACAAGCTTGGCAAGGAGTTGTTTTCCTGCACGGTCATCCCCAACAGAGGAGCCTGGCTCGAGTATGAGACGGATTCCAACAATGTATTCTGGGCAAGGGTGGACAGGACCAGGAAGGTGCCCGTGACCGTACTTATCAGAGCCCTTGGCATAGGAACCAACCGTGAGATCACTGAGCTCTTCGGCGAGGAGCCCAAGCTCATGGATACCCTCACAAAGGATACCTCTGACAACTATCAGGACGGACTCCTTGAGCTTTATAAGAAGATAAGGCCAGGCGAGCCCCTTTCCGTGGATTCAGCTCAGAGCCTTTTAAACAGCATGTTCTTTGATCCCAGGAGATACGACCTGGCGAAGGTAGGACGCTATAAGTTCAATAAGAAGCTCCTTCTCCGCAGCCGTATCGATGGCAAGATCCTGGCAGAGGATGTAGTGGATATCAATACGGGTGAGATCATTGCTGAGAAGGGTCAGACCCTTAACAAGGAGCTCTGCGACAGGATCCAGAACACTGGTATAATCTCCGTTACCGTAAAGGGAAGACCCGATGCGGAGAACGCAGAGGGCAGGGACGTAAAGGTCCTTTCCAACCGCATGGTGGATCTTTCCGAGTACGTGGGCTTCGATCCCGCCGATATCGGCATACATGAGCTGGTTTATTATCCCGCTCTCATGGATATACTGGAGGAGCTTTCAGGAAAGCCTGAGGAGGAGCTTAAGACTGCCCTCAGGAAGAACATCCACAATCTGGTGCCCAAGCATATCACCAGAGAGGATATCATTGCCTCCATCAACTACAACATGCATATAGAGGAGGGCATAGGCACCTCCGACGATATAGACCACCTCGGAAACCGCCGTATTAGGGCGGTGGGCGAGCTGCTCCAGAACCAGTACCGCATAGGTCTGTCCCGTATGGAGAGAGTGGTAAGGGAGCGTATGTCCACCCAGGACATCGAGGAGATCACTCCCCAGTCCCTTATCAATATCAAGCCCGTGACCGCCGCGGTCAAGGAGTTCTTCGGATCCTCACAGCTTTCACAGTTCATGGATCAGAACAACCCTCTTTCCGAGCTGACCCACAAGAGACGTCTTTCAGCCCTGGGTCCGGGCGGACTTTCCAGAGACCGTGCAGGCTTCGAGGTGCGAGATGTCCACTATACCCATTACGGACGTATGTGCCCGATAGAGACCCCCGAGGGTCCCAACATCGGACTCATCAATTCCCTGGCATCCTATGCCCGTATCAATGAGTACGGATTTATAGAGGCGCCTTACAGGATCGTTGACAAGACTGATCCGAAGAATCCCGTGGTGACAGAGGATATCGTCTACATGACTGCCGACGAGGAGGATAACTTCAGAGTCGCTCAGGCAAACGAGCCCCTGGATGAAGAGGGACATTTCATCCATAACAATGTATCAGGACGTCACAGGGAGGAGACCACCAGCTTCAATAAGTCTGACGTGGATCTGATGGATGTATCCCCGAAGATGCTGCTTTCAGTGGCAACTTCCATGATACCCTTCCTTGAGAACGATGACCCTACCCGTGCGCTGATGGGATCGAACATGCAGCGTCAGGCAGTGCCCCTTCTCAAGACCGAGGCAGCAGTCATCGGAACAGGTATCGATGACAAGGTGGCCAGGGACTCCGGAGTGTGCATGGTCGCAAAGAGCGACGGTGTCGTAAAGACCGTTTCCTCCGACAGGATAGAGGTCGAGACAAAGAACGGACTTGAGGTATATAAGCTCACCAAGTTCATGCGCTCCAA
>CALWMV010000078.1 GCA_944382125.1 uncultured Lachnospiraceae bacterium
AGGGCCGCCTCCCCGTCAAAGCAGGAGTCCACCCCATAGCCCTCCTTCTCAAGGGCCTTTGAGATCAGCCTGTTCATATCCTTTTCGTCCTCTGCCACAAGTATCCTCATCCTATGGTCTCCTTAAACATTTTCTTATATACTTTCCGGTATTTTTAATTTCTTTCTAATCAGCTTCTAATGATTCTTTAATTTTTTGTCCTTATCATAAGGCCAGAAGATGAAAAAATCATTAAATCAAATAATAAATCTAAGGAGAATATACCATGAAAAAGAAGACTTTAGCTATAGGGACCATGATACTTGCAGGCTGCCTCGTGCTTTCAATGTCAGGCATTGCCCTGGCAGCAGGAATAACTGAAAGCCGGGCTGAGGAGATCGCCCTTGAGCATGCAGGCGAGACTGCAGATGAGCTCATCTATATAAGCACAAAGTTAGATTATGATGACGGAAGAAAGGTCTATGACGTGGAATTCCTGACTGAGGATCTGGAGGAATATGACTATGAGATATCTGCCACCACGGGTGATATCCTGGATATGGACTATGAAGCAGAACGCCTTGAATATGACAGGGACCTGGATCGCGAAAGCCGCAGAGTCCGCAGCAGGGATAATGATAAAGACGGAAGGCAGGACAGAAAATACAGGGATACTGTTTCTTCCGGAAAAAGCTCTCAGGCCTCAGATATAGGTGAGGAAAAGGCTAAGGAGATAGCCCTTGAAAAGGCCGGACTTAAGGCCTCCGAGGCTGATTTCATAAAGCTTAAGAAGGACTATGATGACGGCAGATATGTATACGAAGGTGAGATACTGGCAGGGCGCACCGAGTATGAGTTCGAGATCTGCGCCGAGACCGGCAGGGTGCTGGATTTTGAGATAGACAGATAAAGCTCTGCATATCATGAATATACGGATCATATGTATATAGAGCAGGTCCCGAGGTCATCCCTCGGGATCCTTTCAGTATTAAGGCTTTTCTGCAAACTGGTTTTCATGCCTGATCTGCGGCCGCAGTTTTATATGCTTTCATACCCGGATCTTCTTAAGAAGCTCCGGTATCTCAGAAAGGCTTCTCACAGTATATTCCGGCTCTATGCCGGGCCTTATCGGAAGTTCTCCCGGAGCAAAGAGGCAGGTATGTATGCCCGCATTTATCCCTCCCTTTATGTCGGAGGTAAGGCTGTCGCCTATGATGATGGTCTCCTCCCTTCGAAGGCCCTCTATCCTTGAAAAAGTAATATCAAAAAACCTGGGATCAGGCTTATTCGCCCCTATTTCCTCAGATATGAAAATATCCTCGAACCATTTTTCGAGCCCCGCATCCTTTATGCGGCGCCACTGTATCCAGGAGGTACCGTTGGATGCTACATAAAGGTCATAGCTTCTGTGAAGCCGGGAAAGCACCTCTTCGGCTCCCGGCATGAAGGGATGCTGATGGGACAGGAGCTCCGCATATCTTGCGGCCGCCTCCTCTCCGGGGCAGGCGATGGAAAACTCTGAAAACAGTCTCGAGAAGCGTTCCACGGAAAGTATCTCCCTGGTGGTCCTCCCCTCCTCAAGCATCCTCCAGAGCTCGTCATTTATCTCCTGATAGCGGGAAATGATATCCGGCGACGGCGTAAGGCCATAGCTTCTCAGAGTCTCATCGAGGGCCTTTTCCTCTCCCGCATCAAAATTCAGTATGGTATTGTCCAGATCAAACAGTACGAATCTTATCATAGTCTGTATCTTAGGATTTTTTCTTTATGTTTCAGCTCTTCAGTTTATTTCAATATATCGATTCGGTATTATATAAGTCCGGTTCATATCAGCCCAGTATGTAGCCGAAGATCACATTGGCCTCCGCAGGGCTTTTGGCCGTGTAGGCCACGGTATCCTCGGAGATCCTTCTTACTGCGGGATTGGCAAGGGAGGCTCTGGCTATCTCATGCTTCTTAAGCTGCACCAGCATCTCAAGCTTTTCCGGGATCTCTCTCATGGCTATGGGCTTATTGATGGCCTCTGCCACTGCTGCTTTTATGCGGTCTGCAGCCTCCTTCGGATGCAGATTGAAGGTTGAAGTACCCCTACATTCCTTGGTGGGCATGGTCACTATACCCGGGATCTCCTCCGAAGCCCTTCTGCAGATCCCTGCATCCCCGCTTATAAAGATAGACGGAACGCCTTTTTCCGCAGCATAAAGAGAATTAAGGGTAAATTCCGAAGCCAGCCTTCCGTTTATCTCCAGCTTCATAAGCTTATGTACATTCATGGTGTGGGCAAGGGGGCTCTCATCGGAGCCTGCCGGAGAATGGTAGCCTATGTAGAGGGCCCCTGCATATTTATCACTTATCCCCGCCATCATGGAGCCGGGATGGCAGGCCCAGCCCCTCATGAGCCTTACTCCATAGGGAAGCATGTCGTGGATAATGTTCCTTGCGGTCTCGTGTCCGTCCCTTACGACCACCTCGTGGCCGGCCTCGATTATGGCCTCGCAGGCCGCTGCCACCTCTCTTGTCATCTGCACTCGGGCAGCCTCATAACCGTCTCCGCCCTTATCTACCTCGCACCAGTCGGTGACGTCCGTCACGCCTTCCAGGTCCGCACTTATAAAATATACCTTCTTTTCCATCTATTTTCTCCCTTTTACCGTGATATGCCTTTTACATATCTCTTTGCTGTTTAACTGTTCAGCTGTTTGTCAGAATTTATATCTTTGTCCTTACGGGCTGTCTCATTTTTCGGGCCTTCCTGCTGCCGGGTCTACTCTCCAAGTTCCTCTCCGACCTTTTTTATGACCTCTTCCATGAGCTTTCCCGTATTGA
>CALWMV010000079.1 GCA_944382125.1 uncultured Lachnospiraceae bacterium
TTGGGAGAGATACTGATAGATTTTACGGATCAGGGTAAAAATGAGGATGGGATAAGACTCTTTGCTCAAAATCCCGGAGGAGCCCCTGCCAATATGCTCAGCTGTGCTTCAAGGCTTGGAGCATCCTGTGCCTTTATCGGAAAGGCTGGCAATGACATGCATGGTCAGTTTCTGAGGGATACGCTGATAAAGGAGCACATAGATGCAGGAAATCTGATACTGGACAATGACTGCTTCACGACCCTTGCCTTTGTGTCTATATCGGATGACGGAGAACGGAGCTTTTCCTTTGCAAGAAAGCCGGGGGCCGATACAGGGCTCAGAGAGGATGAGATAGATGAGGAGCTTATTGCTTCCTCCAGGATACTGCATGTGGGCTCCCTTTCCCTCACTGATGAGCCTGCAAGGTCAGCGACCATGAAGGCTGTTGATCTTGCAAAAAAGAATGGTGTGATGGTCTCCTATGACCCTAATTACAGAGCATCCCTCTGGCATGACAGGGAAGGGGCGATAAAACAGATGCGTTCGGTGACGGCCTTTGCTGACCTGATGAAGATATCCGATGAGGAAGCGGGACTGCTTACCGATCACGAGGATCCGAAGCAGGCGGCAGAGGAGCTTATCAGATCGGGAGTCAGGATCTGTGCGGTGACACTGGGAAAGGGAGGAGCCTATATCTGCTCAAAGGCAGGAGGAAGGATAGTCCCTGGATTCGAGACGACTGCAGTAGACACGACTGGAGCCGGAGATTCCTTCTGGGGAGCCTTTCTCTATAAGATAAGCCGGTCAGGAAAAAGACCCGAGAAGCTGAGCCTTACTGAGCTTTCGGAGTTTACGGCCTTTGCAAATGCGGCTGCATCCCTCTGCGTTGAGCGCAGGGGAGGGATCCCCTCCATGCCTGTGCTTTGCGAGGTGGAGGAAAGGCTCAGGAGCATGCAGGGGTAAGGCTGCATTGATATACTTTAAGGTCATATAATAGAAAATGGACATAAGAAAGAGCATAGCATAAGCTTGAGTATAATCCGGGCTTGTGCTATACTTTTTTTATTGATCCTGAGGATGCAAAAGAGGGGCCGGGCTCCATGAGCCGGGTCCCAAAGTTTTGCGGCCCTCAGATCCCCAAAATAGATTAACAAGAGGACAGGAACATGCTGGATATCAAGTTTGTCAGGGAGAACCCTGATGCGGTCAAGGAAAATATCAGAAAGAAGTTTCAGGATGAGAAGCTTCCCCTTGTGGATGAGTGCATAGCTCTGGATGCTGAGCTCAGAAAGACCCAGTCCCAGGCTGATGACCTCAGGGCAAAGCGAAACAAGATCTCAAAGGAGATCGGAGCTCTCATGGCCAAGGGCCTTAAGGATGAAGCTGAGGCAGCCAAGGAAGAGGTAAGGAAGGACGGAGAGCTTCTGGATGAGCTTTCAAAGAAGCAGACCGAGCTTTCTGAAGAGCTTACAAAGAAGATGATGGTCATCCCCCAGATGATCGATCCTTCAGTCCCCATAGGTAAGGATGACAGCGAGAATGTAGAGGTTCAGCGCTTCGGTGAGCCCAGTTTGCCTGATTTTGAGGTGCCTTATCATACAGACATCATGGAGAGCTTCGGCGGCATAGATATGGATGCGGCAGGCAGAGTGGCAGGCAATGGCTTCTACTACCTGATGGGAGACATAGCAAGACTCCATGAGGCCGTTATCGCCTACGCCAGAGACTTTATGATAGACAGGGGCTTCACCTACTGCATACCTCCCTACATGATCCGTTCCAAGGTAGTTACCGGCGTAATGTCCTTTGCCGAGATGGATGCCATGATGTACAAGATCGAGGGTGAGGATCTCTACCTGATCGGTACTTCAGAGCATTCCATGATAGGAAAGTTCATAGATCAGACCATAGAGGAGTCAGAGCTTCCCATAACCATGACCTCCTACAGCCCCTGCTTCCGTAAGGAGAAGGGTGCCCATGGCATAGAGGAGAGGGGAGTTTACCGTATCCATCAGTTTGAGAAGCAGGAGATGATAGTAGTCTGCGAGCCTGAGGAGTCCATGAAGTGGTACGATGTGCTCTGGAAGAATACAGTTGATTTCTTCAGGACCCTGGATATCCCCGTAAGACAGCTGGAGTGCTGCTCCGGTGATCTGGCGGATCTCAAGGTCAAGTCCTGTGACGTGGAGGCCTGGTCTCCCAGACAGAAGAAGTACTTTGAGGTCGGCTCCTGCTCGAACCTGGGAGATGCTCAGGCAAGGCGCCTCAAGATAAGGATAAAGTCTAAGGAGAAGGGCAATCACCTTGCCCATACCCTTAACAATACCTGTGTGGCTCCGCCCCGTATGCTGATAGCTTTTCTGGAGAACAATCTCAATGCGGATGGCTCAGTCAACATCCCTGAGGTGCTTCGTCCCTACATGGGCGGCAAGGAAAAGCTGGTGCCGAAGTATAATTCCATCACCGCAAAGAAGTAAGACTTAAAAGCAATATCGTATCCTCTCTGCCGGAAAAACGGCAGAGGGGATTTTGTTTTTTTGAGATTATGCTGCGGGATATGGTCCCTGATGGCTGGAAGCTGCCGGCTCAGACCCTTTGCTCCCTTTCAGCTTGTCTTTGAATGTGAATTCATTTATAATAAAAAATTGCGATAAAATCAGATGATCATATATTAAGAGGTTAGGATGAAGGACCTGAAGGATAAGGATAATTTGATACATGACTGTCA
>CALWMV010000080.1 GCA_944382125.1 uncultured Lachnospiraceae bacterium
CCCTTATATATAAAGGTCTTCTTCTGAAGCTTTCCCGAGTACATAAACGGGATACGCTTCCTGAACTCACCTTCCTCAAATCTGTCCTTATACGGTATATAAAAAGTCTCATCTAATGCCCGGAAACCAAGTATCCTGTCCACCCTGTATATAGTAGGATATCCTGTATGTTCCTTATCTGCATCACCGATGTATGCTATGAGATAAAAATAATACTCTGAGACCATGATCCCTACAGGCTTCACCTTTGCCTCAGAGATGCTGCCATTGGATTTCTTATATCTGAGCTTTGTTACCCGCTGCTCATGTATGATATTTCCAAGCCGCCACACAGTCTCCAAAAGAGCCTTATGATGCCTCGGTTCAGCATAATTATATAGCTCATTGCTTATGAGCCCGTTTATCATCTTCTTTTCCGAAGGCAGGAGGTTCATATCTATCAGCTTTTCAACTATCTGCCTTATCTCAGCCTTATTAAGTGCCCTGCTGTCAAGCAATATCTTTATTACTGCAAATATCTCCGCATCAGTAAGGGCACTGCTGCTCTTTTCTACAAGTCTGAAGCCCTTATGCTCCCTGTCATAGCTTATCTCTATGATGCTGTTCCCAGCCAGTGATCTGTCAGCATAGAAGGCCCTTATCTCATCTATGTCGCGCTGTATGGACCTTGGATCGACTCCGTATTCATCAGCAAGCCTGCTCTTATTAAGTATCTCTCCTGACTTCAGTCTTTCCTGGATCTCAAGTATGCGCTTTGTTTTTCCGCTGTTGTCTGATGATTCTCTCATATCTTTCGCCTCGTCTCTTTTTTCTTTATCTTAGTATGAGACGATGACATATTTTGTCACTTTACACAAAATTGACTTTCAATCAATGCTTCAACTTGTATAAATCATACCATTCTCACGCTGCCATTATCAATAGTATTTTAAAGAATCCTGATATTTCCTGTCTGATTTCCAAATCAACTATATAAAACACCCCGGCCAGATTTCCGTCTCCGTATATCCAGCTATCTGGATCCGGATGTCAGACCTCTGCACCGGGGTGTCTTATTTATTTTCATGGGGTCGTATGGCTTTTTTGGTAAGCTCCCGCCATCAGGATACCTTAAGCCTTAAACATTCGACTTTTGCTCCGGTATCCTGAGAAAGGGCCATGCGGCTTATTCTGCCTTCAGCTCATTTAAAAGCAGTCTGCAGTTGAGATGAGTATTGTCCTCCTTAAGGGCATCCTCAAAGTACTCCTCAGCCTTTTCCCTGTTTCCAAGGCCCAGATTTCCGAGGCCCATCAGGAAGCGGCAGTGAGCCCTGTTCCTTCTGCTCCAGTCCTCATCGTAGATGAGCATATCAGGCAGGGATACTGCAAAGTAGTCTATCTTGACCTCGTCCCTGATGTGCTGCTCGCCGTAGTCGATGAGCTTGTACTGTCTTGCATTGCCCTCGCTCTTCCTTCCAAGCTTATAGAGGGCCAGTCCCTGATACATGATCATATCAGCAGGCTGGTCGTAGTAGAACATCATGCCGGCAGGCTCATCGGTGCCGATGACAGCCTTTCTGAAGCACTCCTCAGCCTTTTCCTTATCTCCGAGCTTCTCATAGGCAAGGCCCAGATGATAATAGATATGGTTGTCCTTGGTTCCCTCAAGCTTGCCCTCTCCGAGGCACTCGGGACAGAGCAGAGCCTTCTCAAGGAGCTCCACGGCCTTTGCCGCATCTCCTGCCTTGAGAGCCTTCTTTCCAAGCTCCAGAAGGGCTGTCTCATACTGGGTGAGAGCCTTGCCCTCTCCTCCCTCCCAGGGATGGAGCCTTCTCTGCATCAGGAGCTCATAGGCCTCCTCATGCTTTCCAAGGAAGTTCTTGAGTGTTACATACTCTATATAGAGGTCATCCCTCTTTGTGAAGGTATCCTTATATTCCTCATAATATGCTATACGCTGATCCACGCTGTATCCAAGCTTCTTCCTCAGCTGGTCGAGCTCAAGGAATACCCTCGCATCCGTCGTGTCAAGCTCAAAGGCCTTCTCTATGGCCTTCAGTGCCTTTTCCTTCTCGCCGGTCTTATTAAAGTATACCAGGGACAGGTTCCTCCATACCGTAGGATACTCCGGAAGCTTCTCTGCTGCCGTCTCCCAGCACTCCTTTGCGGCCTCGTACTGCTTTTTGTCGTACCAGAGATCTCCGAGATAATATGCCGCCATCGGGAAGCCCTTATCTTTCGCATCTGAAAGGACCGCTATATCCTCAAGCTTGTTGGGGAAGCAGCATCCGGGATCCACCTTCTCAGCCTCGGCATATACAGCCATAGCCTCTTCTGTCTTTCCGGCCTCTCCAAGGTAGTAAGCCTCATAGTACCTGAGCATGGGCTTTACATCGCCGCAGCTGCGGAGCACTCTCACTGCCTCGCAGTATGCTCCTGCCTCGGCATAATCCCTTGCCGCCTGGAGGAAGTTCTCATGGAAATCCCTCATGAGTCCGTTAAGCTTTGTCATGTAGGCCTTCTTCTCGTCCTCGCTCCAGCTCTCCTCATTGAGGAAATACCTCTCGAACCTGGATACATAGTCAAAGCGGTCTATACCGAGGTTTTCAGC
>CALWMV010000081.1 GCA_944382125.1 uncultured Lachnospiraceae bacterium
GCCCCGTAAAATATCCAGAGGAAAAGGCCCTGATAGCGTCCGTACTGTCCCCAGAAGGCCTCATAAGGATATTCCGAGAGGGCCGTGGAGAGGATGCTTATCACCATGAAGAGGATGAAAAAGCAGTCCGGAAGGCTCAGGTGCTTTCTGATATTTGCAGGCAAAAATTCACGGAAGAATGCTTTTACGCCTCTTCCGTGATCTTTTGTAAGGTCTGTGAGTCCGTATATGAGCGTGATTATCAGAGATGCTCCGGCCACGACCGCACAGCTCACCCAGAAAAGGTAGAACTTGTCGTTCATGATGTCAAAGTACATATCATGGACGAACAGCGGAAAGGCTATGAAAAGGAACACCACATATACGGACGCAAGCTTCGATATGGTATTTTTCAGGTTTTCGTATGCCGTCATCAATATACCGTGTTTTCCAGCATCATGTCTCTCTGTTCTTCCCAGCTCTCCTCATAGGATTCGATATCGGGATCCAGAGGAATCTCCTCTCCTGCAGGGACATCAAGCTCGAGAAGGTACTCACCTTCGGCGGCGCTCTCCTTCTGTACCGTGAGCTTCAGGGAAAATGTATCCCACACGTTGCCGAAACTCTGCTGATCTCCTCCGTCAAACTCACCTGACTGAACGGCGATCTCGGCTCCGATCCTGCGGACTGCGGCTGCTGCGAAGTGCTCCGCATCCTCCTCTGTCGCCTCATCAAGACAGGTGGCGGTCACAGTCACTGCCTTGGGATCGTTGGTACCGTCTATATATACGTCTGTTATGAATACATAAGGGTTGTCCTCACCGAAGGAATCTATAGTGCCGTTATGCACCTGGACAAAATCTATGTCCACGCCTGTCTGGGGAGTAAGGTCGGGGTCTCTCCTTACGGAGCTCCTCTCCTGGGGCACGCAGCCTGAGGCCAGTATGCCCACTGCAGCCACTGCTGCGATCAGTATGGTCCTTATATACTTTCCTGTATTTTTCATAAGATCTCCTCTTTACAGCATAATAGAAAACAAAGCCGTCTGCCCTTCCATGTTTTACTGCTTTTCTGCGCCCTCTGCCTGATCCCTGCGGATCTCCTGCATATCGGCGCCCTTCGATCAGCTCTCAATGCTCTGATCCTTCCATGGCCGGGCCCCGTCCCTGTTTTGCGGGGTAATTATATCATAAAGGAGAAAGAAAGTCCCTTATTTGCTGATTTTTTAATTAGTTCGTAAGGATTTTAATGCCCCGGGAAGTCCCCGGGGCATCTGCTGCCGCATTTACCTTCTCTCTGATTCCCACTCGGTCACGCTGCCGCTGTAGGCATCTATCTTGAATTCATATTCCATGCCGTCATGATAGAGCTCACCCTCATACTCGAGGCGTCCGTCGTCTCTTTCAAGCTTCATCCATATATCAGAAGCCGCGGCTCCCGGAACTCTCTCAAGGACCTTTGCCTTTGCATCCTCCTCGCTTATGAGCTCACCACCATATTCATTGCCTCCCTGTCCGCTGCCCGAACCCGCGCCCTGACCATTGGCTGCTCCGTTTCCTGAGCCAGCTGCCTGTCCGGCACCTGAGCTCTGGCCTCCGGACTGATCATTTCCGCCTCTATAATGCTCATAATGGTGCTCCATATCCTGATCCATGGCCCTGATCTCTCCGTTTTCTGCATTTATTTCATAATCATACTCAGAAAAATCATTTGTCATGAATTCTACATCATAAACTGCGATGCCGTCGTCCCTATCTTTTTCTATGCGGATAAAGGCTATATCATCTTCACTGACCCCCGCGTCTGAAAGGGCTATCTGCTTTGCCTCCTCCTCATTGAGGCTTCCCTCCCATGAAGGCCTGTTGCTGCCGCTGTAGCCTATGTATCCCCGCTTAGAAGAGGAGGGATCCCTTGTGATGGCAGGCACGCTCTCTGACTGGCCCTGGGCTGCTGAGGCACCGGATCCCGCACCGGCCTTTCCTGATGCCGGACTTCCTTCCTGACCTTCAGCGACTTCCGTCCTGCCTGCAGTTTCTTTTGCCGCTTCTTCAGAAACTTCCTTCGAAGCTTCGCTGTTTCCTTCGCCGTCAAGAGGCTTTATGACCTCCTCTATGACCACGCCCGTAAGGGCGTCAACGGCATATTCATATTCCTTATCTCCGGAACTGAAGCGCACCTCATAGAAAAATGTGCCGTCCCTGCTGTCCAGGCCCGATACGCTGAAGTCTGCATCTGAGGCACTGATCCCCGCCTCCGCAAGGGCCGCCTCCTGGGCCGCGTCTATGCCTATATAGTCCGCCATGCTCTGTGCCTCTTTTCCGGCACAGCCTGAAAGCAGAACTGCCGCAGAAACTATTATCCCTGCTGCGGCGATCTTAATATTTTTAACTCCGATCTTCATATATATCCTCCCATAAGCACCTGGTGCTTTCCGTTAATCACTTGATCCCCGGAAAATATCCGTTCATATTTTATCCATGGATATATTATAACGAAAATATTAGAAAAATATTAGCCAGCTTCGGGATAA
>CALWMV010000082.1 GCA_944382125.1 uncultured Lachnospiraceae bacterium
TTATGGATCAGTTAAAATATTGCATTTCCAGAATACCTGTTTTATTATAAAATAAAGTATGAAAAGGAGGGCACGATCTTGGAGCTTCGTACACTGCGTTATTTTCTGGCAGCGGCTCAGGAAGAAAATATGACAAGGGCATCAGAGATCCTGCATGTGACTCAGCCGACTCTGAGCCGGCAGATCATGGACCTGGAGCGGGAGCTGGGAGTGACACTTATACTGAGGGGCAAGAACGGCCTTACACTGACCGATGACGGCAGATTTTTCCGCCAGCGGGCCCAGGAGATCGTTGAGCTTACGGATCGTCTTGAAAAGGATATTGCAGGACAGAAAAAGGACATCAGCGGCATGGTTGTGATCGGAGCGTCCGAGGTTGGCGGAAGCCAGACGCTGGCTAAGCTTATCAAAGAGTTTTCTGAAAAATATCCTGCGGTGCAGTTCACGCTTTATAATGAAACGGTGGACAACATCAAAGACCGTCTGGATAAAGGACTGGTGGATATCGGCCTGCTGCTGGAACCTGCTGACGTGACCAAATACGATTATGTCCGGCTGGACCGGCAGGATACCTGGGGCCTCCTTATGCGGGATGATCACCCGCTGGCAGATAAAGAGTCCCTTACGGTGGAGGACGTGGCTTCATGTCCGCTGCTTTTGCCACTGAGGGAGAATATACGTGCGGAGATACTTCATTGGCTTGGAAGAGAAGAAAATGAGCTTAGGATCCCGCTTTTTTATACCCTGCTTTCAAATGCTGCACTGATGGTGGCTGAGGGTCTGGGCTGTGCCTTCTGCATGGACGGAGCCCTGGCGATCCGAAGTGATCCAATACTTCGCTTCATCCCGCTGGAGCCAAGGCATATGACTCACAGTGTGCTGGTGTGGAAGAAAAATAAGCTGTTTTCTCCTGCCGCGTCCCTGTTCATACAGGAGATCAATATGCTCAGGGCTAAAATAGAATAGGGACAGGTACATATATCCTTCGGAGATCTTTGATATGTCCCCTCCTTACTGAACTCCTAGTAAGGAGGGTGTTTTTTACGTTTATAAATACATAAAATGCATTGATTAAAGATAAAACATGGGTATTAGACATTAAAAACAGGCATACTTATAATGAAATCAAAAAGGTCAGAAATAGATGTGTAATGAAGATATATAAGGGAGGCAGGAAATATGAACAGAGAAGAAAGAACGGAACAAAAGATGCAGGAGCTTTTTCACAGCCATGCTGCAGGAGATGATGGGACTGACGGAGAATTCATGCAGATCCTTCAGGGCTATATCTTCGGGGACATATGCTATACCGGCAGTCTTGATAACCGGATGCGGGAGCTGGTGACCGTCACGGTCCTCACCGTGTTGAGTGCTCTGCCTCAGATCAAGGCTCATGTGGGGGCCAGCCTAAATGCAGGCTGCACGCCGGTGGAGATCCGGGAGGCTGTCTATCAGTGCGCACCTTTCATCGGATTTCCCAAGACCCTCAATGCCATTTCGGCTATGAATGAAGTGTTCACACAAAACGGCATCGAGCTGCCGCTGCTGTCACAAAAGACTTTGACAGGCATAGATGAAAAAGAGCGGTATGAGAAAGGCCTGGCAATCCAGGCTCCGATATATGGGGACGAGATCAAAGACCGCTACACCTGGCTTCCGGAGCCCTTTGATGAGGCAGTGCCCCGGTTTTTGACGGAGCTTTGCTTCGGCGACTTCAATACCCGAACCGGATTAGACGGAAAGACCAGAGAGCTGCTTACGGTGGTGCTTCTGGCGGCTATGGGCGGAGCCGAAGTGCAGGTGAAGAGCCATGCGGAGGGGGCTCTGAAAGCCGGCAGCACAAAAGAGGAGATCGTCTGTGCCCTGGTTCACGCCAGCGGTTATATGGGAATCCCCAGACTGTTTAATGCCCTTAACACCTGCAGGGATCTGCTGGCAGAAGGATGATCCTAAATCGGAGGAATGGTTTTTGATATGAAGATCGTTGTATTAGAAGGAAGTCCCAATAAAAATGGTTCTACCCACATCCTGGCAGACTGTTTCAGGCAGGGGGCAGAGGGTGCCGGCCATACCGTGGAACTGATTGACGTGGGCCACGCAGATATCCATCCCTGGCATGGAACAGTGATGACTGGACCTTTGAGGCGCTGGAGGCTCACTACAGGACGCTGGTGCGGTATCTGAACCTTCAGGACATGGGCACGGTGATGGGCTAAGATTATCTGTGAGAATACCCGTAGAGATTAACTTATCCACGACTTCATCATCAGATATATTCAAACTTCGTATTTTGGAGAATAATTTTGCAGCATCTTCATCAACAGATATGAATTCTTTCATCCCAATATTTAATGGGGCATAGTAGTCCTGAATATATTCAATGAGTTTATCTAACTCATCAGAGTTAAGAGTTACAGATTTATTTTGCTTTTCGGTCAAAAGGCCATTCGATTTATTTAGCCGAGCAATTTTAAGTGATACAATTTTTTCTCCGGTAGTTTCATGGGTGTTCCGGAAAAAAATAGCACGACAAGAGCTCCTAATGCCACCGCTTAGCTCTCGTGCCTTAACATATTCTTGACCTCTTCCATTGGTTTGCACATTTTTCCATTCTTTTTCCATACCAATTCCCCCACAGGAAGTTTTAGGTTATATATATTATATGCCATGTACTGTCGGCTTTCAAATCTCTTCAATAAATTAAGGGAAGATTTATTTGTTATTACATAATCCCATAATTCTTACACTTTCACCTAAAACACGGGAGCGCCGCCTTCGGTTT
>CALWMV010000083.1 GCA_944382125.1 uncultured Lachnospiraceae bacterium
CCGAGAGACGCCCACGATGAGGCAAGGATAAGCAATGACGGAAATACAGTTATGCTTTTCGATTATGAAGGCTTCAGGATATACGATAAAAAAGGGGAAATGATAAGCGAAACAGGATTACCTGATCCGGAGTCGATCTATGATCAGCAGTTTTTAAAATATGAGCTCAAAGAACCGCCGGAGGTATCAGCCTGGGGACCTTCTGTGCTGAAGGTGATATGGTATGACGGCACGGTAAGAAAATATAACGCTTCAGATGGATCGCTCATGTCGGAGGAAAAGGGAGAAAGACCGGATGAAACGCTTTATGAGGAATTTATGACGGATGATTATCGGATAGCATCGTCTCTGCATGAAGCACCGAAAGTATATGACAGTATCTCGGGGAAATTTATCAAAGAACTTGAAACTGATGCTTATCTTACCTATGTGACACAGGCAGGGGAATATATCATCACTGAATATGTGACTGCCGAAGGAGAGAGATATGGCCTGCTTTTAAACGAAAGACTGGAAAAGCTTGCTTATTTGCCGGGACTTACTGATTACTGGGATGGAAAGCTCATATTTGATTATGGATCGGGATCATTGAGACAGAGCCGTATATATTCGCTGCAGGAGCTTATGGAGATCGCAGCCGTATATAAACAATAGTGGAGAGGAGTAAAGTGATGAAAAACTTAAAGAGGATCTTGGCTTTAGCACTTGCAGTGACTTTAGTCCTGCCTGCTCAGCCTGCTGTCGCCGAGCAAAAGCCTGCAAGCGGAGCTGGTATTGAGCAGAAGGAAGAAAAAAAGCCGGATATAAAGGAAGCAAAGCAAAGAAAAGCCACTGATTCGGTTGCAAAGAAGGAGGTCTATACTGTAAAAAAGACCTGGACAAATGCAAGCCCCTCGAGCATAAATAAAAATAAGGGCATAACATTTAATACCGGCGATCAGGAATTTACGGTCGTAGATGAGGAAAGCTTCTGGGATGATGGTGTGGGTGACGCCTGCTTTGAGAGCGATGGAAGCTATACCATCAATATACCTGAGGAAAATCCGTTCTTTCCGTATGAGATCCAGTTCAAATATGGTGGGAAGACTGTCGAAAAATGGTTCATGGATCCTGAAGACTGTGTAAGGATAGACGGACATGACTTCTATGTTTCTGCATATTTTGACGATACTGTTATTACTCAGATGGAGCTTGAGGTAGCTGGGGAGAATGTAACAGTATATCCGGAGGAAAAGCACTTTACAAATAGCGGAGGCGGGATATCTACACTGTCACTACAGCCCCTTACGGAGAGGCGTTTCACGGCAGACCTCAGCGCTTATACTCCGATAGAGCTTACCATGGTTTCCGTAAGCTCCATTTTTACAGGCGATCAGGAGCTTTCTGAGAATGTCGAGATAATGTGGACCTCTCTTGGAAACGATGATTACAATATCACGAGCTCTGTGGGAGGGACCGTAGATCTGGGCTGGTCAAACAGCTACGAGATGATAGTGGGTGAAAATGATCAGCTTGCGACATCGAATATAAGGTATATAATCAGCCTTACAAAAACCGATGCAGATGATGATTGGTGGAAGCCTGTGCTATATAAGGAAACAGCAGAGGAACGCTCAGAGGTAAATATAGCCCGTTCGTCATATTATAATTATAGAAATTTAGGGTATGCAAGGCTCAATCTTTATGTTTCAAATGAAGGCTTGGATCGTAGCGATGAAGTATATTTCGCGTTGGATTTTGCAGATGAGCTGTTTGAAGGATACCAGTTTGATGATATCCGGGTTTTCTCTGGAAGCTATTACAGGGATCCTGAGGGTGCAGAGGCATCCGGTAAGGAAATTACAGGCGATGTATTAAATCAGGATATGACTCAGCAGGGAGCCGGACTTCTGATTGAAAATTCTTCAGCAAATGTTAATGAGCTAACTCTTGTAACTTATAAGGATGGGACAGCAACAGGAGCACTTCCGCTGATCATAAATATTGTCAGATCGAATAAGTATGTCAACAATTATTATGGAATGTATGATAAAAGCGATTCCGGAAAGCGATATATTGCTGACAGGACAGATACAGAGATAGAAGGAGGGATCAACGGATCAAGGGTCGAGACTATTACCCTGAGTCCCGGCTATAAGGCAGACGGAGAGTATTATGTAGGGCTGGGCTACGTTGATACCGGAGTACTTAAAAATGAAGAAGTAACTGCTGCATATGAGGGTATATATGAAAGCATAGAGGAGGCTGAAGCTGCCGGAAAGCAGGATATAAAGGATCTCCTTATGAGCGACCCCTATGAAAAAGGCTATCAGGCTGATTTCAGTCAGGGCCGGGATTTCTCTGTATTTGTGGGGGAAGAGGTTTATAAGATCAAGGTCATAACCAGGGAGAGTGAGGTTCAGCTTGACGGAAACACCGATGTGGTATTTTACGGGGTCAATGATGCTGATGGAAATCCTATTGACAATTACGTGGTAAATAGTACCGAGGACTCCTATGGTGATCAGAATTTCTTTACGATATTAGTTGATGAGAAAGCCGATCTTTCAAAGCTTGCGCCCTGCTTTAGGATGGTAAGGGATGGTATGCACCTTTATGCCGAGGGCAGCAGCACTGAAGAGATCTCAGGAGAGAGCTGCCACGATTTTTCTGAAGGCCCGGTTCAGTATTCGGTTTCCGCAGAGGACAGGGAAAATTCAAAGAACTACTGGCTGCAGATCATAAAGCCCGATTCTGAAGAGGGGAGGCTATATATCAATAGCTTTAACGATGAGGAGGCTGAAACCAGAGAGGAAAACGGCATAGTATATTCTAACCGTGAGGTAATACTTGACTCAAGGCACGAGGATATGCACGATATCTTGCTTATCAATACAGGAAAGGATCCCATAGCGGATCTTTCAGTAGAACTTCAGTCTGATATACTTGAGCTTGATGATTACTGGACGCTTAGAGGAGTACATGATCTTGCCGGATTTACAAAGCTTGATGACAGCGGAACAAGCTATGGGGAACTGCCTAATCTTGCAAAGGTGCGCCTTAGAGCTAAAGAAGGCTATACTTATGATGACATAGCTGAGGTTAGCGGCACGTTGACGATCAAGTCAGGTGCTAAGACTCTTGCCGTGCTGACACTTACTGGAACGGTCGGAGATCCGATGATAACAACTGAGACTATTCCCAACGCCGTACTCTATGTACCGTATGGGACTATGATCCAAAATAATAATAAATATAGCTGGAATCATATTAGATATTCTGTTGATGGTGAGCTTCCTGCCGGCATGGAGCTTATGCCTAACGGTGAGCTATATGGAGTGCCGACAGAAACGGGAGAATTTGACTTTACCATAGTCATGGAAAATACTTCCGGCTCAGGGCTCAATGATTATTACAGGAGCTATAGTTTTACAGTAGCGGATAACACGGATGCAAATGTAGATGGGGCTACCGATGAGGGTTATGAAGTTTCTCAGCGTATACCTGATATCACACTTAGTTCAGATCAGGATCACACAATAGTTTCTGAAGGTGAATACAATGAGTTTGTAGATGTATTCCTTGATGGAGAAAAACTTATTAAGGGCGACGATTACGATTCTGAATCGGGAAGTACAAGGATCACTATTAAGAGCCAGACTCTTAAGGCTAACAATAAGACCGGAGTACATACCATAGGTATAGAGTTTAGAACAAAGGATACGAATACCCTTAAGAGAGCCGCTCAGAACTACAGAGTTAAGGCAAGCAGCTCCTCATCCGGAAGCAGCGGAGGCTCCTCGGGCGGCGGATCAAGCTATGCTGTAAGAAGCGGCTATATACCGGCTGGACAGACTACCGTTGACCCTAAGAAAGGATATATTGACAGCCAGAAAGGGATAATCACTGGTGAAGGAGAAGGATATTCCAGATGGATCCGGGATAGGGCAGGATGGAAGCTCCTTTATGCTGACGGCACATATGCCAAAGGATCTGAGATCGTTAATGAGGATGGAAGCACATACGAGCAGATACTGTGGGAAAAGGTAAATGGTTCGTGGTATGCTTTTGGCATCGATGAATATATCAAGTCTGGATGGGTACTGGATCGCCAGGGCGCTCTCTGGTATAATCTTTCAATCGATTCCGGTATGAGAACAGGCTGGTATTTGGATCCTGTAGATAATAATTATTATTATCTTGATCCAATTTCAGGATATATGCATGTCGGTTGGAGAGAAATCGACGGTGCGTGGTATTACCTTAGTGATGTGCTTCGTGAGCCGACATATTATTATGACGAAGAGACCGGAGCATGGCAGTATAGTGTACAAAGCATCATAAGGCCTTATGGCGCAATGTACAGCGATGAACTTACACCGGATGGCTATTTCGTAACTGAAAGCGGCGCTTGGGATGGCAATGCTTTAAGATTTTAAAGTTGAGAGAGTCATAGAAATGGTAAAATGACATCTGAAAATGAAAACCTAAAATTTCCATAAACTCGTATCATTAGCTTATCGAGTCTGTTATAATGATCAATGTCAGTACATATCATCTTATGGTTTGCTGACATTGATCATTTTCTTATTTCCAGTAATTTCTAATCTTATCTTAAATTCAACATTCGTTGACAACAAATTCCCACTGATAATATAATCAAAGGAGAGAAAAATGAATAAGGATTCTGAAAGCAGGGCACGTGATGACTCTGGCTTTAACACTATCTTTGATGATGTATTTCGGACCATGGCCCAGAAGATGC
>CALWMV010000084.1 GCA_944382125.1 uncultured Lachnospiraceae bacterium
ACCATGCCAATAAACAGCATAAATATCAATGCAAAAAAGACCATAGAAAAGACCATGGTCGTCTCAATAGTCAAATAACCGTCATTTTGTTTTAGTTTGATCCGCAGGGCTTTCAGTTTTGTCATATTTAAAGATATATCGCTGTCCGCATAGCCTTTCATACTATGCAGACAGCTGATATTATGTCAGTATTAAGGCTGTGAAATTTACCATGGATTAACCTGATCTCCTGCATCAGAAGGGAATATTATCTCTATCATATTTGTAACAAATTCCACAATTGCTTCTTTGAATATCAGTGCAACTGCCACAAGGGCCGCTATGATCATGACGATCTCAACAGTACCCATGCCCTCTTCCTCTTTCAAAAACCTTTTCAGCATATCCATTTTTTTACCCTCCATATCAATTTTGCCGAACTCTTTTTTTTTAAGCTCAGCTTTTTATCTTAATGGCCCATTTCTCAGGGCATTGATACATCTTTACATCCCTGATGTCATGCTCAGGACAGCAGGCGTAGCCACTATTATGACTATGCCCAAAAACATTATCATAAGAGGTATCAGTATCTTAGTACTCGCTTCCTCTCCAAGCTGCTTTGCAGTGTTTTTCCTCATTTCCCAGCATTCATCAGCCTGGGCTTTCAGCACCGGCACAATCTCGGCGCCGCCGCGTCTCAGATTCATAACTATGATTGATACAAATTTTGTTATTTCCTTGACCCTGCAGCGTCTGGCGAATTCCTCATACGCTATAGCTTCAGGTTTTCCTGACCTTATCTCCATAAGCGCATATCTCATCTCATCATATAGGACATGTTCTTTCCTGTTTTCCACTATGATCTTTTCCCACGCCTTAGAGATAGTCATTCCTGCATTTACCAAAAGCACCAGCTTATTGATAAATTCCGGAAATTCAAGCTGTATCTTTTGCCTGCGTTTTGCGATTTCTTCATCAAGACTGCTGTCAGCAAGAAATGGAACGCCAAAAAAGGCTATTATGCTTATCCCTGTCAACATTATGCCTGTAGAGGCATCACCCTGGACGCTTATGATGCAGCCCACTGCCGAAGCCATTACTGCTGCAAGCAGGGCAGTAGTTATCCTGTAACCATTCTGAATATAGTTATAAAATTCTGCATCCTTTCCGTGAAGCTCAAGTACCTTTTGATAAACTGTATTTTTATATCTCGCCAATGCATTTTTCAGTGCTTTAGGCAGCAGCCTCTCATAATCAAGTCTGTCGCAGATCTCAAGCCCTATAGGCAGGAAATCCTTAAGTGCATATTCTTCCTTATCCACGTATTCAAGGCAGTCATCATATTTCCCCTTAGAGCCAAGATAGCTTAAGAAGAATATGGCTGCAAAAACAATACATACGCCTATCGAAATTCCTGTACTTAAAAACATACTCATATATCCATACCCTGGCTATCATAAGCTGATATCCATTATTCTGGAGCCCACAACATATGCAAGTGCGAACAGGGCTATCGCCACAGTCATAGCTATAGCCCCCGCAGCAGTAGTGAATACCGGAGTCATATAGTCTCCTGAAGTCATGGCAAGGAACTCAACCATTATTACAGGAAGTACCATCATAAAATTAAACTCAAATCGCTTTCCGGCTATCATTGTATTTATCTCCTGCTTTGTCTCGATTTTCTCGCCTATAATGTTCGATGAGGAACGCATGACCTCGATAAGGTCTCCGCCGGTCCTCTTGCAGGTGACGAATATATCTACAAAATTATCCACATCCTCAAGATGTGCCCTGTCTGCAAACTGCTGAAACATCTGCTCTATAGTCTCATTCATTCCTACGCCCCTGACTATAAGCTCAAGCTCCCTTATGATGTCAGTATCGGGATCTGGATACAGGACCCTCAGGTCCTTAAGACAGTCTTTAAGCCCCATCTCTATGGATTTGCCTGTCGAAAGTGATGAAGAAAGCGAATATAGCATTTCCTTAAATTGGATATTAAGTTGGTTTTTGCGTTTGGCGATTATCTGCTTAGTCCTTATCGCAGGAAATTTTACGCTTAAAAGCATGGCAACTGCACTTATAAAGAAATTCTGGTAAAAAACGAATGCAACTGCAAACAGTACTGCCGCCGCAAAAATAATATTAACTATCTTTTCCCTTTTTGACATAAGGTAAACGTCATAGTCTGTATACCTTGGATCAATAACCTGCTGTTCTTCATCTATTGTCTTTTTTCTTCCAAACATAAGCTCTATACCCTGTCTGATAATCCAGCCATATGAAACTTATACTTATTTATCATCGGATTGCCTGTTCGTTCGAGCCCGCCGATGATACGTCCGTCTGGATCTTCTCCATGTTCAACAAACTTGTATAAAACGTTCAGCTTAACTTCGCCATTTTCATAGCCTGCAACCTCTGCGATCTCTATAGTCCTCCTTGACTTATCCCTCAGCCTTGAAAGCTGTATAATAATGTCTATTGCCGAAGCTATCTGCTGTCTTATAGCTTCTATAGGTATATTGTTGCCGGATATGACCATAGTCTCAAGTCGGCTCAGCATATCCCTAGTGGAGTTGGAATGTCCTGTGGACAGCGATCCGTCATGACCTGTATTCATGGCCTGCAGCATATCCAGGGCTTCCGCTCCTCTTACCTCTCCGACTACTATTCGTTCCGGCCTCATTCTGAGCGAGGATCTGATAAGGTCTCTTATCGTTACTTCTCCCTTTCCCTCCATATTGGCATTTCTCGTTTCAAGACTTACAAGGTTTTCTACTCCCTCTATCTGAAGCTCCGCGGAATCCTCTATCGTAATGACCCTTTCGTCCTTGGGGATATAATTTGACAGTGCATTTAAAAAAGTAGTTTTTCCGGAGCCTGTGCCGCCGCTGATGAAAATATTGAACTTCGCCCTAACCATCCGCTCTAATAGCTCAGCCACTTCTTCGGTTAATGAGCCAAATCCTATCAGCTTTTGCATGGTCATCGGGTCTTCAGGAAATTTTCTGATAGTTACCGTAGGTCCGCAAAGGGCTATCGGCGGTAAAACCACATTGACTCTAGAACCGTCCAGTAATCTGGCATCAACTATTGGATTAGCTTCATTGACTGTCCTGTTTACTTTTGAAACTATATTGACTATGACATTTTCCAGTTTTTCGTTTGTTACAAAGTCCACGTCCGTCTTAAACAGCCGTCCGTTTTTTTCAATAAATACATTATGCGGGCCGTTTATCATGATCTCAGTTATACTTGGGTCGTCTACAAGCGGCTGCAGTACATCAAGACCTCTCATGGAATTAAATACTGCTTCCATGATCTCGCTTTTTTCATTTAATGAAAGGTATTCTCTCTGTGAATACTCTGATACTACCTGAGCAATAACTTCCCTTATCTCGTCATCGCTTATATTTCTCGTCAGATCTATCCTTTGAGAAACTATCTCCCTAATATTTAATACTTTGTTTTCAGCATTCAAACGAAACGACCTCCAGAGCAGGCTATATTGATCAGCCCTTGGTAAGTTTATTTATAAGCGGCTTATAGGTATAGCAGACATTTTCTGCCGAACGGATCGTATTGTCCCTCGTCTTAAAAGCAGGGAGCACCGGTATCTCAGCCATGACCTCAAAATTGCCGCCGATTCCCACACTTTCAAGCTTATTTTTTTCAGACGGCGAATTTACACAATTAAGTATCAGTCCCGTCCGTTCAAATATGTCATGTAATTCCCCATGGATATCTGCTTCCTTTATCAGCCTGAGCATCTTCTTAATACAATTATCATTTAACACTACAGGAATAAATATATGATCGGAAAGCACCAGGCATTTGATATTCTTTTCGGACAGCTCCGTTCCCATATCTATGACCAGCCAATCGAACACCGCCTGAGCTTTAATCGCCTTTATCAGGCTCTGGATATCCTCCGCTGTGACCTCGTTAAGTTCAGTACAGCTTTCAACTCCCTCAAGCTCATAAATATCCTCCTCATTATGGCTCAGAGAAGCAGCTATCTTGACTTCAAGATTCATCCCTTTGGTTTTTAATGCCAAAAATACCTCGCTAAGCCCTCGGGAATATGGGAGAGAATTCACATCAAAATTAAGATATAAGACTTTAAGGCCCGCTTTTGCTCCGGCCACAGCAAGACCATATGACAGTGAGCTTTTTCCTACCCCTCCTGCCGGACTATAAAATGAAATAACCAGCGTCTGATTGCTTCCCCTTATCATCTCAGAGGAATCCGTCGCTTCCGCATACCTTAGCTGGATCTCATTTAAGAGATTTTCTGTTTTTTGATATTTTTTGATTAAAGCAATACCGAATTTCTGATTTTGCGATGTTGACAGCATCAGCTTAAGCTTGACATGATCGGTTTTTGCAAATTCCTCATCAATGAAGCCCTCATCAATGACTGCTATATCTGCAAAATTGGAAGATATATAATCATTAAACAGGCTTTTATCAGTGAATATGATCAGATCTAGGTTAGGTGCTTTCTCCATAAAAAAATTAGAGAGCCTTTTCATATAGATTTCATCTGTATCTGCCAGTATGATTTTCATTTTTCTATCCCTGAAATGTAGAATTTGAATATAAATTTCCTAATTTTTTATAACAATTTTATATATAGCGTACAATGATTATGCCAAAAACGACCTTTAAGCTTACAAAAATAACCCGTCTATCTACAGCGTCTCTAAAATACCCGCATCAAAAAAGCGCCTAACATAAGTTAGACGCAATGTAGGCTTTAAAAAATCTATAAACCTCTGGTTATAAATTTAACTATATTGAGATATCTTATTCTTACAAAGCCTCAACTATCACACAAGCCTTAAAGCTCTCTCCATCAAATTCCATAGTTGCTTCGCCATTATACTTTTCTGCTATAGACTTTACTATATACAGACCCATTCCCCTGCCTGACCTTTTCTGCCGCCTTGCATATTCAGCGCTTGCTGCATTTGTTACCAGAATAATGAGGCAGGCTTTATTTATATAGGCCCTGAAGTTAATGCTGGGATCGCTTATATGTTCACTCGCTTCTATGGCATTGTCCAGCAGATTTGAGATGAGGCTGCAAAGCTCCGCCTCTGTAAGCCTGAGCTCTGATGGGATATCTGCATCTATATCTATCCTTATTCCTTTGCGCCCGCACTCATCTGCCTTTAGCCTTAAGACCGTATCCGCCAGTGTATTCAGGCAATATCTCTCATCCCATTCGGCCTCGGTATTTTCCTCATCAGCTCTGGCCTCGCAGGTCTCAGCTATACCCATTGCACATTTCAGCTCAGCTCTTAACTCCAGCTTTAGCTTCTTTGAAGCAAGGTGAAGCCTCTTTGCCGCCATCTCCCTGTTTTTTATAAGCTCGTGCATATTTTTCGCTTCTTCAAGTCTTAATCTAAGATTCTGTTTTTTCTTAAATACCAGAGCCAGAACTGCCAGGCCTATATTTAAGCCAAGTATTATCGCATTTATCATCACGATTATGTGGCTTAGGAAGACAGTTGAATAATTGCCAGTATATACCGGAATGCTGTAGATACATATCACAAGGGCCATCCATGTTCCAATAATTACAGCTCTTTTTTTAGCCCCCGCCGCCATATTGCTGTTCCCCTTTCTGAAATACCTCTATACTGCCTATGGCATTTTCAATCTCTGCAAATAGCTTATCCGCCTTATCCTGCTCATTATTTTTGGCAAGAATGGAGGCAGCATATAGCTGGTTATTCAGATCGTGCCTTATTCTGTGCAGTCTTAAATATTCCTGTTCTATCTGCTTATAAAGCTCAAATGCTTCCTGATCATGTTTTTTCAGGCTATAAAGCAGCTTCCTCATTCTCCTGTCCTCTTCCTCAGTGACAGCTCCATAAAGCAGATAAAGCAGCAAAAAAGACATTATAAGCAGTACGCCAAGGCTTGGGTATAATGTCATTATATAAATATCCCCCATCCTGCTGCTGAAGATCATCCAGCCTAATAAGGCTGTCTCAAGCACTAAAAGCGCCGCTATAATCAGATAGCTTTTCTGCATACTGCTTTGCGGCGGTCCATGCATTGAATTACTTTCTGTAATATTTTCCCTTCTGGACATTACGATGTTGAGTATATAAGCTAACAGGAGCTGAGAAAAGTTAGAGACTATCATTGGCGGCAAAAACATTGGCTCCGTCCAGTGGCATACCCTGTCAAAGCCAAATAAATAATGATTTGCAAAAAGAGCTGCTATATCGCCTATAAATGAAAGGATAAGAATAACGGCAATGCCCATAACAGAGCTTTTAGCATCCTTTTTATATTTATGCTTTGCAATAAAAAAAAGCAGGATAAAAAATATAAAAATAAAAAACGAATGATAAAAGCTCTCTGAGAAATACACCCTGATATATGTAGTAGCAAATGTAAAAAGAAATATTGATCTGATCGCCCTTTTTTCAAAAAAAGGCTCTTTGCTGAATATCAATTCTGCGACTGCTGCAGTGACTGCAGCGAATATAAAGGCAAACAGGCTCGCCCATAAAAACAACATATAAGTCTCCACCAGTCTACCCCTTAAGTGTCAGATACTTCAGGTATTTGTCTCTTGTACCCTTATACCTGAATTTACTGATAGGCACGATGCATTCCTTATCCTCTGCATTAGGCCTTTTGCCGCTGTCTATGACAAACTTATGCTGTTTTTTGTCGATACGGTCGGGCCAGTCCATATTTACGAGGTAGCTCTTATGACACCTGATAAAGTTGTCTGGAAATCCCGTCTCAATGTCATCGAGCTTTCCGTTCATCTCATGGCAAACGCCGCTCCCCGTGTGGATCACCAGACTATGACCTTTGCTTTCAAGAAAGATTATATCATTATAATCTATGGTATATACTCCTCCCCTGTTACTGAATGAAAATTTGCCTCTCCTCGCAGATTTTTCATCTTCAAGGGCCTTTTTCAGGAGACTCTTAAGCACATCCTCATTTATTGGTTTCTTAAGGAGGCCTCTGAGCCTTGAACGCCTTAAGAATACCTGCTCTACATACCGTTCAGAATAACCCGTGATATAGATTATTGAAGCATTCGGGAGTATATGGGAAAGCCTTTCAGCTGCTTCTATGCCTTTCCCTCTTCCTTCCCAGTCTATATCCATAAAGATTACATCAAAAGAACTGCCCTCTCCGCCTCTTTTGATAAGCGCTTCAGGGGCAGTAAAGCTTTCAATCTCAGCAAAACCGCCATCTGCCTTCAGTATATCATTAAGCTTTTTTGAAAGCTCTAAGGAGACATTTGCCTCGTCATCGCATATAGCTATTTTTATCCTTCTGTCTGATCTCATTATTTTTCCGTCCGGCCCATCAAAGACTCCCCTTACCTCTCAGTCTCATGGTATCTTTCAAAGGCGTTGTCGATGAGCTTCTCCACCAGCTCGGTGGGGGCTATGCCTCTGGCCTCCCAGAGCTTGGGGTACATGGAGATGGCGGTGAAGCCGGGAAGGGTATTGATCTCATTGAAGATGACCTCCCCATCCTCCTTTACGAAGAAATCCACCCTTGCGAGACCATAGCAGTCAAGGGCATTGAATATGCGCACTGCCGCCCTCCTGATGGTCTCAGTGGCATTGCCGGGAAGCTCGGGATCCGTCACGGTCACGGAATCCGGATCATTGTACTTGGCGTCATAATCATAGAATTCTGCCGCAGCAAGTATCTCTCCGACACCCGAAGCTACGGGCTTTTCAAGTCCTCCTCCGAAGACCGCGCACTCCACCTCATGGCCTCTGATAAATTCCTCCACAAGCACCTTGGAATCAATCTCCAGAGCCTTCTCAATGCCCTTTATGAGCTGGAAGCTGTCCAGTGCCTTGGTAACGCCGCAGGAGGAACCTCCCCTCGAGGGCTTTACGAATACAGGGTAGCTGAGTCTGGCCTCAACTTTGGCAACAAGTGCATTCATGTCCCTGGCTTCATATTCTCTGATGCCTACAAAGCGGGCCTGTCTTATATTGGCATCTGCGGCTATATCCTCAACTATGAGCTTTGTATAGAACTTATCCATGCATACGGCGGAAGAAAGGACTCCGCAGCCCACATAGGGGATGTCAGCCATCTCAAAAAGTCCCTGTATGGTGCCGTCCTCTCCAAGCTTTCCGTGAAGGGCGGGGAAGATAACGTCCACGGGCACGTCAGTCACCGTGCCGTCGGGATCCGTCATGATGACGCTCTTTCTCGTAGCATCGGGGCTTAATTCCGCCGTCACTCCTGAATTGACCCAGTTTCCGCTCCTGATATCGTCAAGCTTCTCAGTATTGAGCCACTTTCCCTCCTTGGTTATGCCTATAGGGATGATGTTCCATCTGCTCTTATCTATCCAGCTTATGATATTGGCTGCGGACATGCATGAGACCTCATGCTCCGAGCTCCTGCCTCCAAAGATAACTGCTATATTCCTTTTCATATTCTCCTCCCGGGATCATCTTATATCTTTTTTTCATCTTTTGACCGTATCAGCCCCTGATCCGGGCCCTGCGGTGCATTTCCCGTCTATATTAGCACAAAGGCCGGCATAAGGAAATACATAACGTAAAGGGGAAGCCCTTAAGGCTTCCCCCGTGAAACTTATTTGTAGGATTAAAAGGATGAAAGTGAATTCGTTTTCTTTTCTATGGCTAAAGTATAGCATATAGCCCCGATAATAGTGTGAAGTAAGATTAAATAAAATATTATGAAATTATTAAGGTTGCAGATATTAGCTCTTACTTTGCCTCCTTGCTCTCCTCAGAGGTTCCCTTCATGACTGCATCGGGCTTTTCAAGGCTCTGGATGCAGGACTTCAGCATGGGGATACGGCAGTTCTTGTTGCCGAACTCCACGATGACCATATCATTGGTGATATCGATGATCTGTCCGTACATGCCGCTGGTGGTCACGCAGTAGTCGCCGATGGCCATCTTTGAAAGCATCTCCTCGTGCTTCTTCTGCTCCTTCTTCTGGGGCCTTATACCGATAAAATAAAATACGGCAAAGATAAAGACAAAATAAATTACAATGGTGATAAGTGATGTACCGTCCATTAAATGATCCTCCAAATCTCTTTCTTCCGGCTCTTCCCGGCTCTCAGGCTGTCTCTCCGCTGAGGAGCGAGTCCGTCATCTCCGCGCGATAGGCCTCAAATCTGCCTTCCCTTATGGCTGCGCGGATATCAGACATCATTTTATTATAAAAATACAAATTATGCAAGGTGCAAAGCCTCATGCCCAGCATTTCCCCCGCCTTGAGCAGGTGCCTTATGTAGGCCCTTGAATAGGATCTGCAGGCAGGGCAGTCACAGCCCTCCTCTATGGGCCTCATATCCTTTTCATATTTCTTGTTGAAAAGGTTGAGCTTTCCGTACCTGGTATAGACATGCCCATGCCTTCCGTTGCGGCTGGGATATACGCAGTCAAAGAAGTCCACGCCCCTGTATACTCCCTCTATGATATTGAGGGGAGTTCCTACTCCCATGAGGTAGGTAGGCTTTTCCTTGGGAAGGAAGGGCACCACCTCATCCAGTACGGAATACATCTCCTCGTGGGTCTCTCCCACGGCCAGGCCTCCTATGGCATAGCCGTCCAGGTCCATCTCCGTGATGGTTTTTGCATGCTCGACCCTCACATCGTGAAGTATGCCTCCCTGGTTTATGCCGAACAGGAGCTGTTCCTTATTGATGGTATCCGGAAGGCCGTTGAGCCTCTGCATCTCAGCCTTGCATCTCCTGAGCCACCTGGCTGTTCTCGCCACTGACTGCTCTATATAGCTCCGCTCCGCAAGGGCCGGAGGGCACTCATCAAAGGCCATGGCTATGGTGGATCCCAGATTGGACTGGATGCGCATGCTCTCCTCAGGCCCCATAAATATCTTCCTGCCGTCTATATGGGAGCTGAAGTAGACTCCCTCTTCCTTTATCTTTCTTAAGGAGGTCAGGGAAAATACCTGGAATCCGCCGGAATCCGTAAGCACCGGTCCGTCCCAGTTCATAAAACGTCTCAGGCCGCCCAGCTCCTTTATGAGCTCATCCCCTGTCCTTACATGGAGATGGTAGGTGTTGGAAAGCTCCACCTGACATCCGATCTCCTTAAGATCCATGGAGGATACCGCTCCCTTTATGGCTCCCACTGTTCCCACATTCATGAATACGGGAGTCTCTATGACTCCATGGGCGGTCTCCATATGGGCCGACTTGGCCCTCCCCTCTGTTGCAACTATCTCATATTTCAAGAAATATATCTCCTTTTTTACATCTCTGAAACTCTGCTGCCGTCAGCGAAGCTCTGTCATCAGGCATCTCCGAAGCCCAGAAGTATGATTCCTGCCACTGCCACTGCTATGGCTCCATACTGGCTCTTTGTAAGCTTCTCCTTAAGGAATATCCTGCTCCATACCATCGACAGCACACAGTAGGCTGAGATCAGCGGAGCTGACAGGATGGCATTGGAGGACAGGGCATAGATATAGGCAAACTGTCCTGCCGTCTCCGATACGGCTGCCATCAGCTTCGGAGCCTCAAGCCTTCTGAACTGCTGTGCCCCGTTGAATATCCTCTGCTTCTTTATGACCGTGATATAGATTACTGCAAATACCGCCATGGCGAGGAAGGTGAGCTCATAGGCTATATTGGCCGGTCCCTCCTCTATATGCCCGTCCAGGAGCCAGGCGTCCGCAAAGGTGCCTATGCCGTCTATCGCGCAGTAAAGCAGGGGATAGATGATGGCCTTTGCTGATCTTATGTACTTGGCATCTGCCTTTTTACGCTCGTCATCCAGACGTATGTCCACTCCCTGAAGGGCGATTATGCCTGCGGTGATGAGCACTACTCCTATGAGCTGGTAGCCCATCATGGACTGTCCAAGGAAAATGGCACAGAGGATAGCTGTCACTGCTCCCGAGGAATTGCATATGGGAGAGGATATGGACAGCTCTATGTATCTGAGTCCTGCATATCCTATTATCATGGAGAGGATATAGCAGAAGGATGCAGGGAGATATACTATGAAATCCCTTGCAGTCACGCTCTCTCCTCCGAATATCAGCATATACGCAGCGTGGATACCCATGACCAGTCCCACGGCTATGACCATCTTCCAGTGGCTCAGCTTATCGCTTGCCGGTGATCCCAGCTTTGAAAAAAAGTCTGAGCCCGACCAGAAAAATACGGTGATCATTGATAAAATAAACCAGTTATTCATTGCTTTTTCTTTCTCATCCTTTCATGTTGAACCTTGGACGGTCCTTTCCGTCCTGTCACAGCTGCAGTCAGGCCGCTTCGATCAGCCATCACCGCTGTCTGTGCGTTCCTTCCGGGCAAGCATTGAAAACATGGTTATCAGTGTACCTGCAAATATCGCCGCATCTCCGATATTTATCACAAGCTTTGAGAAGGGCTTTTTCTTTATTATCATATAATCTACCACATACCCCCGGCTGATCCTGTCCGCCAGGTTGGAAAGGGCTCCCCATAAAGTAAGTCCGAGTCCGGTCTGGGTAATGATGCTGCCCTTTTTAAGAAAGGATGTACAGAGCGCTGCCGCAACTGACAGGCAGCCTGCAGCCGATACAAGCTTCACGGCCTCAGGATCCTCCTTCATCCTCCCAAGGGCAAAGCCCTTATTGTGATATCTGTCAAGGCGGACATATCTCCCGGCACTGCCCTCCATGTCCCTTGGAAGGCTTCCCGCAGGCTCAGCCTCTATCCTGTTTTTTACGCCCTGATCCACAGCAAATATCAGGGCCCCTGCAGCCGAAAGAAGCACCGGCCTGTTTACTACATTCCTTATCTTAAGACCGCTTCCGGGGATTGGTCTGTTTCCTATATATGATCTGATCCTTCCGGACAAGCTGTCCTCCTTTCTGTCCCATGCCTCAGGGCATGAGCTCAACTATGGCAAAGGGGCTTCCTCCCCTGTCTGAGAGGTCCACTATGCGCTTTTCTCCGTCATTTACTATCAAAGGCCTGATATGGTCCGACAGCACCGCTGCCTTCCTGTATTCGGCCCGAAGCTCCGACGGTCTGTCCATCCCGGCTGCAGAAGCAGCCATCTCCACATACCAGGCATTGTTGACATGCTTATTGGAATCCAGAAAATGTCTCGTGACCTCTATCTCCTCGCAGGCCTCCGGGTTCCCGCCTCCACCTGATCTCATATCCTTTGGAAGGACTATCTTCCTCTTAAGGGGCGGCATGTCTATCTCAGCCTTGAGCCTTTCCGCATCCCTCTCCATGTAGGGAGCCATATCCTGCTCATCAGGCTTTGTGGGCATCTGCTTCTCCGTATCAAAGAAGAACCAGAGGGAATCAGCCCTTACCAGGAACTCTCCCTGCCCGCCCTTTATATAGAAATGCCTGTAGCCGTAAAGTCCGCTGAAGCCGTAGGCAAAGGTCCCGGTCTCTATGGTCTCTCCGAAATGCGGATATCTGTCAAATATTATGTGCCATGAGTTAAGGAACCAGGCCCTCTTTCTCTCCTTCAGATAACCTATGCCCACTCCCAGCTTTTCAGACTGGAAGGTGGAACAGTCCTGCAGATAATTTATGACAGAAAACGGCGTCAGATAGCCGTCGCTGTCACATTCCGAATATCTTATATCTGAAGTAAAGGAATAAGGCATCCCCTGGGACCTCCTCTTAAAGCTATATTATCCGGGGATATATAGTATCATAAAAACTCTTTATTTGACAATAAAAACTGCGGGGCGCATAAGCTGCGTCCCGCAAATTCATCCTTTTATCCTTTTTTGACTTCTC
>CALWMV010000085.1 GCA_944382125.1 uncultured Lachnospiraceae bacterium
GGGACTGAACAGTTTAATTCGGATGTGGAGAGCGTAGTATCCTTTTATGAAGCCTTTCAAAGCGGAGATATTAGCGGCATGAGCTATGACGGCACTACTGATCCGGTAGACATACTTAAAAATATTGGCAGCGTGATAGTTAATGAGGGGAGCAGGGAATTGAATAATCAGTTTTTTGATCTGATAGCCAGACCGATGATCGGCTCATATATCGGAGCTGACAGTGCGGGCAATTCCGCTGATGAAAGGCTAAGCCTCCTGCGTGTGAATGGGGGACTTAAGGGAATAGATCTCTCAGGCTCAAGCTTTTTTGAGGATGGAAATGCGATAGACATAGTTGCGTGCTATACGATAGACCCTCTCTTTCCATTAGATATAGTACCTGAAATAAATCTGATGAACAGGGCTTATGTTATCGGTATGAGCGGAAGTAATATATTTGATTAAAGCAAAGATGGAAAAGGGCTTTATATGGATATCTGCCTGATCAGTATATTTTTTGCTTCGCTGCTTGGCGGTATGGAAACAGGCGTCTGCATCTCGAAGCTTAAGCATATGGACATTCCTTTATATAAAGTGTGGGTTCATAAGCCGTTTTATATCTATTCGTGTATATGGCTCATATTGATGATGGGTTTATATATGGCTTTAAGGCCGCCGCTGGAAGATACAGGTAACGGAACTGCGGAAGCGATGCTTTATCCAAGGCTTATATCGCTTGTACTGACCTATGTGCTGCTCTCTGCCGTTGATCTAAGGCTCAGGATAATTCCTGATGAGGTGCTTTTGCTGTACCTTATCAGCCAGCTCCTGATGGCTTCATCATATATCAGCTTCAGCGCGCTGCTTTTGGAACTGATAGTAGGACTTATATTTCTCTTTATATTGTTCTTTGCAGCGTGGGTATTTAAGGGCAGGATAGGGCTTGGAGATACAAAGCTTATGGGAGTAACCGCCATGACAGCAGGTATAGGATATACACTCAGCATGGTATTTATGGCTTTTATGCTTTCCTTTGTGTATTCGGTCATAGTACTGCTCATTAAGAAGAAAAACCGAAAGGATGAGATACCTTTTGTACCTTTTCTTACCATTGGAATGCTTTTACAGCTTATGATTTTAGGATTTGGAGGAAGAACCTGATGAACAGCGAATTTAATACTGCCTATGAAAATATGGGGGCTTCAAGCTATCTTAGGATAGATTTCCCTGAAGATACTTGTATTGTGGACTATGAAGTGGGAATGATAGTTTCCAATGATATCAAGAACCTCTTGAAGGCCTCCAAGCAGGTTATAAATGGAAAGACTGCTCTTTATTATAATATTTCATCTAAAGTAAAGCTCAGTCAGCTTATAGGGCATAAGCAGCTAAAGAGGAATGAGCTGATCTCACTGATAAAAGGGGCTGTAAAGGCTTTGAATGAGGCTGAAGAATATCAGCTTCCGAAAGAAAATATAGTAATGGACCCTGAGCTGATATATGTGATCCCAAGCTCTGTCGAGCCGTACTTTATATATCTTCCGATAGATGGATCAGGAGGAAAGGATCTTAAAGAACTTATCCTTGAGCTTATTATGGGAAATAAGATAGAAATGAGCAGTGACAACTTTATACAAGTCCTGCTGGAGGCTCTTAATTCAGATCCGTTTTCCGAGGACAGGCTTTTGGGCTGTATAAACAGGTATGCTGTTCCCGACAAAAATGCTCAAGGATCAGAGACACATACTATAGGGAAGGGACCTGAAATAGAAAGTATTGAGAGCATGATCCCGAGGCAGACTATAAGTGAGTCAGTTAAGGGTGAGACTGTCGAAAGGCCTCAAAAAAAGGAACTGAAGCCACAGAGAGAGCTCCCTATGGGCAAAAAGAAAAAGGTAAAACCTGAAAAAAACAGGAAAACGAATACAGACGATAAGGCAGAGTCTGCGGAGGGCTTTGATAAAGAAAAGGCAAGGAAAAAGTTTTTGCTTCCCCAGGCCTTCATCATGGTCATGGCAGCTGCAATGATTTCATTTGGGGCATTTACAGATGCTGCAGGCAACATAATTATTAACAATGTCTTAGGCATGGTGTTTGTCTTACTGCTCATTGAGGTCGTCATCTATAGAGAAGCATTCGTAAATACTAAACAGTCAAAATCTGAAAAACACAAAGATAAGGGTGAAAGAAAGAAGAATAAAAAAGACAAGGCTGAGCTGATGACAAGCCAGAGAAAGAAGCCTCCGGTTCCATTAAAGGAGGGCCTACAGACTAAAACAGAAGGCAATATATCAACAAAAGAAGATGAGCTCAGCTATCATAAAAAAATAGGCAGGGATACGAAACCTGATGATGAAAATGAGCATGGCAGAGATATTGCTGTAAGATATAACATTCCCGATGAACTTCTCGCCAATGAAACCGTTAATGCGAAAAATACGACTGATGACTCAGAGATAACTGAAGAAACAATGCTCTGGGAGGGAGCCTTTGAGGACTCGGCTTACCTTGAGATATTTGTGAATGGTACTGTTGAAAGGATACCGCTCGATAAGGAAAGCACCCTGATAGGCAGGCTTGGCAATAAGGTAGACTACACTGTGCAAAATCCCAAAATAGGAAAGATCCATGCTGAGTTCATAAATAGAAATGGCAGGATATATGTAGTCGATCAAAATTCCAAAAACGGGACCTATATCAACAGGAGCAGCCAGCGGATAAATAGCAACACTCCTTATCCGCTTAAGGATAAGGATCTTATAAGTCTTGCAGATACGGAATTTACGCTTAGATGCACTGACTTATAAATATAGAAAATTATGTATGTTTATGGGGCTATATGCGATATTGGAGATCGCAGGAAAGAAAATCAGGACAGTATACTTCACCTGAGCGGAAAGCTTTTGGACACTGATGCGGGATTATTTATAGTTGCCGACGGCATGGGAGGCATGGACAAGGGTGCATTTGCAAGCAAAAGCATAACAGATTGGTTTTTATCATGGTGGAAGGAGGATCTTCCCCAGATGCTTGGGGCTGGCTTTGATTCAAAAGATGATATTTTTGAGCTTTTGGAACAGGAAATATGGGATATCAATAATTTCATCCTGGACTGCTCCAAAAGACAGAATATCAGATGCGGCTCAACATTGTCACTGCTTTTGCTTTTAGGAAATGCTTATTATATTGAAAACCTTGGAGACAGCCGCATATACCTGCTGAGAGATAAGAGCATTAGCTGCCTTACGGAAGATCAGTCGGTGGCTGCTAAGATGATGCGCGAAGGGCAGCTTAATGAAGCCGAGGCTCTAAGCTCAGGACTTAAAAACAAGCTTACTATGTGTATGGGAATGTTTGAATTCCCCAAAAGCTTACGATACTTTGGAAAGGTAGAGGAGGGAGATACCTTTATCATTTGCAGTGATGGACTATATGGCAGGATTTCCTCAGAAGATATGGCTTTGATAGCAGGAGAGGAAGGAGAACTGCAGATAAAGGCGCAGAAGCTCAGGCAGAGCATACCCAAGGGCAGCTGTGATGATAACGCCTCAGTAATATTGGTAAGAAATAAATGATAGTTATTGCATTGCTGTTTTCATTGATATGTACATTTTTTGACTATAAAACAGGAAAAATACCGAACAGATTGATCCTGGCTTTCCTTTTTGCAGCTCTTCTTGTCAGACTGATCTTACAGGGGATAAATGGTATCGTGATGTTTCTCATAGGCGGAGCATCGGGTTTTGTCTTTTTTCCTATTTGGCTTCTGGGAGGACTGAAGGCGGGGGATATCAAAATGTTTATCGTAATAGGGTCTCTCTGCGGAACGGCATTTAGTATCGGTACCGGTATATATTCGATAATTATCGGCGGAGCCGTATCGGCGATTATATTGCTGCACAGGAAAAATGGGCATGAGGCATTCAGCCGGCTATTTGTTTATTTTAAGAATATGATCCTTACAAAGCATTTTTATATGTATCAGGCAAAGGATGATTCGAGGGTACCGTTTGCCGGCTTTATTGTTATGGGAGCAGTTGCATCGTATCTATACCCGATATTTTGAGGAGAGGATGATGAATACATACATGCTGAACAGATCGGAGCTTTTACTGTACACAGGTATAGCAGTTATGGCTGCCGCCGTTATTGCAGCAGTTATTTTGATGCTTATATTTTTATTTTCCGGGAAACGGCTCAGGAAGCGGCTTGAAGAAGAATATGGAACGGATAATATAAACTGATTTTTGGAGAAAAAGATGTCTAAAGTAATAGAGGGCATATATGAGATCGAAAGAGAGATAGGCTCCGGAGGTGGAGGCGTTGTCTATCTTGGCAGGCATCTCAGGCTCAACAAAAATATAGTTTTAAAGGCTGATAAGCGTAAGCTCAGCACTAAGCCCGAGGCATTGAGACGCGAGGTCGATATGCTTAAGGAACTCAGTCATACTTATATCCCTCAAGTATATGATTTCGTGGAACAGGACGGAGTCGTATATACGGTCATGGATTTTGTGGAGGGAGAAAGTCTGGATAAGCTGATAAAGCGGGGAGAGCTCCCGACTCAGCCGGAGGTCATAAAATGGACAAGAGAGCTTTTGGAAGCTCTTTGCTATCTCCACAGCCGTCCGCCTTATGGAATACTTCATGGGGACATAAAGCCTGCAAATATAATGCTCAGGCCAAACGGTGATATTTGTCTGATCGATTTCAATATTGCCCTCGCCCTCGGAGAAAACGGAGCAGTAAAGGTAGGCGGCAGCAGAGGCTATGCTTCGCCTGAGCTTTACGGGATAGATTTCGTTAGCAGCGGTTCAATAAAAACTTCACAGCTTATAACAGCGGTAAAGAAGCATAAAGATGAACTGGCTGAGGCTACAGAGACCTGGATAGAACAGGCCGGAGAAACAGAGACCATGGGTTTTCCTGAGACAGAGACCATGGTCATCAGGCCTGAGGCCTCGTCAATATCCATAGCCCGGTCAGGGACAGCAAATGGCAGCACAGGCGGCAGCAGCGGAAGATCAGTATTCCTTGATGTAAGGTCCGATATATACAGCTTGGGAGCTACGCTCTATCATCTTCTTACCGGAAGAAGGCCTGCTCAGAATGCTTTTGAAGTTGTTCCTCTTAGTAAGGAGGACTGCAGTGAGGCCATGGCTGATATCATCAACAAAGCCATGGATCCGATACCCGATCTCAGATATCAGTCGGCCCAGGAGATGCTTGCTGATATTGAAGGTATATATAAACACGATAAAAGGGTGATCAGGCATAAAAGGAGAGCGATAATATCAGGTCTTTTTACGGCGGCCCTTTTTCTTTCAGGCGGAATGACAGCCTTTATCGGACTTAAGCAAATGGAGGCAAGGCAGGAGGACCTTACTCTGGCTGAATATTCTGTAAACAGTCTTTTGGAAGGTAATAAAAATGAGGCTGTAGAGCTTGCTCTTAAGGCTATACCTGATAGACAGGGATTGTTTGAACCCGAGGTTACAGCAGAAGCGCAGAAGGCTTTAACTGATGCTTTAGGTGTATATGAACTTTCTGATGGTTTTAAGCCTGAAGATATGATCGAATTACCGTCAGCACCGTTTAAGCTTTCAGTATCCCCGGAGGGTACGAGATTTGCAGCCGTATATGAGAATGAGGCAGCCATATTCAGCACATATGACTGCAAACTGCTGGATAAGGTAAGTATGAGGGGCTCTGCGCTTTCTGACTTTTTATTTTTAAATGAGGACGCAGTGATCTATTCAGGCTCCGATGGGATAACAGCTTTAAATGTTGCAGACAAAAATGTTATATGGACGGGAAGAACTTCTACCGTACTCAGTCTTTCCGGTGACAGAAAAAGAGTAGCAGCTATAGATCATAATGAGGATACGGCAGTTATTTATGATACCTCGACAGGAAAGAAGGTCGCGGAGCGTTCCTTCAAAGGCATGTATATCCCTTCTGCAGAAAACGATATATTTGCAGATCCCGACAATTATATATTTGAGCTTAATGATGACGGATCGCTGCTTGCCGTAAGCTTTGATAATGGGGCCTTCAGGATATTCGATCTGAATAATGAGGAAGGCGATATGTATATATATGATGAGTCAGAGTATACGGATTTTGCAGGGGGCTTCTGCGGCAATTATTTTGCCTTTGTCTCAGGGAAGGCCGGACAGTGGATATTCGGATTGATCGATACAAAAGAGGCCTTGTACATAGGAGGGTATGAGCAAAAGGGCAGGCTTGAGCTTGATGCAGGTGAGCAGGGTATATATATCAGCAGTGAAGATCTGCTTGTGAGATTTGATGAGGAGGATCTTACGGAACAGGAAACAGCATATGTCCCGGGATCGGTCCTGACAGGATTTTCTGTAGGCAAAGACTATACGGCAGTTATGACAGAAGATAACAGGATAGCTTTTTTTGACAAAGGCGCAAATCTGACAGACCAGATTAAGCTTAGTGAAGGACAGGCTTTTATAGAATTTGCCGGAGACACCTTGTTAACGGCTAACAGAGATGCATCCGCTGTATGGGTGTACAGAGCTGTATCTCACAAAGATGCGGAGATATGGGCTTATGACCCGAGAGACGCCCACGATGAGGCAAGGATAAGCAATGACGGAAATACAGTTATGCTTTTCGATTATGAAGGCTTCAG
>CALWMV010000086.1 GCA_944382125.1 uncultured Lachnospiraceae bacterium
GGGAATTCGATGTCATATTCCCGAAGCTCCGAAGGGCAGAGCTCCACGGAGCCTATCTCCTCCCGCCTGTTCATGAGGCGAAGCTCCCTGAAGCCCCGGCACTTAAGGCTCAGATGGAGGTTATCTATGGCAGTGTATTTTCTCCATTTGTCTATGGCAAACAGATTGAAATAGCCGTCGAAGTCCACGGCATTTCCATCCTCATGATAATATAATTCCGCCACATCGCATACTCCCTTATCCGGAAGCAGCAGGCTCTGTAATCTCAGTTCATTGTTATTCATATCTGTCTGCCGTCCTGATCATTATGCTGCAGTCTCCATTTTGCATGTCGGGTTTTCCCCTCTGCTTCTACTAATCCCTCTTTCTTCATTGCCTGCAGCAGATTTGACACTTTTTTCGATTTTTGTTCCTCACTCAATATCTCCGGCAAGGCATTTTCCAGTACTTCCATAATTTCCTGTTTGCTCGCCCCATCCATCATCTTCAGAGCTTTCATTATTAGCTGTTTGCAGATATCATCATCTAACCCTTTGTTGCGCACATATACTGCCTTTTGTCCTACCATATCTGCAATCTTAAATGAAACAAAAATATTTGGATACCTGCCTTCAACGAGCCCCTCTTTTTTTAGTAATTTAAAGTTTTCTTTTGAAATTATTTCCTGCTTTTGTACTTTATCCAGAAGGAATACCGTCCTCATATTTAGTGCTGTGTCAGCACGCAGCAGCTGTGTGTAATTTTTATCCAGAATTTTTCCATATACCGTTACCTTTACACGGTTCACGATACTGAGGTCATATGTTGGCAGCGGGAAGCACTTATCTCTTTGTATCTGATACATCATTGGTATTCCCATAGAGTTTGTATCAATCATATATAAATTAACCATCGCATTACATAAAAACGTGTTTCTGTAATACGGAGGCTTATATCCCGGTTCCAACGCGGCCTCTATCGTCTCTGGAATAAATGCTCCTTCATTTATAAAAACCAGCCTGTCCTCAAATTCCTCCACATTTATTTTTCCCCGCATGCGATAATCTTGATGCGCAATACAGTTATTTATGATCTCTTTGATCAATTCAGGCTCATACTGATTGACTTCATCCGGGAACAACGTCTGCTGACCTGCTATGTACCTATATTTTTCATTTCTTATTTTATTATAGACATTATCGACAGCCAGAAGCAGAGGCATATCAAAATGTTCATATGCTTTAACAGAATTATCTACGTTATAAAGCGTCCAGGTTATTCTTGGGATAAATCCATCAAAAAAATATGATGCCTCGCTTTTCCCCAATAAAAGCAGTGCCGTCCGTGTTATTTCTCCCTTAATAGTTATACCAGCTTTATTCAGTACCTCGATATCTGATAGCTGACTCAGAATCTCCTGCGCTTTACTTCTATCACTCTGCCTCTTTGAAAACAGCTCTCTCGCTTTTTTTACCGCTGATGGATCCAAGTCATTCAAAGACGCCTCCTTGACTATCTCTTTTGACCAGTCCATTCCTATCTGGCTTCTAATCAGGTCAACCTTATTCATCGGCAATGGGCACAATGACTCATCTTCCCTCGCATAAGCCGCTCCATGCCATGTCGTCGGAATTCCTCTAATCGCCGGCGGAATCTGAAAAGCAACAATCCGGCATTTATGAATATTGACTTCATAAATTTCCAGGAATGTTAATCTTTCATTCGTTCCACCTACAAGTTCCTTCTTCAGATTTTGCAGACTGCCCTGTTTTCTATATTCCGTTCCGATAAACTCTTTATCATTGGAAATACCAAAGATCAGCCATGCTTCCTGAAATCCACGAATATTTGCTTCATTGCTAAGCGCAGAGAAATATTTTCCAATGTCATTAAATGAATAGTTGGTTTTTGCTTCCTTAAATTCAACAACTTCATTTTCAAACTCATTTATCATCCATATGATTTTTTCTTTCAACTGAGCATCTGTATAAATCATATGTTATATATCCTCTCTGCTTTTACCGTATTTCCTGCACTTTCTTTGTTACAGTTTATTCTATGCCTTCTGCATTCTGTTTTAATAACTGATATTATAACCTTACAAAAGCTTTTTATGACTAATTCTATAACTAAGTAATACCTTTCTATAACTAAACAATAGCCTTTTATAGCTAATTCTATAGCTAAATAATCTATTTCTATGACTAATTCTATAACTAAATTAAAGCTTTCTATGACTAATTTTTTCTGGTTTAATTTTTAAGCATTAGTAAGGCACTTGAATGGTTTGAAAGATTCATTCAATAGTATCTATTCAGCCTGCACTTTGGACTATTTCTTAATTATAAGGCTTTGCCCTGCTGTCTTGGTCATTTACATATTCTATCTTCGGATCAAAGCTCAGACCGCTCAGAGTACCGCCTATGATGGTCCTGATCTTGCTGAGCTTTCCTTCCTTTGCAGTAAGCAGTACCTTCACCACATGGTAGAGATCCCTTACCGCCACGTAGAGGAAGCCCTTCAGTCCCTCTTTTCTGAATACATAGACATCATTTCGATAGATGTATTTGTACCTATCCACCCGCTCCGGAAGCTCCACGGCTATGTTGATGCCGTAATTGCCCTTGCATTTATGTACCACCACGCTCTTATTGCAGAGCCAGCAGGGGTACTTCATGGAGATCCTTCTGGTGTACTCCAGATCATCTGACCATATGAAAAATTCCTTTATCGGAAGGCCCAGCTCCCTGACTATGCTGCTCTTAAAGAACATGGATACGAAGGAGGAATAGTTGACTCTCACAAGCTCCGACTCAAAGTCCTTAATCCGCCTTGCCATGGGATAACGCTGCACATTGGTCCTGCAGATGCTGCCGTCTGTCCACAGTACCTTGCTGGCGAGAAAGCCGTAAGCTTCTTTGGGCTTAGCTGCTTTGGTGTCTTCAGTCCGCTTTGTCTTTATTTTGGATATTGCTTCAGAATCTGCGGCGCCTTCTGCCCTTTCAGCGGATCTTTCCTCAGGCTTCATATTGCCTCTTTCAAGCTTGTCAGCTGCCGCAAAGAGTTCTTTAAGGGCCCCAGGATCCGGTATGCAGTCATCATCCATGATCCAGATGTACTCATAGCCAAGCTCCACGGCCTCCCTTATCCCATAGGAGAAGCCTCCCGCACCGCCGAGATTGGAACCGGTATCTTTGTAGATGATCCTTGGGTTGGCTATAACTGTTTCTTTCACGTCAGCAGACTCGCAAAGCTGAACCTGATGCTCCGATCCTCCTGCTTTGGAGAAACAGCTGCTTTCAGGATCATTCCCCACTGCCTCAGCTTTAGCCTTAGCCTCAGTCTCCATCAGCTCTCTGACCATATCCCCTGTGCCGTCGGTGCTGTGGTTGTCTATGACCAGTATATCGCAGCTTCTGCTCTGTCCGAGCAGCGCAAGTATGCACTCCTTAAGGAGTGCCTTGCGGTTATATGTAACTATCACTGCTGCGGTATCCATATATTATTTGTCTTTTATCTGATTAACTAAATAGTTTTCTGCAAGCTCTAAAAGCTCTTCTGCTGTATTTATCTGATCATTGGCTTCATCTTTGGTAGCAATAAAAAAATCATCATAATCACTGGTGTGACGTATCCTTCGGATATTTCTTATCAGGCTGCTTCATACAGGTTTACTCCTTCATTTTTTATATTTGCATAAAATGGATAGGCATCTTCCCACTGTACAAACAGATCAAGACTCTTTGCAATGGGGTTTATGTCACACTCATATTTTTCATTTATATCATAAGTAAGCTCCGAAAGCTTATGTCTGAATTCCTTGATATCCAGCTCAGACATGTCTACAAGTATCATTATGTCAATATCCGAGTCAGCCTTATAGTCACCCCTTGCATAGGATCCATACAGAATCACTGAATGAAGCTTCTCTCCATATATCTTCACTATTCCCCTGACATATTCATCTAATACCATTCTGATCTTCTCTGCCATAGGAACTCCTTTCCTATCATATAAATGCTTTTCGATATATCAATTCTTTATTCCCGGGCATCTCCCGCCCTCATTTTGAACCACCGAGAAAACCTCGGAAGTTGTATCAAGGTCAAGCTCTCTCTCATTGTAAATATTTTTTAAATGCAGAGATATGTTATCCGTACTGCACCCAAACAGCTCCGCCATCGCCTTCTGCGTAAGCCATATGGTATCGTCCTTTACCACGGCGTTGACGGATATATTTTCCTCTGCGGAATTGTATAATAAAAACTGAAAATCCTTCTGCATAGGTCTGCCCTTATCTCCCCGTCTTTAGCTTTGCAAAGAGCTTCATGTCATGGGTCTTCACGTAGGTAATGACTGAGGCCTCAAGAAGGCTAAGCCTGGTGCTCCCCCACCTGAGGGGCAGGTACATGAGCTTTGAGTAGATGGACCTGGGCCTTGCGTGCTTAAGGCAGAAGACGGTATTTTCGCTATGGAGCATCTTTTTTGTCTCCGCCCTCTTTTCCGCCCGGCTGAGCCTGCAGTTTTTTTTGGTCAGTTTTTCGATACAGCCTATGAGCCTGTCGATATAGCGGCGGGAGACCATTTCCCGGTTCTGCTCGTTCTGGACTCCGTACCAGAGGCCCCAGTGCTTATAGAGCTCCACCATCCAGCCGTGCTCCTCCTCCCGCTTTTCATACATCTTCGGGACATATTTCTGAGTCTCCGACTCGGTTCTGGCCCGAAGGAAATGATAATACTGCCGGTCTGTCACCGCTACCCTCTCTATCTCCCTTATGACTGAGAGCACGAAGGGGAAGTCATCCCAGAAGGTCTCCGGAAAATAAAGCCCATTGTCTTTTATATAGCTCTTAAGATAGAGCTTGTTCCAGGGGGGATAAAGCATGTTTTTGTCAAAGAGCTTATATGCAGCCCTCCTGAAGCTTTCCCGATCCTTATACACGGCGGACTCGGGGATATAGTCCGAGACCATGTATTTACCGTTTTTGAGGTCATAGTAGGTCTCTATATAGAAGCCGGATATGACGAGCTGAGCCTCATTTTCCTCGGCAAGCTCATACATGTCTGAGAGCATGGTCTCTCCGCAGTAGTCATCGCTGTCAAGGAACATGAG
>CALWMV010000087.1 GCA_944382125.1 uncultured Lachnospiraceae bacterium
ATGTTGAGACTTATGCCATTCAGGTTTATGGACTCATTAAGAGTATCCCTTGTCGTCCCTGCGATATCCGTAACTATGGCCCGATCCTCACGAAGGAGGGCATTCAGCAGTGAAGATTTACCTGCATTGGGCTTTCCCAGTATGACTGTATTTACTCCCTCCTTTATGAGCTTGCCGTTTTCTGCTGAAGCTATAAGCTTTTTGATTTTTTCCGAAGCATCGTTTATATCTGATTCAAGCTTTTCAGAAAATCCTTCCAGCTCTATATGCTCAGGATCATCCATGGCGGCTTCGATATATGCTGTATCCTCAAGCAGCATTGCCCTTATTTCCTTTATCCTGTCTGATACCCTTCCCCTCAGCTGTGATACTGAGGCCTTTATTGCTCTGTCATTTTTTGCGCTTATGATATCTGCCACTGCCTCAGCCTGACTGAGATCCAGCCTCCCGTTCAGAAAGGCTCTTTTTGTAAATTCGCCGGGCTCGGCAGGACGGGCCCCGGCTCCAAGTACCGCCTGAAGTATCCTTTTCATCATCAGGACCCCTCCGTGGCAGTCTATCTCTATGGTATCCTCTCCCGTATAGCTCCTCGGTCCCTTCATATTGAGCATCAGGACCTCGTCCAAAGTCTCTGTCCGTTCTTTCTTCATATTATCGGTTTCAGCTGACTTGATGATCTGATCCTCTGATGTTTCACGTGAAACATTTATAAAGCCATAATGTACCTTATGGCTTTCGGAAAGATCAGGCTTATTTCCTGACTTTGTACGAAATATTTTTTTTATGATGTCATAGCTTTCCGGTCCGGATATCCTGATTATCCCTATGCCGGATTCCGTAAGTCCTGTTGCTATGGCTGCAATGGTCTCTTTCATTTCAATACTCATACTCTGTTTAGTCCTGCTCAATATTTCTTACTTTTCTGATTTTTTTATATTGCAAAATAAAAGTCTCAGACATCCAGCAATGCCTTGATACCTTTTTTGAGTTCATTTTCATAATTATCTTCTATATAAGTATATGGAAGCCTCTACTCCATGCAGCCATTTAAGTAAAACAAACTGATAATGTTTCACGTGAAACATTCAAGCAAAGTTCAATAGCACAAGATCCTACATTATCGGTTTCTTTGAAGGCACCCCGGCCTTCCTGGGGTAAGATGCAGGAGTTGATTTTATCTTCCTTATATATATAAGGCTTCGTTCCATGTCAGAATCAGGAAGCCTGAATCTGATATCACCTTCAACACGGCCTCCAAGCATGCCTATGGCATTTTTTGCCTCTGTAAGCTCCTCTTCTATCTCACCTGATTTATATGAGATGAAAAGCCCGTCACGCTTAACAAAGGGCAGGGAATATTCCGAAAGTACATTGAGCCTGGCAACAGCTCTGGATACAGCCATGTCAAAGCTTTCCCTATATGACTTATCCTGCCCCATATCCTCTGCCCTGCCATGAAGCGTAGTGATATCCCTGAGTGAAAGCTCTGCTATGACCTCATCAAGGAAATTGAGCCTCTTTTTAAGAGAATCAAACAGTACGACTGAAAGCTCCGGGAAGGCGATCTTAAGTATGACACCGGGCATACCCGCTCCGGTACCGATATCTATAAGCCGAAAACTTCCCATCTTCCCATTATTATCCACACCCATGAGCATATCTGTTATCGGTTTTCCACATTTTACTATGGATAGGCTGTCAATAATGTGCTTTATGACAAATTCTCTTTCCTCAGTGATGCCCGTAAGGTTCATAACCTTGTTCTTTTCCACTACCATATGGTAATAATAAAAAAGCTGCTCCTTCTGCTCATCTCTTAAGCATAGCGAAAGCTCAGAAAGGCCCTTATTTAACTCAGTATAAAAAATATCCTTCTGCATAAAAATCCTAAAATATACAAAAAATACTATATCATAGTTTAAAAGAAAAAGTTCGGGTAAACAAAATAGCTGCAAAACCTCATAGAAGCTAAATAGAACAAACATAAATGTACTTTTACTTACATATTACATCATAATAACGTAATAAACTCTTCCTTTTATTATTCAGCCTCGGAATAATCTATTATCACCTTTTTACAGCATTCACAGCATAAAGCTGTTATTCTATCGTAATCCCAGAATGGTCTATTAAGGATTATGTCTCCTGCATCTTAGCCCTTCAGCTGTTCAAGATAGATAAGCAGTACCGAGATGTCTGCCGGTGACACTCCTGAGATACGTCCGGCCTGACCTATATTTTCAGGGCGTATCTTATCAAGCTTCTGTCTTGCCTCAAGCCTCAGGCCTTTAAGCTCATTATAGTTTATGTCTGCAGGAAGCTTTTTCCCTTCCAGCTTTCGGAACTGCTCTACCTGCTGACGCTGTCTCCTGATATATCCCTCATATTTTATCTCTATATTGACCTGCTCCCTTACTCTCCAGGAAAGCACCGGTCTGTCAGTATCTATCTCTGACAGCAGCTCATAGTTGAGCTCCGGCCTTTTTATAAGCTCTGCAAGGCTTGCTCCTTTGCTGTCCGGAAGTTCTGTGGAGCCGTGTCTTCTGAGAAAGCTGTTAGTATATTCATTGGAGCCTGCGATGGTATTTTCCATACGGGCTATCTCGGCCTTTATCTGATCGCATTTTCTCCGGAACTTTTCATATTCCTCATCGGATACAAGACCAATACTATGTCCCAGCTCCCTGAGTCTTATGTCAGCGTTGTCCTGGCGAAGCAGGAGCCTGTACTCTGCCCTTGAGGTCATCATACGATAAGGCTCATGGCTTTCCTTGGTCACAAGGTCATCTATAAGGACTCCTATATATCCCTGGGATCTGTCTATCACTGCTTCTTCCCTTCCCAAAAAAGAAAGGGAGGCATTGACTCCCGCCATAAAGCCCTGGACTGCAGCCTCCTCATATCCTGAGGATCCGTTTATCTGTCCTGCCGCATAAAGTCCCTTTATCTCCTTGAATTCCAGGGTCGGCTTAAGCACCGTTGCATCTATGCAGTCATATTCAATGGCGTAGGCATTTCTTACTATGTGAGCATGGGAAAATCCCGGCATAGTCCTGATCATGGCTTCCTGCACATCCTCAGGAAGGGATGAGCTCATGCCTGAAAGATACATCTCATTGGTATAAAGTCCCTCGGGCTCTATAAATATCTGATGTCTCTCCTTATCAGGGAATTTCATGACCTTATCTTCGATGGAGGGACAATATCTGGGTCCGGTTCCCTTTATATCTCCGGAAAACAGAGGGGATCTGTCTATATTTTCCCTGATGATCTCATGGGTATGCTCATTGGTATAGGTAAGCCAGCAGGATACCTGCTCTCTCTCTATATCCCAGGGCTCATTGGAAAATGAAAAAGGCCTTATGAAATCATCACCCTTCTGCTCTTCCATCTCGGAAAAATCTATACTCCTTTTATCCACCCTGGCAGGAGTCCCGGTCTTGAATCTTCTTACAGGTATATGGTTTGCAATAAGTGAAGCAGTAAGTTCATTTGCAGCCCGAAGTCCGTTCGGTCCCGTATATTCACTTACCTCTCCGTATATGCAGCGGGCATTGAGATAAACTCCGGTACACAGTATCACCCTTTTGGCATGGTACACGGCTCCCGAGGAAGTCCTTACTCCTGCTATCCTGCGGCCTGAACCCTTGTTTTTCCCCGACTTATCCACAGAGGTGTCTTCGTTTATATCCTCTTTTCCACAATCAGGGGCCTGATCTTCAACAATAAGCTCAGCCACCTCTGCCTGCTTTATATCAAGTCCGGGAGTATTTTCAAGAGTTTTTCTCATCTCAGCTATATAAGCCTGCTTATCTGCCTGGGCCCTTAAGCTGTGTACTGCAGGACCCTTAGATTTATTAAGCATCTTTGACTGGATGAAGGTACGGTCTATACACCTTCCCATCTCTCCTCCGAGAGCATCCAATTCACATACCAGATGTCCCTTTGAGGTGCCTCCGATATTGGGATTGCATGGCATGAGGCCAATGCTGTCCACGCTTACGGTAAATACCACCGTCTTAAGTCCCAGTCTTGCACAGGCCAGGGCTGCCTCTATGCCTGCATGGCCGGCTCCCACTACTGCTGCGTCATAATATGCTTCTATATGCTTACCGCTTTGGTACATATGATTCCTTCTTTTCTGATTACCAAACATTCCTTTTTTATATTAACTTCTGTATTCTTACTTCCGTTTTGCAATATCAGAAAGCAGAATTCAGCATAATTTTAAGCTTGATAATTTAAGACTTTACAGTTTGTCCTGATAAAACTTCTGTCGAAGGACATTGAAAAGCAGCAGTCCGAGACAGAAGTTTTTCAGGATCACAAACTTAGCATCTTACATATTATCAGATAGAGCTAATTATAAGGTCAAATATCGCTTTTTACCATATATTTAGAGTCAAAAATTAAGCATATAAAGGTCTTAAAAACCTCTGCTGGCAGACATTGCAGGGCAGCAGTCGGACGGCAGAGGTTTTCAGCTCTCAGGCCTGATCTTTTGCTTAACAATAAATCATAATAAAGAGCTGATATTACAATATCTTGTTTTTGTGATGTCCATTAACCACAATTCAGCTTTATTTTTCCCATTTTGAGCCTGTTTTTATTGACATAAGCCTTTCTTTTTCTATATAATAGCAAAGATGTTTTAGCGTTTGGTTACTAAAAAATAAACATATATAGGTTAGGAGGTGAGAAGATCATGAAGATGACGTTTCAGCCCAAAAAGAGACAGAGATCAAAGGTTCATGGTTTCAGAGCCAGGATGAGCAGCGCAGGCGGAAGAAAGGTGCTGCACAGAAGAAG
>CALWMV010000088.1 GCA_944382125.1 uncultured Lachnospiraceae bacterium
AGGTCCTTCGCTCTCAGCTCTTCGCTGACAGCCTGTATACTCTATCATATCCTTTGTGGATTGTCAAGAGGTTTTTTAGAATCTTTCGATTCTTTTTTCAAAGCTCTGAGAGCTCTGAACGCAGAAGGAGGGATTTGAACCCTCGCGCCGGTTGCCCGACCTACACCCTTAGCAGGGGCGCCTCTTCGGCCTCTTGAGTACTTCTGCATCACCCTCGCCAATGGAGTGCTTTTAGCATTATATTTGTTTTAAAATCTTTTGTCAACAAGATTTTAAGCCATTTTTTAACTTATTTTTACAGCTACAATATATGCTTTTTACCCCATTTTTGCTACCACTATATTTAGTCCGGTCTTAGCTGCAAGTCAGGATCCAATAATTGAAAAAGCCTCCGAAAGCTGGCTGCATGCCAGCTCTCAGAGGACTTTCTCTTTCTGATGATATTTTATTTATGAAGTCTTATCTATGACTGTCTTTTAAGCGCTCCTTCCGGAAGACCTTCCTCTGTTCCCGTTGAGAAATGATACTGGACTCCATCTATGATCTGATCCCCGGTATACATATATCCGAAGCTTCCGTCATGATATGGATGGAGATAATAGATATTGCCGTCCTTATCAGTGAACCATCCTCCCTTTATAAGTCCGTCCTCTCCTATATAATACCAATCTGCTCTGCCGTTCCAGAGGGCCTTGATCCACATATCCCTGGCATAGCTTCCGTCAGAGAGCCTGAAGCGCCAGCTGTAGGAGCCTTCGCTCCCTTCTCCCGAGTTTTCCGTATCGGAAATGAGCTCAAAGCTGCCTTCTTTGATGCCTGAGGGGGATCCGCTGTTCCTTCCGTCAGCATAATATACTCCTACCGGCCCGCTTACTGAGCCTCCGGAACCGCCCGAGCTTCCTCCATGTGACGGCTCTTCCGGCTCAGCTGGTTCCTCAGGTCCTGCTGGCTCTTCCGGATCCTCAGGATCCTCCGGCTGTGTAGGCTCCTCAGGAACTTCATACTTTATCTCATAGGGCCCTGCTTCGGAGGAATCAAGATAAAAGTCATCTCCGGCATAGCGCAGATAAAGCCTTGCATAAGATTCATCATCAAATGAAAGCTCCATGGGACTTCCAAGCTCTGCGTCCTTCCAGTCAGTCAGGATATTTCCGTCTCTGCCTTCGATCTTTATCTGAAGCCTGCCGCTGTTATCAGTAGATGTATCGGAAAAGCTGATGGTGAAACCTTCGCTGTCCTTGGCCAGAATCTCATAGCTTACGGAGTCTGCGCTCTGCTGTCCCTTAGAAACAGTGAGCACCGCGCTGATTTCCGAGGGAGTATAGCCCTCATCTCCGCCTCCTCCGTAATAGGCGGTCAAGGTGTACTTTCCCGGCCTCCAGTATATGCCCTGGTCCTCATCGTTTATGAGCTTAATTTTTAATTCTGCTTCGCTGCCTTCCACCGGTGCCGTGCCTATCAGAAATCTGTTGTCTCTTTCTCTCTTTGCATATACAGCCACTTCGTTTATAGCTGCGGATCTTGAAAGGGCATTTGTATCATTTGCAGATGTGATATTTACGGATATGCTTATCTCATCTCCATAGGAAGCCTCTGCCTTATCCTCTCCGTTTATGGTCATGGCAGAGGAGCTTTTCTGTCCGAGCAGTTTGATACCTTCACCTAAAATAATATCCGGTTCAATAGTTTCATAATTTATGATGATACCGTTACCAGATATGTGTACATCAGATGTAACACTACTATTAGCTGCTATACTGCCGCGATTTGTTATGACCTGTCCGTTAAGCTCGAGAGATCCACCGTCTGTAAATGTAAGCGTAGCATCATCAGGTATCTCAAATTCCTTTACATTGTCAGAAAGAGAAACTTTCTCATTTACTTCGCAGTTTCCTTCAACAAATATAAGTCCGTTGGCCGCTTCATAACCATCTTTACCATTTATAAAATTGGCAAATACAACTCCGCCGCTTATGTCCACATTTACACAAGAATAATCTTCATTGTTATTTCCTATATTTCCGGCTACCTCTACTACGCCGCCTGAAATATTTATCTCATTATTACCTTTTGCCTTTTCATCGTTATGCCATTTACCATCTCCTATATCCATTTCAGCGATGATATGTCCGCCTGAAATATTTATTTCTCCGCAGCCTGTAGTTAGACCGCCTCCTATAGATGCTCCTCTATTACTTGAATTTACTTCTCCTAAAATCGAAGCAGTTATGTCTCCTCCAAGGATATCTATAGTACTCCTATTGTCACCATCTGCTCCCGCTCCTATACCAGAAGCCCAAATCCCTCCCTTGGCATAGACCGTGCCCCTCACTATCTTTATAGTTCCATTATATTCAGTATCGTTGCTATCCATATAGCCTCCGCCGCCTATGCCTGCGGAGCGACTTCCACCATATGCTTCTATAGTACCTCTTGACGCAAGAGTGATATAACCAAAGTTTACGGTAGACTGATCTGAACCGCATCCTCCTATGCCGGCATATCCGCCACCACCATCATTTGAAATATCGTCACCTCTGCTTACGAGCCTGCTCGTGCCCTTCTCCTGTCCAAGCACGGTAAATGAAGAGCCTTCCGGCACATTGATGCCTCCGTTGACAGTGAGGCTGCTTCCGTCCATGAGTATGAGCTCTACCTCTCCTTTTACCGTCACGACATTATTTATGATGATATTTCCTCTCACGGCATAGGTATTATCTGACCATGTATCATCGTTTTCTGTCACAGCTATGGCATCGCAGGTCTCAGTATCCCCCTCTTTGGATACATATGAGACACCCTTAAGCTCTGTTTCCGTGCTTTCATTTCCGAGATCTACCGTCACATCATCTATGGACAAGTCCAGATTTTGGATCTTACGTTCAAGCTCCGCAGAAAATATATAAGTACCCTCTTTTTCTTCCTCGCCAAAGGTCTCGCTGTCCCAGCTTATATCCATGGAAAGATACTTTTCGCTGAGATCCAATGGTTCTGGAATACTTTCGTCTTCTGGTTTAAAATAAATAAATGTATGATTATTAAATTTTATCAACAACTCAGAAGGAAGCTTGGATGTAACATCATCAAAGTTTATATACTCCGAAGGCTCCTTATCCGAAAGATCTAAGATATAGCCTCCATCATCAGACTGCCTGAGCTCGCTTTCAGAAAAGTACTTCTCATCAATATTTCCATTAAAATAACTCGGTTCTCCGATTTCCAATATATCTGCTATCGTATAAGGATTCTCTTTACTGCCCTTATCCTTGTCTTCTGCTGTAGTGTCATCTATGACATTTATATCAGAAAAACCTGAATCAGGATATTTTTTATCCTGAGCCGTTGAAGCGGAAGTATCGGCGGCTCCTTCCTCTTTATCCGGTATCGGTCCTTTATCCTCCGAAGACTCTTCCTCAGAGTCATCGTCTATCAGCTCATAGCAGCTCTCATCATGGACATGTTTTTTGGGAGCGTCATTTTCCGATGCGTCGCCATACTCATAATCTCCCTCCTCATATCCGCAGATAAGCCTGTAGCTTCCGTCATGATCAAAGCTCTCTGACGGAGCTCCGAAGACCGGTATAAGAGGCCCTGCCACGGGCAGAGCCATAAGAACAAAACTCATGATGATGCTTACGTACCTTTTAAGATCCTTCATTTTTTTTAATTATCCTCTGCTGTCTCTTCAGTTAAGCCTTCAGCCTCATCCTCAGGGGCTCCGGCTTCCTTATCTTCCTCTGCTGTCTCCTCCGGGATATCTTCCTTATCCTCATCGGACTTGGTCTTTGTGATAGCGGCAATATATACTCCGCTCTCCGGATCTATGTTCATGATCTTGACTCCGCTGGTATTCCTTCCTATAAGGGATATGGAAGCTATGGAGGTCCTCATGATGATGCCCTCGTTGGTTATGAGCAGTAGATCTCCCTCATCTCCACAGAGCTTGGCTCCGCAGATAGGTCCTGTCTTTTCAGTGACCTTATAGCAGAGTATGCCCTTTCCTCCACGGCCCTGGGTCTTGAACTCGGAGATATCAGTGCGCTTTCCGTAGCCGTTTTCGGAAACTATCAGGAGCCTTGTGCCCTGACTCTCTATCTGCATGCCTACTACCTCATCGTCGGGACGTCCGAAACGCATGCCTGTGACGCCCATGGAGGAGCGCCCGGTTATCCTTACGTCCTTCTCATTGAAGCGTATGGACATACCGTACTTGCTTATCATGAAGATGTCCTCATTGCCTGCGGAATACTTCACCTCTATGAGCTCATCTCCATCCTTAAGGCTTATGCCTATGATGCCATTGCTTCTTACATTTTTATAATAGGAAAGAGGTGTACGCTTTATCATGCCTCCCTTGGTAGCCATGATGAGGAAGCTGTCATCATCAAATTCCTTTATGGGGATGACTGCGTTAGGTATCTCTCCAGGCATAAGGGAAAGCAGATTCACTATGGCAGTGCCCCTTGCAGTCCTTGAAGCCTCGGGTATCTCATAGGCCTTCAGCTTATATACTCTTCCAAAATTGGTAAAGAAGAGTATGGTGGTATGGGAATTGGTGGAGATTATGTCCTCTATATAGTCATTGTCTATATTCTGGGTACCCTTTATGCCCTTTCCGCCTCTGTTCTGGACACGGAAATTATCGGGATCCATGCGCTTTGCATATCCCAGATGTGAGAAGGTAAGGACTGTCTCCTCATCAGGTATCAGATCCTCCTCCAGGATCTCACCCACCTCACCGGTTATCATGGTACGCCTGTCGTCACCATATTTATCGGCTATAAGCTGTATCTCTTCCTTTATGACTGTAAGGAGCTCTTTTTTATCACCAAGTATCTTATTGTAATAAGCTATCTTATCAGAAAGCTCCTTGAACTCAGATTCTATCTTATGACGCTCCAGGCCTGTAAGTGCGCGAAGCCTCATATCAACTATGGCCTGGGCCTGGGCATCGGTAAATGCAAAGGCCTCTATCAGCTTCTGCTTTGCCTCATCTCCGTCGCTGGCCGCCCTTATGATCTTTATGATCTCATCTATATGCTCGAGAGCCTTCAGAAGTCCGGAAAGGATGTGGGCCCTGTCCTCAGCCTTCTTGAGATCATACCTGGTCCTTCTTGTAACGACCTCTTCCTGATGCTTAAGATATTCCTCCAGTATCTGCTTTAAGTTAAGTACCTTGGGCTCTCCGTTTACTATGCAGAGCATTATGGCTCCGAAGGTATCCTGAAGCTGGGTATGCTTGTAAAGCTGGTTGAGAATTATCTGAGGATTGACATCTCTCCTCAGCTCTATCTTTATCTTGGAATCGGAATTCTTTCCCATGGTATCATTGATGGCAGTGATACCGTCTATCTTCTTATCCTTTACAAGGTCTGCTATATTTTCAATGACCCTGGAACGGAATACCATATAGGGAAGCTCTTTGACTGTTATGACTCCCTTACCGTTTGGAAGGGTCTCTATCTCACATACCGCCCTCATGCGTATCTTTCCGCGTCCGGTACGATAGGCCTCCTCTATGCCCTTCCTTCCTATGATCTGGGCTCCCGTCGGAAAATCAGGTCCCTTTACTATCTTTATAAGCTCATCGATATCAGTATCCCTGTCTTCGAGTATGCGGTTATCGATCATCTTTACTGCAGCCGCAGTCACCTCCCTGAGATTGTGGGGAGGGATATTGGTAGCCATACCTACTGCTATACCGGTGGTACCGTTGACAAGGATATTGGGGATCCTGGCAGGAAGGACCACAGGCTCGTCATAGCCCTGCTCATTGGAGAAGTTGGGAACGAAATCTACGGTATTTTTATTGATACCATCCAGCATCTCCATGGCAAGACGGCTGAGCTTACCCTCAGTATAACGGGCTGCTGCAGGAGAATCTCCGTCCTCTGATCCGAAGTTACCCTGTTTTTCTATCAGCGGATACCTGGTGGACCAGGGCTGTCCGAGATTGACAAGAGCTCCGTATATGGAAGAATCTCCATGGGGATGATAATGTCCCATGGTCTCTCCCACTATGGTGGCACATTTCTTTGTCTTTTTATCAGCCGTAGCTCCCATCTTCATGGCTGCATAAAGGATGCGCCTCTGGACGGGCTTAAGTCCGTCCTTTACATCCGGCAGCGCTCTTGAAACTATTACCGACATGGCATAGTTTATATAGGAGCTCTCCATGGTATTTTTCAGATCTACTTCTTTTATCTTGTCATATACGTTAGGTTCCATTTATTCCCTCTCAATACTATACAAGTTCTTTGACAAGTTAATTATCGTAATTATTATTTATTATTGAATAATTTATCAACTGAAAATGCCTTAAACATCCAGGTTATCCACATATTTTGCATTTTCTTCAATAAACAGTCTTCTGGGCTCTACCTGATCTCCCATAAGGGTAGTAAAGGTGAGATCCAGCTCTGATCTGGAATCCTCGGACATATTGACACGAAGCAGAGTCCTGGTCTCCGGATCCATGGTAGTTTCTGAAAGCTCCTGGTCCTCCATCTCTCCAAGGCCCTTGAATCTCTGTACGTCCGCATCCTTTCCTACCTGCTCAAGGAGCTTATCCCTCTCTGCATCAGAGTATGCATAGTAAAGCTTTTTATTCTTCCTTACATAATAAAGAGGAGGCTGAGCCAGATATACATGGCCCTCCTTTATCAGATCAGGCATGAATCTGTAGAGGAAGGTAAGCATCAGTGTGGATATATGCGCTCCGTCCACATCCGCATCGGTCATAATTATTATCTTATTATAGCGAAGCTTGGTTATATCAAAATCATCATGTATGCCGGTACCGAAGGCAGTTATCATGCCCTGTATCTCCTTATTGGCATATATCTTGTCCAGACGTGCCTTTTCCACATTAAGCACCTTGCCTCGAAGAGGCATGACTGCCTGATATCTTATATCCCTGCAGTTCTTGGCAGGTCCAAGGGCTGAATCTCCCTCGACTATGAATATCTCACACTTTTCGGGATCCTTCTCCTGACAGTCCGCAAGCTTTCCGGGAAGACCGGCACCCTCAAGCACGGATTTTCTCCTGGTAAGCTCCCTTGCCTTCCTTGCCGCAGCCCTTGCTCTCTGAGCAAGTATAGATTTTTCGCACATGATCTTTGCGACCTGGGGATTCTGCTCAAGGAAATAGGTAAGCTGCTCCGTAAGGACCTGGCTTACAGCCTGATTTGCTTCTGAGGTCCCGAGCTTCATCTTGGTCTGGCCCTCAAACTGAGGGTCCTCTATCTTTACAGAGATTATGGCCGTAAGTCCCTCTCTTATATCCTCTCCTGAAAGATTGGCATCGTTGTCCTTGAGAAGCTTCATCTTTCTGGCATAATCGTTGAAGGTCTTTGTCAGGGCATTCCTGAAGCCTGTCAGATGAGTACCTCCTTCGGGAGTATTGATATTATTTACGAAGGTATAAATATTTTCCGTATAGGCATCAGTATGCTGCATCGCAACCTCAACAAATATTCCCAGCCTTTCTCCCTCACAATAGATCACATTGGGATAAAGGGGAACATTTGCCTGATTGAGATAAGTTACGAACTCCTTTATGCCTCCCTCATAATGGAAGGTACGATCATGCTTCTCTTCCCTGTCATCCTTAAGATGTATCTTTATGCCTCTGGTAAGGAAGGCAGTCTCACGAAGCCTGGTCTTTATGGTCTTATAATCAAAAACTGTCTCTTCAAATATCTCAGCATCCGGCTTGAAGGTAACGGTAGTACCGTGATCATCAGGATCACAGGTGCCTATCTTCTTAAGAGGGTACATGACCTTGCCGCGCTCATACCGCTGCTTATATACCTCTCCGTTTTTCCTTACCTCTACCTCCAGCCATTCTGAAAGAGCGTTGACCACTGAAGCTCCGACTCCATGAAGTCCTCCGGATACCTTATATCCTCCATTTCCGAACTTGCCTCCTGCATGAAGTATAGTAAATACTACTTCAACTGCAGGCTTTCCGGCTTTTTTCTGTATATCCACAGGGATGCCTCGGCCATTATCCTTTACCGTCACGGAATTGTCAGGATTTATGGTTACAGATACCTCATCACAGAAGCCTGCAAGAGCCTCATCCACTCCGTTATCAACTATCTCATAAACCATATGATGGAGTCCGGATATGGAGGTGGAGCCAATATACATTCCGGGTCTTTTTCTTACTGCCTCAAGACCCTCAAGTATCTGTATCTGGGAAGCATCATACTCATCGCTGTTATGGCCATTATTGACCTCAAAGCTCTTTTCCATCTCCTGGGCTTCCATCTCATTATCAAGATACTTATTGTCTCTTTCATTATTTTCAGCTGCCATTTAATTCTCCTCTGCTATCTTTCCGTTTTCAACCCTGAATACTTTATCGATATGAAACCTGTTATCTATAAAGTCATCCAGACCGGTACAGGTCATGAAGGTCTGGACCTCCTCTATTGAATCAAGAAGCATCTCCTGTCTGCTCCGATCAAGTTCAGAAAGCACATCATCCAGAAGTAGCACCGGTTTTTCTCCGGCATACTTTTCTATAAGCTTTATCTCAGAAAGCTTGAGACTGAGGGCCGCTGTCCTCTGCTGACCCTGGGAACCAAAATGTCTGAGATCGAGTCCATTTACAAAAAAACTTATGTCATCCCTGTGAGGACCTATAAGGCTCATACGCTGCCTTATCTCCCTCTCGGTATTTTTCTTAATTTCAGACTCAAAGGCTTCGGCCTCCACATTTTTATCATATCCAAGGGAAAGCTCCTCCTTACCGGAGGTTATCTCTCTGTGGAGAGGTGCCGTAAGCTCAGCCACCGCATCTATGAAGGCCTGCCTCTTTTTTATTACTCCGCTTCCGTATTTTACAAGCTGTGAATTATATATATCGAGCATCTGATGAAGCTCAGCCTCATCAGTTATGCTTTTCAGAAGTATGTTTTTCTGATTTATGACCCTGTTATAGGATATGAGATCATGGGTATAGAGCCTGTCAAGCTGACAGAGCTCCATATCTGTAAAACGCCTTCTTTCTCCGGGACCGTTCTTTATGATGGAAAGATCCTCAGGAGAAAAAAATACGACCTTTGCTATGCCGAAAAGCTCGGAGGCCCTTCTGAGAGCCATGCCATTCAAAGCTATGCCCTTTGATCTGTTCTTCTTGATGTGCATATCTATCCTGTAGGGCACATCATTTTTTTTAAGATTTATCTTTATATGGGATTCATCGGAATCAAAATTTATCAGCTCCCTGTCCTTTACAGCCCTGTGGGACTTTGAAGTACAGCCCACATACACCGCTTCAAGGAGATTGGTCTTTCCCTGGGCATTATCACCGTAAAGTATGTTTATGCCTTTTACCGGCTCCAGGGAAAGCTCTCTGTAATTTCTGAAATCCTTTAAATCAATAGATTCTATTATCATCAGTCATCAATAAGAATAAGCATTGAAATTGACCGGAAGTATAAGATAAACATAGCTGTCCTTTTCATCCCTTATGATAAGAGGAGACTTGGCATTGGTCATATAAAGACTTACCTCTTCATCATCTATGGCCCTTAAGGCATCCATAAGGAATCTGGGATTGAAGCCTATCATCAGATCCTTTCCTTCCTTGCGCATAAGCAGCCTGTCATCCATGGATCCTATGACCGTACTCATCCTGAGCTCAAGTGAGGAATCCTCTATATTGAATATAAGAGGTCTCTTGTCACTTTCCCTTACAAGTATGGTGGATCTCTCTATGGAATCCAGAAGCTCCTTTTTATTTATGACCACCCTGGTATCAAAATCAGGACGTATCATATTGTCTATCCTGAAGAACTCACCATCTATAAGCCTGGATATCATGACAGTATCATCAAATCTGAAAAGAACTGAATTCTGTGAAAAGCAGATCGTGACATCCTTATCCGCATCTCCGGGGATGATCTTCTGTATCTCATTGAGAGTCTTTCCGGGGATTATAACGCTCACTGATTCATAGCTGTCCCGAAGGGAGGTATTCCTGATGCTTATCCTGTGGCCGTCAAGGGATACCACCTTAAGATTATCTCCCTTTACCTCAAAGAGCTCACCTGTCATCATCTTATTGGAATCATTGGAAGATATGGAAAATATAGTATCCTTTATCAGCTCTCTCAGAGTGAACTGAGAAATGGAGATATACTTTTCATCACTTATAAGATCAAGCACAGGGAACTGATCCGCATCTCTTTCCTGTATCTTGAACAATGAATTGTCGCAGCTAATCTCTATGATACTGTCCTTTTTTGAAAGAACTATCTCAGAGCTGTCATCAGAGGATATCTTTCTTATGATATCAAAGAAAAGCCTTGCCTCAACGGCCGTCTTTCCTCCTTCGATGATATTGCAGTCCGAAGCCTTTATCCTGGTATTGATACCCAGCTCCATATCATTGGCGGTAAAGCTTACTCCATCCTCATCAGCCTCAATGAGTATGCACTCAAGTATGGGCATGGTGGTCTTTGAGGCCACTGCCTTTGAAGCTATGTTGATCGCATTTACCAGATCATTTTTTTTAAAGCTTATCTTCATAAATTTCCTTTCAGGTCGAACGTCTGTATTATTATTTATTATTAAATTTAGTAGTATATAGTAGTATAGGCTGTGGATTTGTTGAAAACAGCCTCCGGGCCTTATATAAAAGGGGAAGTCCGTGTTAAATCCTGTGTTGAACTCCTATTGATAAAATGTAGGCACTGTTGATATCAGTGGATGGGCTGAATAAAGATCAGCTTAGCCTATATGCTGTTCATGGCCCGCTTTATGTTTATGAAGAAAAATAATGAAAACAGTAAACATCCTTCAACCTTAAATCAACGGGTTATCCACTAACTTATCAACAAATATGTGGATAAATATTTTATCAACAATCAGGGTGTTAATTTTTTCTTTAAAATGTTGATATCCTGCCTTACTTTATCATTTTTATTGATATCTTCACTTATCTTGTCTCTTCCATGTATGACAGTGCTGTGATCTCTGTCTCCTATGATCTTTCCTATCTGCTGCAGTGAATCACCTGTCATATTGCAGCAGAGATACATGGCTATCTGGCGGGGATATGCTATATCCTTATTCTTCTTCTGGGAGAGTATGTCAGCCGTACTGATACCAAAATGCTCTGCCACCACGGAAAGTATAAGGTTTGAGGTAATGCTGTTTTTATTGCCGTCAGTTCTTATGTAGTCCTTCAGGATATTCCTTGCCATCTCAAGATTTATCTCAAGGTTTTCAAGCTTTGCCTTGGCAACTATCCTTGTAAGTGCTCCCTCCAGCTCTCTGATATTGGAGGTTATGTTGTCGGCTATATATTTTATGACCTCATCATCTATATTGAGGTGGTCCATCTCTTCCTTTTTACGGAGTATGGCCATGCGTGTCTCAAAATCAGGGGGCTGTATGTCTACTATCAGTCCTCCCTCGAATCTTGAACGAAGCCTTTCCTCTATATCATCTATATCCTTCGGAGGCTTATCAGAGGTTATTATGATCTGTTTATCCCTTTCATAAAGTGAATTGAAGGTGTGGAAAAACTCCTCCTGGGTGCTGTCCTTACCGGCTATGAACTGGATATCATCTATCATCAGTACGTCCAGATCCCTGTATTTCCTTCTGAATTCGGAAGCCCTTTTATTCTGTATGGATTCCACATAATCATTGATGAAGGTCTCGCTTGTGTTATAAAGCACCTTTGCATCCGGATTATTTTTAAGGATGTACTGGGCCACGGCATGCATAAGGTGGGTCTTGCCGAGACCAACACCTCCGTACAGATAAAGTATCTTATAGGCTATGCCCGGGCTTTCAGCCACTGCCACTGAAGCTGCATGGGCCATCTGGTTGCTTTTGCCTACTACGAAGGAAGAAAATGTATACTTGGGATTGAGATTTGCCTTTTCTATTACTGAGGCTGAAACCTTATTATCCTCCTTCTCTTCCCTGGGAGCTTCAGATGCATCAGCATCCTTCTGGGTTATGAACACAGGCTCCATGTCGCATCCGCATACGGACTCTATGGCGACCTTCATGGGATTGAGATATTTTTTAGATATATAGTTCTTATACATGGGATCAGCCACTATAAGGATCAGCTCCTTATCGGTCTGCCTGTATACCTTAAGGGGTCTGAGCCAGGTCTCAAAGGAGAGATCCGTGATGTCAAATTCATCCCTCATATATGCAAGGACATCGTCCCATTTTTCTCTTATATCGACGTTCATTTTAAAACTCTTTCTTCCTTATTATTATAGAGGCAAAAAACTACGTATATATTTTACTTCATAATGCCTCTTTTTTCAACTTTTGAAGCTGTTGATGGATCTTTAAGTTTTCAACATTTTATCCACATTTTGTGCAAAAAAAAACGCTGCCACAATATATGGAAGCGTTCATTTTTTGATCAGGATTTTCTTTTTTTTGCAAAGCAGATCACAACGTGTCTGTAAGGTTCCTCACCCTCTGATCTTGTGAGTATATCCTTATCGGGCTGAAGCACTGAGTGTATAATCCTTCTCTCGTAAGGATTCATAGGCTCAAGAGCAACGGGCTTTTTGGTCCTCTTTACCTTATATGCTATGTTCTTTGCAAGCTTTTCAAGGGTCTCTCTTCGTCTTTCGCGATAGTTTTCGGTATCTACCTTTACCCTTATGTAATCATTGCTGTGCTTATTGACTACCTGGCCTGTAAGATACTGGATCGCATCAAGGGTCTGTCCTCTTTTTCCTATGAGAACTCCCATGTCATCACCTGAAAGGACCACGTTCATCTCATGTCCGTCTTCGCTGATGGATGCATCTATGGCAACATCAAGGCCCATGCCCTCAAATACGGAGCTCAGGAAGTCGATGGCCTTTTCCTTCGGAGAAAGGGCCTTTTTATCTTCCTCGGGAAGGATATCCATATCCTCCTTCATGGCCTCTTCAGCCTGCTTAACGCTTACGCTTATGACATAGGGCCTTGCTCCTATTCCGAATACGCCGTTGGAGCCGGTCTCTACTATATCATACTGTATGGACTCACTTGTGACGCCAAGCTCTATACATGCCTTGGTTATGGCATCATCCAGAGTTTTGGCTGATACTCTGATAGGTTCCATATATACTCCTTTATTTACTTGCGCTTTTCATGCTTCTCGTTATACTGCTGTACCATCCTTGCTCTGTCTGCGATGCTTCCGGTCTTGTAATAGCTGTTGGCATCGTCGATGCGGCTCTTTGTGGACTCAAGCTGCTGCTGGCGCTTCTGCTCTTCCCTTTCCATCTTGAGCTGCATCTTCTTAAGCTCTTCCTCCTGGGTCTTCTCATTGATGGGAGGAAGTCCCTTCTTGGCACGCTTTTTATTGGTCTTTTCCAGATTCTTCTTGATTATGTCATCAACATTCACCTTATTCATGTGTCTGTTGAGAAGGAACTGGGTAAGTCCCATTATTGCTGAAGAAGCGATCCAGTATATGCCGACACCTGAGGAGATGGAGAAGCAGAAGAATATGGAGATAAGGGGCATCATGACATTCATGGTACCCATCATCTGGGCTGTGGTCTGATCTCCAGATCCTGAGGTAGCCTTCATGGTTATCCTTGAGGCTATATACTGGGTAAGTCCTGCAAGCAGGGGAATGATCCAGGCCTGCAGTGAGGTAAGTCCGTAGGATGAAGGTGAAGCAGCAAGATTGATGCCGAGGAAGCTGTTCATATTGATGATGGCATCCATATTGGGCTTTATCACGGTATCTATGACATTCTGAGCTGCCATGTTATTGCTGCTGATATAGTCGATAAAGCTCTGCCACTGGGACGGATTGAGATAGTAAAGGAAATCAACTATATGATCCGTCGTCTGTATCTGCTCACCTATACGGGCTGTGGAAAGTATCCTTGAAAATGATTCGCTTGAGGATGCAAAGCTGTTTATCTGATCTATGGCTGCGCTTCCGCCGATGGCATCTATTATCTGAGTAAAATAGATCTTAACCCCAGAAACGTAGGCAGGTATATTCTGGATAACTCTGTAAAGGGCGAGTATGATGGGGAGCTGTATAACAAGCTGGAGGCAGCCTCCTGTCATGCTCGTACCGTATCTCTCATATACGGCCTTTATCTCTGCATTCTGCATCATCATGGCCTGCTGGTCATTTTCCTTGCCCTTGTACTTCTTCTGTATAAGGGATATCTGAGGCTGTATGACTGCCATGATCTTCTGTGATTTAGCCTGCTTGTAGGAAAGGGGTATCATCAGTAAACGGGTCACTATGGTGAAGATAATGATACAAATACCGATATTGACTATACCCATGGAACTCATGAGACGGAAGATTCCGTCCATGATGACGCCGAGGATATCCGAAAAAATACCCAGGGGTCCGCCTTGTCTGGTAAGGAAAATAGGTATCAAGATTCAACCTCCGTAAAATTAAGGAACAGGGTCATAACCGCCTTTGGCAAATGGATTACAGCGAAGTATCCTCCATACTGCCAGCAAAAAACCTTTGAACGCGCCGTACTTTCTGATTGCCTCAATGGCGTATTGAGAGCAGGTAGGCGTGTAAATACAGTGAGTATGGACCTTGAGTCCGCTCAGATACTTCTGATAAAAGCGTATGCATCTGATCATAAGCCTTGCTATCATATACTCACTTCGATCCTGTAAAAATATCATGACTTATAAGCAGCTTCCGAAAATCCTCACATAGCTCGGTATATCCGGAGTACTTAGCCTTGTTCCTGGCCACTATAATCATGTCATAGCCGTTTTTGGTTACATTTGAAAAAGTTCTGAATATCTCTCTTATCCTTCGCTGGAAGCGGTGTCTTTCTACACTGTTTCCGTAGCGCCTGCTGGCACTGATGCCGAGCCTTGATATGCCTTCTTCATTTTTAAGGACATACATAACAAAATTAGGAGAGGCTGTCTTAGCGCCCTCCTTATATATCCTTCTGAAGTCGGTATTCTTTTTAAGAGAGGGAAAATATCTCATTATTTGCAAAAGAAAACAAAGGACCGCCGGAGCGGTCCCATAAAACGCCTTAGGCTGATAATCTTGCTCTTCCCTTAGCTCTTCTTCTGTGCAGCACCTTTCTTCCGCCTGCGCTGCTCATCCTGGCTCTGAAACCATGAACCTTTGATCTCTGTCT
>CALWMV010000089.1 GCA_944382125.1 uncultured Lachnospiraceae bacterium
TCGGAATTGGCAGACGAGCAAGATTCAGGTTCTTGTGCCCGTTTAGGGCGTGTGAGTTCAAGTCTCATCTTCCGCATCGAGGACGTCGGCTTAGGCCGGTGTCTTTTTTATTAACTGCACCAGAGAGCAATTTGTCTTTTTATGTTCAGCCCATGGATGAAGGTCCATGGGTTTTTTGTGTTTGAAAAATGATTCGACGAAATCACCTTTTCCCGTAGGGAGGCAGTGCGTCAGCATAGCTTAAAATTGGTTCAATTATACGGTAATTTTACAAAAAGATTACCAATGCATGATTTCGGAGGAAACATTTACTGTCGTATACTAAAATTTGGGATTATAGACAAAATGGAAGACCGGTTTTTAACAGCGACCCCGTTTTTGGCTGGATCCTTACGTATCCTATGATAAAGGAGCAGATATGGGGGAAGGACAGAGTATCATAATAAGAGTAAATATGGCTAAGGATGATGTAAATGCCGCTGATCTTCTGATCAGAGATTATCTGCCCTTTATCAGATCAGAGGCATCAAAATGCATCTCACGGATATGTACAGATCAGGATGATGAATACAGTATCGCAATGATGGCATTTTATGAAGCGATAAAAGGGTATAGTGAGCAGAAGGGTGCATTTTTCAGTTATGCGGCGCTGGTCATCCGCAGCAGGCTGCTGGATCATATAAGAAAGGAATCCAGACATAGAGGGCATATCTCCATTGATGACGAGGAGGATGATGAGGGACGCAGCATCAAAGATGAGCTTACTGATGGAAGAGATCATATAGAAGAGAGTATAGGCCTTGAGGCTACGAAGAGTGAGATAGAGGAGCTTGAGAAGATACTTATGGGCTTCGGGGTCAGCTTCTCTGATGTGGCAGATAACTGCCCGAGGCAGGAGAGGACCTTTTCAGCCTGCAGAAGGATCATAACCTATGCGATCAGGGACAGACAGCTGATGGAAGAGATCGAAAGGAGCGGCAAGCTTCCGATAACAAGGCTCTCAGAGGCAGTGGGTGTCGAAAAAAAGACTCTGGAGCGGCATAGAAAGTACCTTCTCGCCATGCTGCTGATACATACCAACGGCTATGAGATCATAAGGGGACATCTGAGGCATTTATCCTCTGAGAAAGGGGGTGCTGCAGTATGAGATATATGGTCATGGAGACACACCTTGCCTATGCAGTGGTCCTGGATGAGGAAGGCCATTTCCTGAAGGCAGCGAATCTTCGCTATGAACCCGGAGATATCCTGGATAGGGTGATACTTATGGAGGATGCATCGTTGACACCCGGTATTATGGCATCTCCCGAAGAAGAGAAGGAGAGTGCTAAGGCTGAAATAGCCTCTAGAGTCGAGGAACCAGAGAAGAGCAAAGATCACAAAAAAACAGAAAAAGCTGAAGGATTTGAGAAAAACCGGAAGATCACGCCGCTTTACAAAGGATTGAGGCTTCTGACAGCTGCCGCAGCTGCCTGCCTGATAATTGCAGGCGGATCCATATACAGGACAGAATTCATGCCCTTTGGTTCTGTTTATATGAGCATAAATCCTGATGTAAGGATAGATGTCAACAGCCGGGACAGGGTCATAGATATAGAAGCAATGAATGATGATGGAGCAGCTCTTTCTGATGGCTACAGCTACAGCCGGAAAACATTTGACACTGTGGTGAGTGAGCTGAGTGCAAGGGCCATCGGGATGGGATATCTTGATTCCGGAGGCAGGATAGAGCTCAGGGTGGATTCAGACCGCAGGGGCTGGTCTCTGGAGCATGGAGAGCAGCTTGCGGAGAAGCTCGTAAGCTACACAGAAGAAGGTATTTATGTAAGTATAGAGTTAGAAGAGCAGGACGGAGAGGCAGAATATATTGAGCTGGAGCCTGAAACGGAAGCCAAGTCCGAAGAAGAAAAGGAAGCTTTAAAGATACAGGAAAAAGATGAGAGCTGGACGATAACTATCCCGGACCATAGTGAAGAATCTGTGACTGAACCGCAGGAAACAGATGAAACAGCTGCTCCAACTGAAGCTCCGGCTGCATCAAAGCCTCAGACAGCAAATGATATACCTGAGACCCAGGCTCCGACTTCTGCCCCTGTTAGGGAAACATTGCCGCAGACAAGCGGATATATAGATCACGACAGTGATTATGGTCAGAACGACAGTCCCTATGAGTACCAGGACAGAGGGTATCATGCCGGAAATGACAGCCTTTACGGAGAGCCCGGAAGCAGCAATGCCAGAATTTACGGCAGCAGCAGCGACAGCGGCTATGGCAGCAGCGGAAGCAGTAATTATGATAATGGAGGCGGAAGCCCCTATCAGGATCAGGACAGTGGTTACGATGATTAAAAAAATATTCATGGACCCCGATTTCCGATCATCTGCCCCGTATTATATAAGTGTAAGACAAAAATCACTCATCACAAACTGATCTTATAAGACAATAAGGAGGATCTTATGAAAAAGAATATTATTATCTTATCAGCACTGGCTATGTTGATGGGCCTTTCGAGCCTTACAGGGTGCAGCGGAGGACAGAGAGCTGAAAGAACGGCTGTTGAGACATCAGCAGAGGCCGTAAAAGCAGAGGCAGAGACAGAAGCTTCAGTTGAAGTGGCATCCATTGAAAATGAGATCAAAGCCGACGGAGGAATACTGGTTATAAGTGTCAACCCCGAGATCGCAGTCGAATATGACAATTCAGGCATAGTGACAGGCATAACCGCCAGAAACAATGAAGCCCTGACCATCATAAATAACTGTCAGGGACTTATAGGCAGCAAGACCAAAGATGCAGTCAATAAGCTTGTTACAGCCATAGGTGAGGCAGGATACTTTGTAGAAGAGGTCTCCGGACAGACAAGGCAGATAACCATAGAGATAGAGGCGGGATCCTCGCTTCCCTATGATGGATTTATGGATGAAGTCGTCGAAGAAGTAAAAACCTGTGTCAATGACCATAAGTGGGCTGCACCGCTGGAGGTGCGCAATGAAAGCGACTACGGAATAACTGATTATGTTGACAC